>NZ_JBYSXY010000016.1:0-148410 GCF_058782685.1 Pseudomonas sp. FW306-02-D09B
AAATACAAAACGCCCGATGCGGTGCATCGGGCGTTTTGAGGCTGAAACAGGTGTAAACCTATTTCAGGACTAGACACTTCGATCTTTATTTCAAAGATCAGCTCGACATGTTCCGTGCGTAGAAAATCTCGAGCATTTCGTGTTTCACCCGCTCAGTCACCTGAGCTCGTTGCTCAGAGGACAGGTTGCTGGTGGCGTCGCCGAACAGGTAGTTATCCAGTTCGAAGTTCTTCAGCAGCATTTTGGTGTGAAACAGGTTTTCCTGGTACACGTTCACGTCGGTCATCTGATACGCGTCGCGAGTGTCTTCGGAGAGGTAGTTCTGAATCGAGTTGATCTCGTGATCGATAAAGTGCTTCTTGCCTTCGATGTCACGGGTGAAGCCGCGCACGCGGTAATCCACGGTCACGATATCCGAATCGAACTGGTGAATCAGGAAGTTGAGCGCCTTAAGCGGTGAAATGACGCCACAAGTCGACACATCAATATCCACACGGAACGTTGCGATACCGTCCACCGGATGGATTTCCGGGTAGGTGTGCACCGTGATGTGGCTCTTGTCGAGGTGGGCCAGGATGATTTCGGGCAACGGGCCCGGCGACTCTTCGATCTGACTGTCGGTCGGGGTCACCGGCTCTTCAGAGATCAGAATCGTGACGCTGGCGCCCTGGGGTTCATAGTCCTGACTGGCGATGTTCAGGATATTGGCACCAATGATATCGACAACTTCTGTGAGGATCTGCGTCAGGCGCTTGGCGTTGTACTCTTTATTGATGTACTCAACGTAAGCCTGCTGGTCTTGCGGAGTTTCCGCATAGCAGATGTCATAGATGTTGAAGCTCAAGGTCTTTGTCAGGTTATTGAACCCATGGAGCTTGAGTTTGCTTTTCACCGTTTAAAAACTCTCTATGTATGCGGCCCGGCCGCGTGATCAAGCATGCCCGTCAGATGCGAACGACGCACCAGCGTAGGACGGTTAACACCTCTTCGCGATGGCGATTTTGGTTGTCTGTTCGGGTGTGTGATCTGTCGGCTGACCGATCACGGCCCTGAAAAAAGTGGCGCATTATGCAGACCTGGGCCAATGATCGCCAGAGTCTGCACTGCATTTATGATAGTTGAATGTCGAATCAACCGAGTTCGATGATTTCGTAGTCGTGGGTGATGGCGACACCCGCCGCACCGAGCATGATCGACGCCGAGCAATACTTCTCCGCCGACAGTTCGATGGCGCGTTTGACCTGAGCTTCTTTCAGTGCCCGGCCCTTGACCACGAAGTGCATGTGAATTTTGGTGAAGACCTTGGGATCTTCAGTCGCACGCTCGGCTTCGAGGAAGGCTTCGCAGCTCTCCACAGCCTGGCGGGACTTCTTCAGGATGCTGACCACGTCGAAATTGCTGCAACCGCCCACACCGAGCAGGAGCATTTCCATCGGACGGACACCCAGGTTCCGACCGCCAGCATCAGGCGGACCGTCCATGACCACCACGTGACCGCTACCGGACTCACCGAGGAACATGGCTTCGCCAGCCCATTGGATGCGTGCCTTCATCGCCAAGACTCCACTGTTAAAAAAGGGTCGCCAGCTTAGCACAGGGCCTTCGGTTGACAGCGACTGGCATCAGCGCAAGCAACACACTTACAGTATTGATAAATTATCGAATAACGACGGAATGTGTCTGTTAAGCTGGCGCCAATTTCATGGCACTTAGCCTGCTGTTTTTTTCGGCCGTCATCAGCGATTCATAAAAAATCCATAACACACCGTGCAGTCTTTTCGGGATACAACCATGGTTGCTATTACCCCAACACCCAAAATCAAGAACCTCGACAAGTTATTGATGCATTGCCAGCGCCGTCGCTATCAGGCCAAGAGCAATATCATTTGCGCTGGCGATCGTTCGGATACGCTGTTTTTCATCATCAAGGGCTCGGTCACCATTCTCATCGAGGACGACGATGGTCGGGAAATGATCATCGCCTACCTCAATGCCGGGGACTTCTTCGGTGAGCTGGGTCTGTTCGAACAAGCCGGGCAAGAACAGGAACGCAGCGCCTGGGTTCGCGCCAAGGTCGAATGCGAAGTGGCCGAGATCAGCTACTGCAAGTTCCGCGAGCTGTCCCAGCAAGACCCGGACATTCTCTATGTGCTCAGCGGCCAGATTGCCCAGCGCCTGCGCAATACCACACGCAAGGTCGGCGACCTGGCGTTCTTCGACGTCACCGGGCGGGTTGCGCGCTGCTTGCTGGAGCTGTGCAAACAGCCTGACGCCATGACGCACCCGGACGGCATGCAGATCAAGGTTACCCGTCAGGAAATCGGCCGGATCGTCGGTTGCTCGCGGGAAATGGTCGGGCGCGTGCTCAAGGATCTGGAAGAGCGCAATCTGGTCAACGTCAAAGGCAAGACCATGGTGGTATTCGGTACCCGCTAAGCCGACATCACCTCGGCGAGCATTTGCCGATACAAGGTGTCCAGCCGCGCGATGGCATCCGGGGCGGCGAATTGTTCATGCAGGGCGATATGGCTCTGCGCGCGAACCCGCTGCTCCAGACTGCACGCCTCGTTAAAACGGTTCACCGCCTCAACCATCGACTCCCGCTCGTCGTCCAGCAACAGCGCACCATGCACCAAACCCACCGGACGCTGACCACCCTTGCTCTGGCGCCAGCGCTGAGCGGTGCCGACCATTTTGCGGCCATCGAGATTGACGTTGAAACGCCCATCACAGAAAGCGCCCTCGACTTCACCCAATGAAGGCTTGCCACCGAGTTCCGTCAGCAGCGCACAAATCGGATCACACAGACGCCGATAAGCGGTTTCGATCCTACCGTGGTCACCTTCGCTGCGCGGCGGTGCATACACCAGCGCGATATTGACCGTCGCAACCGACTGCGGCACCGGTTCACCGCCGGTTTCACGCAACAAAACCGGCCAACCGTGTGCCGCCGACGCTTGGCAAGCGGCCTCAAACCCCGGCAGACGGCTCAAGCGCCGGGGCATGACCAGCGCTCGATCGCTCGGCTGCCAGAACAGCAAACCAAACTCCTGGTCGCCGGCACAGACCGTCGCCAACAAATCCTGCTCGGCACGCAGACCGGCTTCGACAGTCAAGGCAATAGGGTGAGTCATGGCAGTGCGAATCCTTTGCGGTGGATACAAAAAAGCCGGCAACGCCGGCTTCTTCATTGAATCAGGTTCAGTCGAGTGTAGAACTGCTGACCGCCACGCCACGCTCTGGAAAGAACAAGCGTTGCAGTTCAGTGCCCGGGTTCTCGGCGCGCATGAATGCTTCACCGACCAGGAACGAATACACCTCGCTGATTTCCATCAGCTCGACATCGGCGCGATTGAGGATGCCACTTTCAGTAATGACCAGGCGATCGCGCGGGATGCGCGGCAGCAGATCGAGCGTGGTTTCCAGGCTGACATCAAAGGTGTGCAGATTGCGATTGTTCACGCCGACCAGCGGAGTATCGAGAACCTTCAAGGCCCGCTCCAGCTCATCACCGTCATGGACTTCGACCAGCACGTCGAGGCCAACACCTTTAGCGACGGCTGCCAGTTCGGCCATTTTCACGTCATCCAGCGCGGAAACGATCAACAGCACGCAATCAGCGCCCAGCGCACGGGCTTCGACGATCTGATAAGGATCGATCATGAAGTCCTTGCGGATCACCGGCAGCTTGCACGCCGCACGCGCCTGCTGCAGATAAATGTCGGCGCCCTGGAAGAAATCGACATCGGTCAGCACCGAGAGGCAGGTTGCCCCGCCCTTCTCGTAGTCCCTGGCGATTTCGGCCGGCACGAAGTTCTCGCGAATCACGCCCTTGCTCGGCGAAGCCTTCTTGATTTCAGCAATCACCGCCGGTTGTTTGAGCTTGGCCTGGGCAATCAGCGCCTTGGCAAAACCACGCGGAGCATCGGCCACCCTGGCCAGTGCTTCCAGCTCGGCAAGCGTTACGCGAGCGCTGCGCTCAGCCACTTCCTCGACTTTGCGGGCGAGGATCTTCTCCAGAACCGTCGGTACACTCATGCCTCATTCTCCACTCTGAATACCGCGGTAAACGCACCCAATTCTTCAAGCTTTTCACGCGCAAGGCCGGTATGCAGCGCGTCATGAGCCAGGGCAACGCCCTCTTTCAGGCTGACCGCATGATCAGCGGCGTACAACGCAGCACCGGCATTGAGCACAATCATTTCTGCAGCTTTCTGACCGTTCTCGGTTTTGCGCCGCCCCAAGGCATCGCGAATCAGTTCGAGCGAAGCCGCCGGGCTTTCCACCGCCAGGCCGTGCAGGCTCTGACTCTTCATGCCCAAGTCTTCAGGCTCGACCCAATACTCGCTGATCTGGTCATTCTTCAATTCAGCAACAAAGGTTGGCGCCGCCAGACTGAACTCGTCCAGGCCATCCTTCGAATGCACCACCAGCACATGTTTGCTGCCCATGCGCTGTAAGACTTCGGCTAACGGTCGGCACAACGCCTGACTGAACACACCTACCACCTGATGTTTCACGCCGGCCGGATTCGTAAGCGGGCCGAGCATGTTGAACAGTGTACGCAGGCCGAGATCGCGGCGCGGGCCGGCAGCGTGTTTCATCGCACCATGATGCGATTGGGCGAACATGAAGCCGATGCCGACGTTGTCGATGCAACGCGCCACTTGAACCGGCGTCAGGTTCAGGTAAATCCCCGCCGCTTCCAGCAAGTCGGCACTGCCGCTTTTACCCGATACCGCTCGGTTACCGTGCTTGGCCACGGTGCAACCCGCCGCCGCCACCACAAACGAGGAAGCCGTCGAGACGTTGAAGATGTTTGCACCATCACCGCCGGTGCCGACTACATCGACAACACCGTCGAGGGTTTTCAGCTCGACCTTGTCCGCCAGTTCACGCATGACCGAAACGGCGCCGACGATCTCGTCGATGCTCTCGCTTTTCATGCGCATGGCCATCATGAACGCGCCAATCTGTGCGTCTGTGCATTGCCCGGTCATGATTTCGCGCATCACATCGCGCATTTCATCAGTGCTCAGGTCCAGATGGCCGACGATACGGCTCAGGGCAGTCTTGATATCCATGGAAAGTCCTTAGCGCGTGCCGCCGGTTTGTTTGAGGAAGTTGGCGAACAGCTCATGGCCCTGTTCGGTCAGGATCGACTCAGGATGAAATTGCACCCCTTCGATGTTCAATGTCTTGTGACGCAGGCCCATGATTTCATCGATCGAGCCGTCTTCGAGCTGAGTCCAGGCGGTCAGTTCCAGGCAATCGGGCAAGGTTTCACGCTTCACAATCAGCGAGTGATAGCGGGTGACCGTCAGCGGACGGTTCAGACCTTCGAACACGCCCTTGTCCTCATGGAATACCGGGCTAGTCTTACCATGCATAACCTGGCGGGCGCGCACTACATCACCACCGAACGCTTGGCCGATGGATTGATGGCCCAGGCAAACGCCAAGAATCGGCAGTTTGCCGGCGAAATACTTGATGGCTTCGATGGACACGCCGGCTTCGGTCGGGGTGCATGGACCGGGGGACACGACGATGCGCTCAGGCTTGAGTGCTTCGATTTCGGCGATGGTCAGCTCATCGTTGCGCACAACCTTGACCTCGGAGCCTAGCTCACCAAGGTACTGCACAACGTTGTAGGTAAAAGAGTCGTAGTTATCGATCATCAGCAACATGGTTTGAAACCTCTTGAATTCACTGACTTTTGAGACGGCCTTCGAATGATTTACCCGCAGTCTTGCAACGCTCGGTCAGTTGCTGGAATGGAACCGGCAAAAGCGGCATTTCATACGGGTAAAGAAGGCAAACAGGCACAGGTCCGGCCGGGCCGGCAGAGAAAGTTCAGGCGCGCCAACGCCAACGGGCGTGGGCCTTGATGACTTGATCCAAGAGTTTGCTGACGATCAACACGGGGAAGGTCTCATTCATACGTTCCCGCACAGTAACTTAGCTGAGCAGAGGGTGCAATATGGCGCAGAGCAAGCAATCGATGCAGCCTTTAGCCATAGCTAAAACGCGAAAGTTTTTGGTACTGTCGTTCCGTTCACTACAACAATAAAATAAATGGACTTGCTCATGATCAAACAGACGATGTTTGTACCGCTCGCCAGTTGTGTTCTTGCAATGGCCTGCGCCCAGGCGATTGCGGCCCCCGCGCCCTATACGAAATTCATTGTCTTTGGCGACAGCCTGAACGACGCCGGGCAATTTACCGATACAGGCGGCCCCGCAGGCGCAACCGAGCGGTTCACCAACCGCGTCGGACCGACCTACAAGGATGGCAACGGCGAGGTTCGCGCCGCCAACTCGACGCAGTTACTGGGGGGGAAACTGGGGTTTTCACCCGATCAAACGGCCGCTTCGACCTCGGCGGTCCGCGCCAGTGAAGGCCTGCCAGACGGTAACAACTGGGCGGTAGGTGGATACCGTACCGATCAGATCCTCGACTCGATCACCACCACTTCGGACACCGGTGAGCGCAGTCGGCCCGGTTATCTGCCGAGCAACAACTTTCGCGCTGACCCGAACGCGCTCTATTACCTCTCCGGTGGCGGCAATGACTTCCTCCAGGGCCGGGTAACGAGTCTTGATCAGGCCAATGCCGCAGCCGATCGGCTGGTCAGCAGTGTGCAAACGCTGCAACAGGCCGGCGCCAAATACATCATGGTCTGGCTACTGCCAGATATCGGGCTGACCCCGGCGATCAATGGCAGCCCGTTGCAGGCCTTTACCTCCCAGCTCAGCGCCCAGTTCAACACTGAACTGGTCAGCCAGTTGCAGCACGTCAATGCCGAAGTCATCCCGTTGAATATTCCGGTGCTGCTCAAAGAGACCTTCGCCAACCCGGCGCAATTTGGCCTGGCCACCGACCAGAACCTCACCGCAACCTGCTTCAGCGGTGACAGCTGTACGGAAAATGCCCGGTACGGGATCAACAGCGCCACGCCGGACCCGACCAAGCTGATCTACAACGACTCGGTGCACCCGACCGAAACCGGGCAACGCCTGATCGCCGATTACGCGTATTCCATACTGGCAGCCCCCTGGGAACTGACACTGTTACCGGAAATGGCCCACGCCACCCTGCGCGCGCATCAGGATGAACTGCGCAACCAATGGCAATCCGACTGGGAGAACTGGCAAAACATCGGTCAGTGGCGTGCGATTGTCGCCGGTGGCGGTCAGCACCTGAATTTTGATGATCAACGCAGTGCAGCCAGTGCAGATGGCAACGGCTACAACTTGAACATTGGCGGTAGCTACCGTCTCGACGAGGCCTGGCGTGTTGGCGTGGCTGCCGGCTTCTATCGTCAGAAGCTGGAAGCGGGCAACGACAATTCGCAGTACAAACTCAACACGTACATGGGAACGGCGTTCGCTCAATATCAGCAAAATCGCTGGTGGGCTGACGCGGCAATGACGGCTGGGCATCTGGACTACGACAGTCTCAAACGCAAGTTCGACCTGGGCGTCAACGAACGCGGTGAGAAAGGCAATACCAACGGCACTGTGCTGGCCATCACCGGTCGCCTGGGTTACGACATTGCGCAGCAGGCAAGCAGCCCGTGGCACTTGTCGCCATTCATCAGCGCCGACTACGCCAAGGTGCAAGTCGATGGTTACTCGGAGAACGGCAACGACTCCACGGCACTGACCTTCGGAGACCAGAAGCGCACCTCGAAACGCCTAGGCGTCGGTTTACAGGGCAAGTACCAAATCACCCCGCAGACTCAGGTGTTCGGCGAGTTCGCCCACGAACGCGAATATAAGGACGACACCCAGGACCTGACCATGAACCTCAACAGCCTGCCCGACAACCATTTCACCCTGCAGGGCTACACCCCGCAAACCAACCTGAACCGCCTGAACCTGGGCGTCAGCCAGAAGTTGACTCCAGACCTGGCGCTACGGGCCAGCTACAACATTCGCAAGGATGACGACTTCACCCAACAAGGCATCAACGTGGGTGTCAGCCTGGACTTCTAAACCGCAGGCCATAAAAAACGCTGCCTCCTCACGGGGGCAGCGTTATTTTGGGCGCTCTCTGATGTGACGAGCGAGCTTGCTTCGCGCTCGGCTGCGAAGCAGTCGCCATAAAGGGGCCTGCTACGCAGGCCAGCGGGAGCAAGCTCCCTCGCCACAACAAGCTCCTTCGTTACAGCTCAGTCTTGCGGGGTTTGCTCGGCCAGGGCCACGGCGCGGAACATCGCGCGGCGCTTGTTCAGGGTTTCTTCCCATTCGAGCGCAGGCACCGAATCAGCCACGATGCCACCACCGGCCTGCACATGCAGTTCGCCGTTCTTGATCACCGCAGTGCGGATTGCAATCGCGGTGTCCATGTTGCCGTTCCAGGCGAAGTAACCGACCGCGCCACCATAGACGCCACGCTTGACCGGTTCCAGTTCGTCGATGATTTCCATTGCGCGAATCTTCGGCGCACCCGACAACGTACCTGCCGGCAGAATCGCCCGCAGTGCGTCCATCGCGGTCAGGCCGGCTTTCAACTGGCCGGTGACGTTGGAGACGATGTGCATCACGTTGGAATAACGCTCGATGACCATTTTCTCGGTGAGTTTCACCGAACCAATTTCCGACACGCGACCGGTGTCGTTGCGGCCGAGGTCAATCAGCATCAGGTGCTCGGCGATTTCCTTGTCGTCCGACAGCAGGTCTTCTTCAAGCGCCCGGTCGGCTTCCTCGTTGGCACCGCGCGGGCGGGTGCCGGCAATCGGGCGCACGGTGATCAGGTTGTCTTCGACCCGCACCAGCACTTCCGGCGAACTGCCAACGACATGGAAGTCGCCAAAGTTGAAGAAGTACATATACGGCGTCGGGTTGAAGCAGCGCAACGCCCGGTACAGATCGATCGGTGCGGCCTTGAAGTCGATGGACATCCGTTGCGATGGCACCACCTGCATGCAGTCACCGGCGAGGATGTACTCCTTGATGGTGTCCACCGCCCGCTCGTAATCGTCTTGGGTGAAACTGGAACGGAACACCGGATCAGCCGCTTGTTGCTTGCTGAAGTCCAGGCCGCGACGTGGAGTGATCGGCTGACGGAGTTTTTCCAGCAGCTCTTCCAGACGCGCCTGACCTTGCTCGAAGGCGTTGTCCTGCGACGGGTCGGCCAGCACGATGGCGTGCATCTTGCCGGCCAGGTTGTCGAACACCACCACCGCATCGGAGACCATCAGCAAAATGTCCGGCACGCCCAGCGGATCCGGGTTCGGGCACTTGCCCAGACGCTTCTCCACGTAACGCACGCAGTCATAACCGAAGTAGCCCACCAGCCCGCCGTTGAAGCGAGGCAGTCCGGCAATGGTCGGCACGTTGTAGCGCGCCTTGAACGCTTCGACGAAAGCCAGCGGGTCTTCAACTTCGTGGCTTTCCACCTCGGCGCCATCGACGGTCACGCTGACGTGGTGATCATGCACCCGCAGCACCGTACGGCACGGCAGCCCGATGATCGAGTAACGGCCCCATTTCTCGCCGCCCTGCACCGACTCCAGAAGATAGGAGTTGGGCTCGTCGGCCAGTTTCAGGTAGATCGACAACGGCGTGTCGAAGTCGGCAAGGGTTTCACAGGCAAGCGGGATGCGGTTGTAGCCGGCAGCGGCCAAACGCAGGAATTCTTCGCGGATCATGAGGTGCCTCGTGGCGTGAGGGTCTAACAGTCAGGTGTGCAAACGCGCCGGATAGCCGGCCAGGATCGAGTCAGGCGCGCCAACGCCAGCGGGCCAGGGCCTTGATGACTTTCATCCAGAGTTTGCGAGTGACCACCACGATGGAGTTTCCAGGAGGGGATTGAACAGCGTCGGCCAACGTTATCTCAGCGGCTGGATCCAGGCAACCGGGAATTAGCTTGCGCAGATCGTCAATCACCAGCGCCGGAGACTCTTCGGCAATCGGCCGGCCATGGTTATAGCCATAGCTCAGGGCTACGCACTTCACGCCGGCCGCCTTGGCCGCGAGCACGTCGCTGCGCGAGTCACCGACAAACAACGATTGCGAGGCCGGAATATTGGCCATCTTCATCACGAAAAACAGCGCCGCCGGGTCAGGCTTTTTCTGCGGCAGGGTGTCGCCGCCGATGATCCAGCGGAAGTAGCGGCCGATTTTCAGCTGATCCAGCAAGGGTGCAACGAAGCGCTCCGGCTTGTTGGTGATCAGCGCCATTTCGACGCCCTGCTTGTGCAGCCACTTCAGGGTGTCGCGTACGCCAGGGTAGACCACCGTCAGTTCATGGCCGTCCGCGTAGGCTTCCATGAAGATCTCCAGCGCATGCTCGGCCTCGACATCATCGACACTCGCGTGATCGATATTGCCCGCCAGTGCACGACGGACCAGCACCGGCGCACCGTTGCCCACCCATTCGCGCACCGCGTCGAGACCTGCCGGGGCACGCCCGAGTTTGAGCAGCATGTTATCCACAGCCACTGCGAGGTCCGGCACCGAATCGATCAACGTGCCATCCAGATCGAACATCACCAGCCGCGGCAGACGCCCCGGGAACAACTGCTCAAAACCACTCATGGGCGAGCCAGCGCCAGTTCGGAGCGCATCTTTTCAATCACTTCCTGGTAGTTCGGCGCATTGAAGATGGCCGAACCGGCGACGAAGGTGTCAGCGCCAGCGGCGGCGATTTCACGGATGTTGTTCACATTCACGCCACCGTCGATTTCCAGACGAATGTCACGGCCCGAGGCATCGATCAGCGCGCGCGCTTCACGCAACTTGTCGAGAGTGCCGGGAATGAACTTCTGCCCGCCGAAGCCCGGGTTGACGCTCATCAGCAGGATCATGTCGACCTTGTCCATAACGTACTTGAGCACGTCCAGCGGGGTCGCCGGGTTGAACACCAGGCCCGCCTTGCAACCGCCTTCGCGGATCATTTGCAGGGAACGGTCGACATGCAGCGTGGCTTCCGGGTGGAAGGTGATGTAGGTCGCGCCGGCGTCGATGAAGTCGCCAATGATGCGGTCTACCGGGCTGACCATCAGGTGCGCGTCGATGGGCGCGGTGATGCCGTATTTGCGCAATGCCGAACAAACCATCGGCCCGATGGTCAGGTTTGGCACGTAGTGGTTGTCCATGACATCAAAGTGAACGATGTCGGCGCCAGCGGCCAGAACGTTGTCTACTTCCTCGCCCAGACGGGCGAAATCAGCGGAGAGAATCGACGGAGCAATAGCGAAGGGCTGCATGACGCACCTTTTTTGAGCAGAATCACGATGGCGCGCATTGTATACCTCATGCTTTGACGCGCGCACCGTGACCGCGATGATTGGGTCTGGTCCTAGTAGGCCGCTCGATAGATCTTCTCGATATCGGCGGTGCTCAATTTACGCGGGTTGTTGCGCATCAATCGCTCTATTCCTGCGGCCTCCACAGCCATCGCCGGGATTGCATCTTCTGGTATGCCGAGGCTGTGCAGGCCTTGGGGGATTTCCACTGCGGCACAGAGTCGCGCCATGGCCTCGACCGCTTTATCTGCCGCCTCTTCAGCGCTCAACTGCGCCGTTTTCACCCCAAGCGCCTCGGCGATATCCTGCATACGCTCGATGCACGCCATTTTGTTCCAGGCCATGACATACGGAAGCAGCAAGGCGTTGCTGACACCGTGCGTCACGTTGAAACGTCCGCCCAGCGGATACGCCAAGGCATGCACCGCGCCGACCCCGGCGTTGCCGAACGCCATGCCGGCCATCAGGCTGGCGGTGGCCATGTCTTCACGGGCCTGCAGGTTCGAAGGATTGGTGTAGGCCTTGGGCAATGCCTTGATGATCAGCTTGATAGCGCCGATGGCCAGTGCATCGGTGATCGGCGAGGCGTTGAGCGACAGGTAGGACTCGACAGCGTGCACCAGCGCATCGACGCCACTGGCGGCCGTCACGCTGCGCGGGCACGTCAGGGTCATTTGCGGGCTGACCAGCGCCACGTCCGGCAACAGATAATCACTGATGATGCCTTTCTTCAACTGCGCGACCCTGTCGGACAGTATCGCCACGTTGGTGACTTCCGAACCGGTGCCGGCGGTGGTCGGAATCGCAATCAGCGGTGGGCCTTTGCGCGGCACCTGATCGATACCAAACAAGTCTTCGAGCGCGCCGTGGTAACCGGCATAGGCTGCAACACTTTTGGCGATGTCGATGGCGCTGCCGCCGCCGAGTCCGATCAGGCCGTCATGCCCGCCTTCGCGGTAGACGCGCATGCAGTCTTCAACGATGGCGATTTCCGGGTCGGGCAACACCCGATCGAAAATCTCGTAAGTACGTCCATCCAATTGCGCCAGCGCCAGCTCCACCGTGCCTGACTTGACCAGCGCGGCATCGGTGACAATCAGTGGGTTGTCGACATCCAGACGGGTCAGCTCGGCGGCCAACTGCTCAATGGCGCCAGCACCGGTGAGCAGTTTGTGAGCAATTTTGAAAGAGGAAATACTCATGTGCGCAGCCTCTTATGAATAGGGGAGCTGGGCACAATAGTAGCTGGGGATTGGGGTTTGTCTGTTATTCAATCAGTGAATAATCAGATGTTTCTGTAGGAGCAAGGCTTGCCCGCGATGAACGATAACGCGGTTCATCAGGTACACCGAGGTGCCTGCATCGCGAGCAAGCTATGCTCCTACGAGATCAAACGCTACCAGAGACTGGCATCAGACCTGTGCGGTACGCAGTTTCTCGCTGCGGCCACGCAGCCATTCCAGGGTCAGCAGCAGGAACACCGAGAAGGCGATCAGCAGTGTTGCCGCGGCGGCGATGGTCGGGCTGAGGTTTTCGCGGATGCCGCTGAACATCTGCCGTGGCAATGTCGCCTGTTGAGGGCCGGCAAGGAACAACGTGACGACCACCTCATCGAACGACGTCGCGAAGGCAAACAGCGCCCCGGAAATCACCCCCGGTGCAATCAACGGCAAGGTCACGCGGCGGAACGCCGTGAGTGGCGAAGCCCCCAGGCTGGCGGCAGCACGCACCAGGTTCTGGTTAAAGCCTTGCAATGTCGCCGACACGGTAATGATCACGAACGGCACACCCAGCACCGCATGCACGACGATCAGCGAGATAAAGCTGTTGCCGAATCCCAGCGGCGCGAAGGCCAGGTAGCTGGCCACCCCGATGATCACCACCGGCACGACCATCGGCGAGATCACCAGCGCCATCACCAGCGCCTTGCCGGGGAAATCGCCACGGGTCAGGCCAATCGCCGCCAGCGTGCCGAAGACCATCGCCAGTACCGTCGCCGCCGGGGCGACGATCATGCTGTTCTTCAGCGAACGCATCCATTCGGCCGAGGCGAAAAAGTCCTGGTACCAGTGCAGCGAGAAACCTTGCAACGGGTAGACCAGAAAACTCCCTGAGTTGAACGACAGCGGGATGATCACCAGCACCGGCAGAATAAGGAACAACAGGATCAGCCCGCAGAGAATGCGCAAGCTGTAGAACCACACCCGCTCAATGGGCGACACATAAGGACTCAGCATTTCGATTCTCCCCTTAGCTCAAGCGCAGGCGGCTTGCGCCTACCAGCCAGCTGTAAATCAGATAGAGCACGACAGTCGCCAACAGCAGCAGCCCTCCGAGTGCGGTCGCCATACCCCAGTTGATGCTGGTGTTGGTGTAGAAGGCGACGAAGTAACTGACCATCTGATCGTTCGGGCTGCCGAGCAGCGCCGGGGTGATGTAGTAACCAATCGCCAGGATGAACACCAACAGGCAACCAGCGCCGACACCGGCATAAGTCTGCGGGAAATACACCCGCCAGAAGCTGGCGAACGGATGGCAACCCAGGGAAATCGCCGCACGCATGTAGGTTGGCGAGATGCCTTTCATCACGCTGTAGATCGGCAGAATCATGAACGGCAGCAGGATGTGCACCATCGAGATGTAAACCCCGGTGCGGTTGAACACCAGTGCCAGCGGCTTATCGATGATGCCCATCGCCATCAACGCGCTGTTGATCAGCCCGCCCGATTGCAACAAGACAATCCACGCCGCCACCCGCACCAGAATCGAGGTCCAGAACGGCAACAGCACCAGAATCATCAGCAGGTTGCTTTGACGTGACGGCAGGTTGGCCAGCAGATACGCCAACGGATAGGCCAGCACCAGGCAGATCGCGGTAATGACCAGGCCCATCCAGAAGGTCCGGGCAAAAATCTCGAGGTAGATCGCCTGATCAGGGGTCGCCGGGGCAATTTCGCCGAGGTCGTCGATCCGGTGGTCGACCGCTGCCAGCAAGTAATACGGCGTGATGCTGCTGGTGTTACGGCGTACCGCTTGCCAGTAGGCCGGGTCGCCCCAACGCTCATCCAGCGCTTCGAGTGCATCTTTATAGGAGGCCGGTTCAGTTTTGAACGGCAGCGCTCGCGCGGTTTTGGTCAGCAGGCTGCGATAGCCGGCCAACTCCATATTCAGTCGCTTGGACAGATCGCCCAGGCTTTGATTCTTGCGGGCCTCAAGAAGGTCTTCGCTGGCAGCCTTGAAGACCGGATCCGCCGGCAAGCCTCGGCCATCCCAGGTCGCAATGGCAGCCACGGTGCGCGGCATCCCGCCGACCACTTCCGGGTTACTGACACTTTTGTAGAGCAGCGCCACGATCGGCACCAGAAACACCAACAACAGAAACAGCACCAACGGCGCGATCAGGGCCTGGGCCTTCCAGCGGTTGACCCGTTCGGCATGCGCAAGGCGCTGCTTCAAGGTGCGATTGGTGCCCTCGTTCAGGGGAACGGCGATGGCCATGGCGAACTCCGAAATTCTTCGATCAATCGTTAATGTGGGAGCGGACTTATGTGGCGAGGGAGCTTGCCCCCGTTGGGTCGCGAAGCGGCCCTGAAATCTGCAATCAAGGTGCATCAGCTACACCGCATGCAATGGTTTTACGACTGCTTCGCAGCCGAACGGGGGCAAGCCCCCTCACCACAAGTCCACTCCCACAGGTGGGCGAACCCACCATCGCAGGTTGTGGTTACTTCGCAGCCCACGAGTTGAAGCGCTGTTCCAGTTGCTCACCGTTGTCAGCCCAGAAGCTGACGTCGATCTGCACCTGGTTGGCGATGTTTTCCGGGGTGGTCGGCATGTCTTTCAGAATCTCTTTGGACAACAGCGGTACGGCTTGGGTATTGGCCGGGCCGTAGGCGATGTTTTCCGAGTAGGTTTTCTGCTGTTGCGGCATGACCGAGTACGCGATGAATTTCTTCGCGGCGGCGGCGCGGGTTTTATCCAGGCCTTTTGGAATCGCCCAGGCATCGAAGTCGTAGATGCCGCCGTTCCATACCACTTTCAGGTTGCTTTCTTTCTGCACGGCAGCGATCCGGCCGTTATAGGCCGAGCTCATGACCACGTCGCCGGAAGCCAGGTACTGCGGCGGCTGAGCGCCGGCTTCCCACCATTGGATGCTTGGCTTGAGCTCATCGAGTTTCTTGAAGGCGCGGTCCTGACCGTCCTTGCTGGCCAGCACTTTGTAGACATCTTTCGGCGCAACGCCATCGGCCATCAAGGCGAATTCCAGGGTGTACTTGGCGCCTTTACGCAGGCCGCGTTTGCCCGGGAATTTCTTGGTATCCCAGAAATCCACCCAACTGGTCGGAGCGCTTGCCAGTTTGTCGGCGTTGTAGGCCAACACGGTCGACCACACGAAGAAGCCCACGCCGCATGGCTGGATGGCGCCCTTCACGTAGTCTTCGGACTTGCCGAACAGTGCCGGGTCAAGCGGCTCGAACATGTCTTCGTCACAACCACGGGACAGTTCTGGCGATTCAACCTCTACCAGATCCCAGGACACGCTCTTGGTGTCGACCATGGCCTTGACCTTGGCCATCTCACCGTTGTATTCACCGGCGACAATCTTGCCGTTGCCCGCGGCTTCCCACGGTGCGTAGAAGGCCTTGACCTGCGCCGCCTTGTTCGCGCCGCCAAACGACACCACGGTCAGGTCGGGGCCGGCCATTGCATGGGCCGCGCCCATCATGCCAAGTGCCAGTGCTGTGAGTTTCAGGGATCTCAACATTTATTGTTCTCTCCACGTGCGGGTTGGTGTTGGTGAAGCGGGGGCGATCAGTTCGCCTCTAGAAGTGGGTCGAGCGCGCGAACGTGTTCGACCTGCCAGCCAAGCGGTACCACGTCTCCGACCGCCAGCGCCGGATCGAGCTCGGCGATTGGCTGTTTCACGAAGAAGTCGGTCTTGCCGCAGACTTCCAGGCGAACACGGACGTGGTCGCCCAGATAGATGAATTCCGCCACCCTTCCCGAGAAGCGGTTGACGCACGATTCGCTGGAACCGTTAAGGCTCACGCGCTCCGGACGAATGGACAGCGTCACTGGCTCGCCGGTCTTGCCGACATTCACCGCCAGCGCCTCGACCTTTTCACCACGCCCCAGCTCAACCACGCAGCGGTCGCCAGTGTGGCTGTGCAAACGGCCGTTGAGACGGTTGTTCTCGCCAATGAAGTTGGCGACGAAGGTATTTTTCGGCTTTTCATAGAGTTCGCGCGGTGGCGCGATCTGCTGGATTTCGCCTTGATGGAAGACCGCCACGCGATCGGACATGGTCAGGGCTTCACCCTGGTCGTGGGTCACGTAGACCACGGTCACGCCGAGGCGCTGGTGCAGGTGCTTGATCTCCATCTGCATGTGTTCACGCAGCTGTTTATCCAGTGCACCCAGCGGTTCGTCCATCAGCACCAGTTGCGGCTCGAACACCAGCGCCCGGGCCAAGGCCACACGCTGTTGCTGACCACCGGAAAGCTGCGCCGGATAACGCTGGGCGAACGCGTCGAGCTGAACCATGCTCAGCACGCGCTTGACCCGGTCACTGACGTCACTTTTGTTCAGACCACGAACGGTCAGCGGGAACGCGAGGTTCTCGGCCACGGTCATGTGCGGGAACAAGGCATAGTTCTGGAACACCATGCCGATGTCGCGTTTGTGCGGCGGCACGTTGTTGATCGCACGTCCGGCCAGCAGGATTTCGCCGGCGGTCGGCGTTTCGAAACCGGCGAGCATCATCAGACTGGTGGTCTTGCCGGAGCCGGACGGCCCGAGCAAGGTGAGGAATTCGCCTTTGCGAATCTCCAGGTTGAGGTCTTTGACGATCAGGTTCTCGCCGTCGTAGCTCTTTTGCACTCCACGAAAGCTGACCAGAACATCATTCGCTCCAGCGCTTGAATCGACCTCGCTCATACCTGCACCTTTGTATTCTTTATATGTAGGACTGCTGAGGACTAAGCCTAGTGGAGCCTGCAGACCGCGCAAATCGGGGTGCAGGAGAGAATCGCCTCAGCCGGATGGAAGGTTGGGTGTAGGGATTGCCCTACAAGGATGGCGGGATTGGGTATGTCGATAAACGATAGTGGCCAGCATCAGGCTGCAAGCCACAAAAGCCGCTGGGGTCGGGCTTTTCATCATGTCGCAAATGGACATGCCAACACGTTCCTGTAGCAGCTGGCGAAGCCTGCGTTCGGCTGCGCAGCAGTCGTAATCCGGTTAACGCGATCTGCCTGAAAGAAAGCGGTTGCAGAATTTGCGACGGCTTCGCCGCCGAACGCAGGCTTCGCCAGCTGCTACGAGTGTGTGGTGGACGCAGATCAGGGGTGGTGTCAGAGGAGCTTGTGCTCCATCGCGTACTTCACCAGTTCGGCGAGGGAGGTGATGTTGAGTTTCTGCATCAGCCGCGCCTTGTGGGTGCTGATGGTTTTGCTGCTCAACGCCAGTTGCTGGGCGATCTCATTGACGTTGGCACCCTGGGCCAGGCGCTCGAACACCGAAAACTCGCGCTCCGAGAGCAATGAATGCAGCGGCCGCGAATCCGTCAGGCCGACCTCGAAGACCATTCGGTCTGCCAGCTCCGGATCGATGTAACGCCCGCCTGCCGCGACCTTGCGAATCGCCGTCAGCAGCAACGCCGGATCGCTGTCCTTGGTGGCATAACCGGCAGCGCCGACCTTCAGTGCACGAGCCGCCATTTGCGCCTCGTCGTGCATCGACAGCACCAGGATCGCCGGTGGATTGTTCAGTGCGCGAATCCGCGGAATCGCCTCCAGCCCGTTAACCCCGGGCATGGAGATATCCAGCAACACCACCTCGCAGGGAATGTGGCGCAAGGTCTCGAGCAGTTGCTCGCCATTGCTCGCCTCCCCCACCACCAGCAAATCCTTGGCAAGGCCGATCAACTGTTTGATGCCTTCACGGACGATGGTGTGGTCTTCGGCTACCAGTACACGGATCACGCTTTTCTCCTCATTGATGGGTTGAGCGCCGTTAAAGATCGCAGCCTGCGGCAACTCCTACAGAGGGACGCCCCGATCTTTCATCAATCCAGCGGCACACATACGCACAGGGTCGTGCCCTCGCCCGGCTCACTCTCCAGCGACAACTGGCCGCCCATGATCAGCACCCGCTCACGCATGCCGACCACCCCGAAGGAAGTCGGCCTGCCTTCGGGGGCGACAAAGCCTACGCCATCATCGCTGACCGTCAGGCACAACTCGTCGCCTTCCTGCACCAGTGTCAGTTCAACAGTATGCGCCTGCGCATGGCGCATGACATTGGTCAGCGCCTCCTGAAGAATCCGGAACAGACCGATAGCCTTGGCATCGCTGAGGGTCGGCAGGTTATCCGGCACTTGCACCAGACACGGGATCTGCGTGCGCGCTTCGAAACGCCGGGCCTGCCACTCGATGGCAGACGCGATCCCGGCATCGAGAATCGGCGGGCGCAAGGCCGTGGCCACGTCCCGTACCAGCTGGAACAGTTGGGCGATCAGGCGTTTCATGCTGTTGAGACGCTCACTCAAGCCCGGATCGAGTTCGGCGTAGGCCAATTCGCACATCGAGGTTTCCAGCTTCAGCACCGTCAGCATCTGACCCAACTCATCGTGGACTTCACGGGCAATCCGGGCCTTTTCCTCTTCCCGCACGCTTTCCAGGTGCGCAGACAGTTCACGCAATTGCTCGCGGGAGCTGGCCAGCTCCAGCTCGATGCGTTTGCTCTCGCTGATGTCCCAGACAATCCCGTCCCAGACGAATGCGCCATCGTCGAGCCGACGCGTGATGGCCTTGATCTCGGCCCAACGCTGCTCGCCCTGGCGAGTGAGAATCCGGCCTTGCCACGACCAGTCACTGTCGGTGTCCAATGCGTGATCCTGGGTCTGGTGATAACTCGCCTTGTCATCCGGATGCACCAGACTGCGCAGGCCCATGTCGCGACGGCTCAAGGTTGCCGGTGAATAGCCCACCAGGCTTTCGCTGCCCTCGCTGATGTAGGCAAAGTCGATTTGCCCGGTCACCGGCGCCCGTTCCAGGCGAAAAACCAGGCCCGGCACGTTGGCGGCAATCCCCTGTAACCGGGCTTCGCTTTCCTGCAGGGCGGCCAGAGCCCGACGGCGCTCGGTAACGTCGTTGAGGTAAACAACCAGATACTCGCTGTCGCGAAACCGCAGGAAACTCAACGACACGTCGGCCGGCAAAATGCTGCCATCGGCGCGCACGCAGTTGGTTTCGAAACTTTGTGGCGCGTCTTCACTGGCCCGGGCACTCTTCCACAGGCTCAACCAACGGTCCATGTGCAACCCGGGCTCGAAGTCGATCAGTGGCCGATCAATGACGCCACCCGGCGCATAACCGAGCATCGCCTCCGCCGCACGGTTGGCGTAACGCACATGACTGTCCCAATTGACCCAGAGGATCCCGACCGTGCTTTGATCAATCGAAAACTGCGTCAGGCGCAACGCTTCTTCGCTGGCCTCGCGCAGGGCAATGTCTTCGCGGGCCGCCAGTAAACGCTGCTCAAGGGTATGTTGCTGACGGCGCTGCCACAGCACGATGGCCATGCTGCCGAGGAACAACACAGCCAACAACAGGCAAAGGTTTTGCCAGAACCCCGGCGACTCGGTCAGGCGCGGGTATTTGGGTTGCAGCCAGCTCGCGTGCAACTGCTCAAGATCCTTGGCGGGAATCGCATGCAAGGCGCTTTCGACGATGCCGGCCAACTCCGGCCAGTCGCGGCGGGTCGCCACCCGTAGCAATTGCGGCAGGCCAATATCGCCGACCACCACCAACCCGGAGAATTCGGGTTCGATCGACAAACGGCTGAGTTGGGCTTCATCAACGACGGCGTAGCGGGCCTGTTGAGCCAGCAGCAGTTGCAGTGCCTCACGCTCCGTCGGCACGCCTTGCAAGTTGAGATTGCCGTATGTGTTGCGTAGATAGTCGGCAATCGCACTCGGCATGCGTACAGCGACCCGCGAAAGGCTGTCGAGTTTTTCCAATTCGATGGCACCGGCACCCTTCTGTTCGCCAACCACCAGTTGCGGCACACGCATGTACGGGTCGCTGAATTGCCATAGACGCAAGCCGGCGGGGGTTTGGGTCATACCCGGCGCGAGGTCGACTTCACCTTCGCGCACGGCTTCTTCCAGTTGCGCCACATCAGGAAAGTGGCGCCACGAGAACTCGATATTCAGCGAGCGGGCCAGCCACTGCATCAGTTCGATATTGGCTCCGGACAACCGCTGCAAGCGCCGGTCGTACTGTGCAAAAGGTGCTTGCAGCACCGCACCCACGCGCAGTTCGCTGTGCTCAGCGAGCCACTGGCGCTGCTCGACGCTCAACGGCGCACCATGCGCAGGCAACGCCGGTGCCGCCCATGCCATCAAGGGAAGCCAGCAACAGCCGATAACCAACAGGCAGCGAAAACGCATCATCCGAAGTCTCACACACTGACAAATACTGACCAACCCATTAGGCTGCCGGGATTACTTCTGGCCTGGAATATCCGATGCCCCCTGTCTACCGCTTGGCACTGCCAGCATTGTGCCTGTTGCTGATACTGCCTTGTGCCTTTTCAGCTCAGGCTGCCGCCCCGGCATCCGCTACCGCGGAAAAACCCGCCGAAGCAAAACCGGCCGAACGCCAGCCTCTGCCAGAGCGTAGCCAGGAAGAAGCCGTCGCTCTCGAACGAACGGTTCCCGCGCAAGAGCAACAGTCGTTGCAGGCCGGCAGTGACAGCTTTCTCGCGCTGTGGAAACCGGCCAATACCAGCACCCCAAAAGGTGCGGTGATTATCATCCCCGGCGCTGGAGAAACCGCTGATTGGCCTCAAGCGATCAGTCCCTTGCGGCAAAAACTACCGGATGCCGACTGGGGCAGCCTGAGTCTTACTCTGCCAGACCTGCAAAGCAATGCCCCGCAAGCGCGCGTCGTCAACGTCGCACCCGCGCCGGCCAAACCCGAGACCGGCAGCAAAGACGCCAGCACTGCGGCCCCCATCGAGCAAGTGGCCGGCGGTGAAGGAGATATCGCCGATCGCGCGGTTGCCGAGACCAGCGAAGAGCAAGCCAAGGCTGACGCCGAGCGGATCTACGCACGGATCGACGCAGCCATTGCGTTCGCCGAACAACAAAATGCTCGCAGCATCGTCTTGCTCGGTCACGGTACGGGGGCTTATTGGGCCGCGCGCTACCTGAGCGAAAAACAACCGTCGCAAGTCGCGAAATTCGTGATGGTCGCCGCGCAGACACCCGTGACAGTGAAACCCGGACTGGCGGAGTTGACCACCACCTTGAAGCTGGCGACCTTCGACATCTACTACAAGGACAAGGCGCTGGTGCAGAGCGCTGCCCTAGAGCGTTTGCAGGCCAGCAAACGCCTGAAGGCCTCGACGTTCAATCAGCTGGCGCTCAAGACTTTGCCGGGTAACAGCGCTGCCGAGCAGGAACAATTGTTCCGGCGTGTGCGCGGCTGGTTGAATCCGCAGAACACCGGGAGTTGATCGGTGGATACAGCGAAGTCCCCGTAAACCAATGTGGCGAGGGGGCTTGCCCCCGTTCGGCTGCGCAGCAGTCGCCAATCATGTGCATGCGGTGCCCCTGAGAGAGCGTGGCAGTCGGTTTTAGGGCCGCTTCGCTGCCCAGCGGGGCGATGCGGCGTTCCGACAAGCCCCCTCGCCACAGGTTTGTGCCAATTACCGAAAACCCCGCCGCTCGCGTATCAACTTATAGGCGTTATGCAACTCGCGAGTCTTGTCAGTCGCTTCGCGCACCTGGGAAGGTGTCGCCCCCGTGCCGGCAATCTTGTCCGGGTGATGGCGACTGAGCAGGCGTCGATACGCACGCTTTATTTGCGACGGCTCACTGGTGGCAGATACCCCGAGCAGCCGCAACGCCTCCTGATATGCCGCCGCGCTGTTAACCAGAGTCTTCTTTTGTGGCTCGTAATCGCTGGCCAGGGCCTGCACCTGCTCCGGCGTCCAGCCCAGCCACTTGCCCCACTGCAAAATCAGCTCAAGCTCCGCGCTTCCGGCACGCCCGTCGGCCCAGACCATCCGCCAACAGGCGCGCAACACACCTTCGGCGGCATGCGGCTGCGCGCTTAAACGGCGCAGGTAGCTGCGCAAGTGATCATGCCCCGACTTGCCACGGTTGAACGCCGCGATTGCACGTTTCTGCGCCGATTCGCTCATGTCCAGCGAACGCATTTCCTGACGCGCCTGGTGGATATGACCATCCACCACCCGGCCATCGCTCTTGGCCAGGCGTCCCAGCAATACAAACAGTAATTCATCGTTACGCAACATCGGCCGACCGCCGAGTCGCTCACGCAACTGCCCGAGGCTTTGCACCTGCAAGCGCCGATCCAGCGCCTGCCCCAACAATGCACCGAGTATGGCCCCCGGAATGCTGGCTATCGCAAAGCCCGCTCCGGCTCCGATCAGAGTCCCTGGCCACAACATATCAGTAGCTCGCTTCTATCAAGTGTTCGACCTGCGCCAGACGCTCATGCGTGCCGACATCGATCCAGTGCCCACGCAGTTGCTCGCCACTCACCTGCCCTTGCGCCATGGCGTCGCGCAACAACGGAGCCAGTTTGAAGGCGCCGTCCACGCACGCCGCGAAGAGCTTCGGATGCAGCACCGCGATGCCACTGTAGGTGAGCGTTTGCGTACCTGGCTGGCCGTCCCGCACTTGACCATCGACCAGACTGAAATCGCCGCTCGGGTGATGGTCCGGGTTGTCGACCAGTACCAGATGGGCCAGGCCCGCCATCGGCTGACGCAATGCCGTGAAGTCGTAATCGGTCCAGATATCACCGTTGACCACCACAAAGGCCTCATCACCGAGGAGCGGCAAGGCACGGAAGATCCCGCCGCCCGTCTCCAGCGGTTCACCTTCCGGCGAGTACTGGATGCTCAGGCCATAGCGCGATCCATCGCCCAGGTAATCTTCGATCTGCTGTCCCAGCCAGGCGTGATTGATCACCACCTCGCTGAAACCTGCCGCCGCCAGCGCTCGCAGGTGGTACTCGATCAGCGGCACCCCGCCAACGCGCACCAGCGGCTTGGGTGTGGTCAGGGTCAGCGGACGCATGCGCTCGCCTTTACCGGCCGCCAGAATCATTGCCTTCATGCAGTCACTCCGACCGACTGGCGCAGACTGGCCAGCAACACATCCAGTTCCACCAGTTCAGGGCGACGGGCGATCACTGCCTCTATATAAGCAAAGAAGCGCGGCACGTCGCCGAGGTAGCGCGGCTTGCCGTCGCGATGGCAGATGCGGGCGAAAATGCCGATCACCTTCAGGTGACGCTGCACACCCATCAGGTCGCTGGCGCGCAGGAAGTCTTCGAAATCAGGCTGAACCGGAATACCGAGAGCCCCCGCTTGCTGCCAGTAGTTCGCCAGCCAAGCACACACACGCTCCTCGGGCCAGCTGAGGAAGGCGTCCTTGAACAGGCACGTCACGTCATAAGTCACCGGCCCGTACACCGCGTCCTGGAAATCCAGCACGCCGGGGTTAGGCTCGCTGAGCATCAGGTTACGTGGCATGTAGTCGCGATGCACCAGCACTTTCGGTTGGGCCAGGGCACTGTCGATCAGCTTGTCGCTGACTTGTTGCCAGAGCATTTGCTGCGCCGAATCGAACTCGATGCCCAACTCGCGCTTTACATACCACTCGGGGAACAGTTCCAGTTCGCGGCGCAACAGTGCCACGTCATAGCTGGGCAGTGGCGCATCCATCGGCAACTGCTGAAAAGCCAGCAACGCTTGCAAGGCATCCTTGAACAAATCGTCGGCATTTTCGTTGTCGATCACGTCCAGATAGGTCTTGTTGCCCAGGTCATTGAGTAAAAGAAAACCGCGTTCAAGATCTTGTGCGTAGATTTTTGGCACGTTAATTCCGGATTTCGCCAGTAAAAAGGCGATATCCACGAACGGTTTGCAGTTTTCCTGGGGCGGTGGAGCATCCATCACGACGAAGCTGCGGCCGGCGCCTTCCCAACGGAAGTAACGGCGGAAACTCGCGTCGCTGCTGGCCGCGGTCAATGTGGCCGGGGGTACGGCCCCCCAACTTTGTGCGGCAAACAGCGTTGCCAATTGCTCATCGAGCCAAACTTTCAGGTGTTGCAAGCGTACATCTTGGTCAGGCATTACAAGGGTCTCCGACGGCGCTAGCCGTCAAGCGGGTCATGCTTTATTATCCAGCATCTTTTTCAGACCATCGAGAGGCGTGCGGCCCACACCGCGGGCAGATGGCACGCAGGAAGCCCGGACTAATAAGATGGCATTGAAATCCCCCGCGTTTCGTAAAAAATTTCCGTTGTTGGTCACCGGCAGTTTGCTGGCCCTGCAACCTCTAGCCACTTCGTTCGTGGTCGCCGCGGAACAGTATGACTGCTCAGTCTCTGCTTCGGGTGCCTGGGACTGCGCGCCAAAAGCCAACGCAGCCCAATTACCACCGCGCCCTGTACATGAGGGCAGCGCGGTCAGTTCGGGCAACGAGTCAACGGCCGAGAGCAGCACTGCAGGTGGCGAAACCGCCAACAAGCCTGTGCTGGTCACCGAAGCCAAGGGCCGCGCCCTGAAGTCGCGTAGCGCCGACTACAGCCACCTCGACTGGGTCCCGCGTGAGAAACTCACCGCTGCCCAATTGGCTGAAACAGGTCCTTATTGCTCTGGTTCCTATATCGAACCAATTCGTCCTGGCATGAATGACACGACGAATAAAAGTGACGCCCCGACGTTTATCGGCGCCAAAGCCTCCCGCTACCAGCAGGATGAACAGGTGGCGACCCTCGCCGGTGACGTGGTCATGCGCCAGGGCAGCATGCAGGTCGAGGCCGATGAAGCCAACCTGTATCAAGCCGAAAACCGTGGCGATCTGAACGGTAACGTGCGCGTGCGCGACAACGGCGCACTGATCGTCGGCGATCACGCTGAAGTGCAACTCGATACCGGTGAAGCCCAGGTCGACAACGCCGAATACGTGATGCACAAATCCCGTGTCCGCGGCAGCGCGCTGTATGCCAAACGTGCCGAGAACGCGATCATCCGCCTCAAGGATGGTACGTACACCACGTGCGAACCGAACAGCAACGCCTGGCAGCTCAAGGGCAACAACATCACCTTGAACCCGGCGACCGGTTTCGGTACCGGGACCAACGTGACACTGCGGGTCAAGGACATTCCGGTGTTCTACACCCCGTATATCTATTTCCCTATAGATAACCGTCGCCAGTCCGGCTTCCTGCCGCCTAGCTTCGGCACCAGCACCAAAACCGGCTTCATGCTGGTCACACCGTACTACTTCAACCTGGCACCGAACTACGATGCCACGGTGTACCCGCGCTACATGAGCAAGCGCGGCATGTTGATGGAAGGCGAGTTCCGCTACCTGACCAAGTCCAGCGAAGGTCAGTTCGGCGCCGCGTACCTCAACGACGATGACACCGAACGCAAGTTGCAGTCCGACTACGAAAAAACCCGCTACCTGCTCAACTGGCAGCACAAAGGCGGGCTGGATTCGCGGGTAATGACCGAGGTCGACTACACCAAAATCAGCGACCCGTATTACTTCCAGGATCTGCAATCCGATCAGATAGGCGTTCAAAGCCGCGACTTCGTGAATCAGCAAGGTGCAGTCACCTACCGTGGCGATACCTACACCGCCCGCGTGAATGCACAGGCATTTCAGCTGGCAACGATCTCCAACATCACGCCGTACAACCGCCTGCCGCAGATCACCTTCAACGGTGCCCTACCGCAACATCCTGGCGGGCTGAACTTCGCCTACGAAACAGAAGCCGTACGGTTTGAGCGGAGCCTGCAAACAGGGAAATATTTCGACCAGGACGGCACCCCGTCCGATCGACTCGACACCAACGTCAACGGTTTGGCACGCGCCAATGGCGACCGCCTAAATCTGGCGCCAACTGTCAGTCTCCCCCTCAACTGGACCTATGGCTTCCTGAAACCATCGCTCAAGTACCAGTACACACAATACGATCTTGATCTCGACGGAACAGGCAAGCAGGAAATCATCGATAACAAAGCTGCTGCTGCGCGAAATGGCACCGACTACATCGGTGGTACGTTTGGTCGTAATCAGAATCGCGGCGTGCCAATCGCCAGCATTGATAGCGGGCTGTACTTCGACCGTAGCACTCAATGGTTCGGCAAGAACTACCGCCAGACCCTGGAACCTCGTCTGTACTACCTCTATGTTCCAGAGAAAGATCAGTCCGACATCCCGGTATTCGACACCGGCGAGTACACGTTTAACTACGCCTCGCTGTTCCGCGACAACCGCTTCTCGGGCTCCGACCGCGTTGGCGACGAGAACAAGTTGTCGCTGGGCGTGACCAACCGCTGGATCGAAGACAACGGTTTCGAACGTCAACGCATCAGCGTTGGCCAGGCCATGTACTTCAAGGACCGCGAAGTACAGTTGCCAGGTATCGATGCAAGAACCCGTGCCGATGCGCACTCCAACGTCTCGCCGTACGCCCTGGAATATGAATACCGCTGGAACCGCGATTGGCGGACCACAGCCGACTACAACTGGGACCCGGACAGCCGCAAACCTCGCTCGGGTAGCGCGATGTTCCACTACCAGCCGGAAGATAATCCAAACAAGGTCATCAACGCCGGTTATCGCTATCGCAATGACCAGATTCGTTACGACCAGACGACGGGTAAATGGACAGTGGGTGGCGGCGACTACGGCACCCCTGGCCAACCTGGCTATGTGAAGGATTACTACAAGATCAAACAGCACGACTTCTCGGTTATCTGGCCAGTCGTGCCGCAATGGAATGCCATCAGCCGCTGGCAGTACGACTACAACCGCAACCGCACCCTGGAAGCCTTCGGTGGTTTCGAGTACGACAACTGCTGCTGGAAACTGCGCCTGATCAACCGTTACTGGGTGTCATATGACGAGTTCAGTCAAGAAGCCCCGCAAAACGAAAAAGGCGACCATGGCGTCTTCCTCCAAATTGTTCTGAAAGGTCTCGGTGGCGTTACTGGCACCAAGGTAGAGAGCTTCCTCGACAAAGGCATTCAAGGTTATCGTGAACGTGAAGACCAAGCTTTCTGATTGTCTGCGCCCGCTGCTGCTGGGCGCGCTGTTCCTGGGTACCGCGGCTAACGCCGCGGTACAGTCCATCGACAAAGTGGTGGCTATCGTCGACAACGACGTGGTCATGCAGAGCCAGCTGGACCAGCGGGTTCATGAAGTTCAGCAAACCATCGCCAAGCGCGGTGGCGGCACACCACCAACCAGCGTGCTGGAACAGCAGGTGCTCGAACGCCTGATCGTCGAAAACCTGCAACTGCAGATTGGCGAACGCTCTGGTATCCGCATTAGCGATGAAGAACTGAACCAGGCTGTCGGCACCATTGCCCAGCGCAACAACATGACTGTAGATCAGTTCCGTGCGGCACTGACTCACGACGGCCTGTCTTACGACGACGCTCGTGACCAGATCCGTCGCGAGATGATCATCAGCCGTGTTCGCCAGCGTCGTGTGGCCGAACGGATTCAGGTGTCCGAGCAGGAAGTGAAAAACTTCCTCGCCTCCGACCTGGGCAAAGTGCAACTCTCTGAAGAACTGCACCTGGCCAACATCCTGATCCCGACACCGGAAAGCGCCAATTCGGAAGCGATTCAGAACGCTGCGCGCCAGGCCATGGAGATCTATCAGCAACTCAAGCAGGGTGCTGACTTCTCTCAACTGGCCATCGCCAAATCCGCGAGCGACAACGCACTGGAAGGTGGCGACATGGGCTGGCGTAAAGCCGCTCAACTGCCACCTCCGTTTGACCGCGAGCTGAGTGCCATGTCAGTGGGCGATGTCACCCAACCGGCACGTACACCGGGCGGTTTCATCATCCTCAAAGTGTTGGAAAAACGCGGCGGCGGCAATCAGGTGCGTGACGAAGTACACGTTCGCCATATTCTGGTCAAACCGAGCCCGATCCGCGACGAAGAAAAAACCAAGGCTCTGGCTCAATCGCTCTACACCCGTATTTCTGCGGGTGAAGACTTCGCTGAACTGGCGAAAAGCTATTCGGAAGACCCGGGTTCTGCCCTTAACGGCGGCGACCTCAACTGGATCGACCCGAACGCGCTGGTGCCGGAATTCCGCGAAGTCATGGCCAAGACCCAACAAGGTCAGCTGTCCAAGCCGTTCAAGACTCAATATGGCTGGCACGTACTGGAAGTCCTTGGCCGCCGCGCCACCGACAGCACCAGCCAGGCCCGTGAACAGCAGGCAATGACCGTACTGCGTAACCGCAAATACGACGAAGAGCTGCAAACCTGGTTGCGTCAGATCCGTGACGAAGCCTACGTTGAAATCAAGCTCCCTGGCGTCGACCAGGCGGCGAAGTGAACCCCAAGCGTTTTGCGCTGACACCCGGCGAGCCGGCCGGCATAGGTCCTGACCTGTGCCTGCTACTCGCCTCGCAAGCCCAGCCACATCCCCTGATTGCCATTACCAGCCGCGCCCTGCTCCTTGAGCGGGCCGCGCAGCTGGGCGTGGTCGTTGATCTGCTGCCGGTAACACCGGACAGCTGGCCGGACATTCCTGCGCCGGCCAACAGCCTGTATGTCTGGGATACTCCGCTCAGCGCACCGGTTACTGCCGGACAACTGGACAAGGCCAATGCCGCCTTTGTCCTGGAAACCCTGACCCGCGCAGGCGTTGGCTGCCTGGACGGGCACTTCGCCGGAATGATTACCGCCCCCGTGCATAAGGGCGTGATCAATGAGTCGGGCATTGCCTTCTCCGGCCACACCGAGTTCCTCGCAGACCTGACTCACACCCCTCAAGTGGTGATGATGCTCGCCACACGCGGCTTGCGAGTCGCGCTGGTTACCACGCACCTGCCGTTGCGGGAGATTGCCGATGCAATTACCCCTGAACGCCTGGAGCGGGTTACACGGATTCTGCACACCGACCTGCAACAAAAGTTCGGCATCGCCCGGCCACGCATCCTCGTTTGCGGACTCAACCCGCATGCCGGCGAAGGCGGACACCTGGGCCACGAAGAAATCGACATCATTGAACCAACCCTGGAGCGTCTGCGCGCTGAAGGCATGGACCTGCGTGGCCCCCTGCCCGCCGACACTCTGTTTACCCCCAAATATCTGGAGCACTGCGATGCGGTGCTGGCGATGTACCACGACCAGGGCCTGCCCGTGCTGAAATACAAAGGCTTCGGCGCGGCAGTCAACGTGACCCTCGGCTTGCCGATCATCCGCACTTCAGTCGACCACGGCACCGCCCTGGACCTGGCTGGCAGCGGAAAAATCGACACCGGCAGCCTGCAAGTCGCCCTGGAAACCGCCTACCAGATGGCCGAGACCCGTTTATGACCGAGCATTACCAACACCGGGCGCGCAAGCGTTTCGGCCAGAACTTCCTGCACGATGCTGGCGTTATCGACCGCATCCTGCGCTCCATTCATGCCAAGCCCGATGACCGTCTGCTGGAAATCGGTCCGGGCCAGGGCGCGCTCACCGAAGGCCTGCTCAATAGCGGCGCCCAACTGGACGTGGTTGAGCTGGACAAGGACCTGATCCCGATCCTCAACCAGCAATTCGCCGGCAAGAGCAATTTCAACCTGCACCAGGGCGATGCACTGAAGTTCGACTTCAACAGCCTGAATGCCGCACCCAACAGCCTGCGCGTGGTCGGCAACCTGCCGTACAACATCTCCACGCCGCTGATTTTCCACCTGCTGAACAACGCAGGCATCATCCGCGACATGCACTTCATGCTGCAAAAGGAAGTGGTCGAACGACTGGCGGCAGGTCCTGGCGGTGGCGATTGGGGTCGCCTGTCGATCATGGTTCAGTACCACTGCCGGGTCGAACACTTGTTCAACGTCGGCCCTGGCGCCTTCAACCCGCCACCAAAAGTCGACTCGGCGATCGTCCGCCTGGTACCGCACGCCGTGCTGCCGCACCCGGCCAAAGACCATCGCTTGCTGGAGCGCGTCGTTCGCGAAGCCTTCAACCAGCGCCGCAAGACCCTGCGCAACACCCTCAAGGCCCTGCTGAGCAATGCTGAAATCGAAGCCGCCGGCGTCGATGGCAGCCTGCGCCCGGAGCAGCTCGATCTGGCGGCCTTCGTCCGTCTGGCTGACAAGCTCAGCGAACAAGTCGCCGAGCAGCCTGCCGACATCTGACAGGTCAGAAGCGTTATCGGGTAGGACACCAGCCTTCCAGTCTGGTTTACTACCCGGTACCTGGCCTAGACTGACCTCAATCAGTTACGCGCCCCGCTTAGCTTTTAAGGCCTCTTGCATGTCCGATCCTCGCTATCAGGTTGACGTCAGCGTCGTCACCCGCTATCTGGCAGAACAATCGCAACCCGAGCAGAACCGCTTTGCCTTTGCCTACACCATTACCGTACAGAACAACGGCCTGCTACCGGCCAGGTTGCTCTCGCGGCACTGGGTAATTACCGATGGCGACGGCCATGTCGAAGAGGTTCGCGGCGCAGGCGTGGTGGGTCAGCAACCGCTGATCGATGTCGGCCAGAGCCACACCTACAGCAGCGGCACCGTGATGACTACCCGCGTTGGCAACATGCAGGGGACTTATCAAATGCTCGCTGAAGACGGTAAACACTTCGACGCTATCATCGCGCCATTCCGCCTGGCGGTGCCCGGAGCCCTGCACTGATGGCGACGTACGCCGTCGGCGACCTGCAAGGCTGCCTTGAGCCCCTGCAATGCCTGCTCAAGCGGGTTGCCTTCGACCCTGCAACGGATCATCTGTGGCTGGTCGGCGACCTGGTCAACCGCGGCCCGCAATCGCTGGAAACCCTGCGCTTTCTCTATGGCATCCGCGAATCGCTGGTGTGCGTACTGGGCAACCATGACCTGCACTTGCTGGCTGCCGGCTACAACATCGAACGCTTGCGCAAAGCCGACACCCTGCGTGAAATCCTCGAAGCCCCGGATCGCGAGGACCTGCTTGAGTGGCTGCGCCAGCAAAAGCTCATGCACTACGACGAACAACGCGATATTGCCTTGGTCCATGCCGGTATACCGCCGCAGTGGTCCCTGCGCAAAGCCTTGAAGTGCGCCGCCGAAGTCGAAGAAGTATTACGTGACGACAACCGCATCGCGCCCTACCTCGATGGCATGTATGGCAACGAACCGCTTAAGTGGGACGGCGACCTTAAAGGTGTTGCCCGCCTGCGGGTGATCACCAACTACTTCACTCGCATGCGTTTTTGCACCAGCGACGGCAAGCTAGATCTCAAGAGCAAGGAAGGCCTCGATAGCGCGCTACCCGGTTACGCCCCCTGGTTCTCACACCAGCAACGCAAGACCCGCGGAAAGAAGATCATTTTCGGCCACTGGGCCGCGCTCGAAGGTAAATGTAACGAACCGGGCATCTTCGCCCTGGACAGCGGTTGTGTCTGGGGTGGCTCGATGACCTTGATGAACGTTGATACCGGCGAGCGCCTGCATTGCAAATGCGATGCCCAGGGCCACACCTTGCCGTATGTCCCCCCAACGACCCCCGAACTATTGTCGGCCAGCGCCAAGCGCTAGGCTGCGCTTTCAGTCAGGCCACAGGAGCCCGCCATGAGCGAATTCAAACGCATCCCCCCAGAACAAGCCCAGGCATTGCGCGAACAAGGCGCGGTGGTAGTCGATGTCCGCGATCCGGCAACTTTTGCCGCACTGCACATCAGCGGATCGAAGCATCTGGATAATCATTCCCTGCACGCATTCATCACCGCCGCCGACCTCGACGCACCGACCGTAGTGGTTTGCTATCACGGTAATTCCAGCCAGGGCGCCGCCGCATATCTGGTCAGCCAGGGCTTTTCCGACGTCTACAGCATGGACGGTGGATTCGAGCTTTGGCGTACGATTTATCCCTCGGAAACAGCGCAAGGCACTGCCGAATAATTTTTTTCACACGCTCCAGCCCACGCCCGCCGTGGGCTGACGAACGGTAGTCATAACAAAACTACGCATTGCCCCCCTTACCTTGCAGATTCCGAACTATCCTTAGCCTCAGGCCATCCAAAACAGGGGAGAGCCGGTACACCGGCGCACGGATCATCGGGAGTAGCTTTCAGGGTTGATAGCTTTGAAGGTGTTCAGGGGGGTAAAAGGCAACTGCACTTTCAGTTGCTTGCCAGCATCCACTGATTGATCCGACGTCGGCTCCACGTATCGAGCGAGGTGACGTCATGAGTATCTTTAGCCACTTCCAACAACGCTTCGAGTCCACACGGCAGGAAGAGCTCACTCTGCAGGAGTATCTCGAACTGTGCAAAAAGGACCGTAGCGCCTACGCGTCCGCCGCCGAGCGACTACTGCTGGCCATCGGCGAACCGGAGTTGCTCGACACCTCGACCAATTCGAGACTGTCGCGCATCTTTTCCAACAAGGTGATCCGTCGGTATCCGGCCTTTGAAGACTTCCACGGGATGGAAGAATGCATCGACCAGATCGTCTCCTACTTCCGCCACGCAGCTCAGGGCCTGGAAGAGAAGAAACAGATCCTCTACCTGCTCGGCCCCGTCGGTGGCGGTAAGTCATCCCTGGCCGAGAAGCTGAAACAGCTGATCGAAAAAGTGCCCTTCTATGCCATCAAGGGCTCCCCGGTGTTCGAGTCTCCGCTGGGGCTGTTCAACGCCACCGAAGACGGCGCAATCCTCGAAGAGGATTTCGGCATTCCGCGGCGCTACCTGAACACCATCATGTCGCCTTGGGCGACCAAACGCCTGGCCGAATTCGGAGGCGATATCAGCCAGTTCCGGGTGGTCAAACTCTACCCGTCGATCCTCAACCAGATCGCCGTGGCCAAGACCGAACCGGGTGACGAAAACAACCAGGACATCTCGGCGCTGGTGGGCAAGGTCGATATTCGCAAACTGGAAGAGTTCCCGCAGAACGACGCCGACGCCTATAGCTACTCGGGTGCACTTTGCCGCTCCAACCAGGGCCTGATGGAATTCGTCGAAATGTTCAAGGCACCAATCAAGGTGCTGCACCCATTGCTGACCGCCACCCAGGAAGGCAACTACAACAGTACCGAAGGCCTGGGCGCGATTCCGTTCACCGGGATCCTGCTCGCGCACTCCAACGAATCGGAGTGGCACACCTTCCGCAACAACAAGAACAACGAAGCCTTCATCGACCGGATCTACATCGTCAAAGTACCGTATTGCCTGCGGGTCAGTGACGAAGTGAAGATCTACGACAAGCTGCTGTTCAACAGCTCCCTGGCCAAGGCCCACTGCGCACCCGACACACTGAAGATGCTCGCTCAGTTCACTGTGCTCTCACGCCTCAAAGAGCCGGAAAACTCGAACATCTACTCAAAAATGCGCGTGTATGACGGTGAAAACCTCAAGGACACCGATCCGAAGGCCAAATCGATCCAGGAATACCGCGACACCGCGGGCGTTGACGAAGGCATGAACGGTCTTTCGACCCGGTTTGCCTTCAAGATCCTGTCGAAAGTCTTCAACTTCGACCCGCATGAAATCGCAGCCAACCCGGTGCATCTGCTCTATGTGCTGGAACAACAGATCGAACAGGAACAGTTCCAGGCGGAAACCCGCGAGCGCTATCTGCGCTTCCTGAAAGAGTACCTGGCGCCGCGTTATATCGAGTTCATCGGCAAGGAAATCCAGACCGCCTACCTGGAATCCTACAGCGAATACGGGCAAAACATCTTCGACCGCTATGTGCTCTACGCGGACTTCTGGATTCAGGATCAGGAATACCGCGATCCGGAAACCGGCGAGATCCTCAACCGCGTAGCCCTCAACGAAGAGCTGGAGAAAATCGAGAAACCGGCGGGCATCAGCAATCCGAAGGATTTCCGCAACGAAATCGTCAACTTCGTCCTGCGTGCCCGGGCCAACAACAACGGCAAGAATCCGACCTGGCTCAGCTACGAGAAGCTGCGGGTGGTCATCGAGAAGAAAATGTTCTCGAACACCGAGGATCTGCTGCCGGTTATCAGCTTCAACGCCAAGGCCAGCAAAGAGGACCAGCAGAAACACAACGACTTCGTTACACGGATGGTCGAGCGCGGCTACACCGACAAACAGGTACGACTGCTCTCCGAGTGGTACCTGCGGGTCAGGAAATCGCAGTAATACGCTGCCGGTCAGACCGGTTGTCGTTAGCCCGGAGCCTGCATGACAAATTTCTGTTACACAGGTTTCAGGAAGGTGTTTGGAAATCGGCAGCGAAGTCCAGGCAACGCGCAGGTGGTACGGGAGGCGCAAGATCGCGCCTCCTGCCCCGCGCCCATTACCGCCAGACTTGCTCGCGATTTCTCAAGACAGCTTCTAAGGAGCAGTCATGAGCTATGTGATCGACCGACGTCTCAATGGCAAGAACAAGAGCACGGTAAACCGTCAGCGGTTTCTGCGGCGCTACCGTGATCACATCAAGAAGGCCGTCGAAGAGGCGGTCAGCCGGCGTTCCATTACCGATATGGAGCACGGTGAGCAAATCAGCATTCCTGGCCGCGATATCGACGAGCCAGTGCTTCACCATGGTCGCGGCGGCAAGCAGACCATCGTGCATCCCGGCAACAAGGAGTTCACCAGCGGCGAGCATATTGCTCGTCCGCCGGGAGGTGGCGGCGGCAGAGGCCCCGGCAAGGCCGGCAACTCCGGCGAGGGCATGGACGAGTTTGTGTTCCAGATCACCCAGGAAGAATTTCTCGAGTTCATGTTCGAGGACCTGGAGCTGCCGAACCTGGTCAAGCGCAACCTGAGCGGCACTGATACTTTCAAGACCGTGCGCGCCGGCATCAGCAACGAAGGCAATCCTTCACGGATCAACATCATCCGCACCCTGCGCTCGGCCCATGCTCGGCGTATCGCACTATCAGGCAGCAGCCGGGAGAAACTGCGGGTAGCAAAAGAGGAACTGGCACGACTTAAACAGGAAGAACCAGACAATTTCGGCGATATTCAGGAAATCGAGGCAGAAATCGAACGCTTGAGCGCGCGCATCAACCGTGTGCCGTTTCTCGACACCTTCGACCTCAAGTACAACCTGCTGATCAAGCAGCCCAACCCCAGCTCCAAGGCGGTAATGTTCTGCCTGATGGACGTTTCCGGCTCCATGACCCAAGCCACCAAGGACATCGCCAAACGGTTCTTCATCCTGCTGTACCTGTTCCTCAAGCGTAACTACGAGAAAATCGATGTGGTGTTTATCCGCCACCACACCAGCGCCCGGGAAGTCGATGAGGAAGAGTTCTTCTACTCTCGCGAAACCGGCGGCACCATCGTTTCCAGCGCCCTGAAACTGATGCAGGAGATCATGGCCGAACGGTATCCGAGCAACGACTGGAACATTTACGCCGCGCAAGCTTCCGACGGTGACAACTGGAACGATGACTCGCCGATCTGCCGAGACATCCTGATCAACCAGATCATGCCATTCGTGCAGTACTACACTTATGTGGAGATTACCCCCCGCGAACACCAGGCCCTGTGGTACGAATACGAGCGTATCAGCGAAGCCTTTTCCGATACGTTTGCCCAGCAACAGCTGGTTTCAGCCGGGGATATCTATCCGGTTTTCCGTGAACTCTTCCAGCGCAGGTTAGTGACATGACCGCCAAAGAGCAGAAGCGCCAACCCATATCCACCGGCTCCGAATGGACGTTTGAGCTGATCCAGGCCTACGACCGGGAAATCAGCCGCCTTGCGGCCCGCTACGCGCTGGATACTTATCCCAACCAGATCGAGGTGATTACCGCCGAGCAGATGATGGATGCCTACGCCTCTGTCGGCATGCCGCTGGGCTATCACCACTGGTCCTATGGCAAACACTTCCTCAGCACCGAGAAGTCCTACAGTCGCGGCCAGATGGGACTGGCCTACGAGATCGTGATCAACTCGGACCCGTGCATCGCCTACCTGATGGAAGAAAACACCATCTGCATGCAGGCACTGGTAGTGGCCCACGCCTGCTACGGCCACAACAGCTTTTTCAAGGGTAATTACCTGTTCCGCACCTGGACCGATGCCAGCTCGATCATCGACTACCTGGTGTTTGCCAAGCAGTACATCATGCAATGCGAAGAACGCCATGGCATCGATGCCGTGGAAGACCTGCTCGACTCCTGTCATGCCCTGATGAACTACGGTGTCGACCGCTACAAACGTCCTTATCCGATTTCCGCGGAAGAAGAGCGACGTCGGCAAAAGGATCGTGAAGAACACCTGCAAAAGCAGATCAACGACCTGTGGCGCACCATTCCAAAAGGCGCAGACAAGTTCAACGAGAAAGACAACGCACGCTTTCCGGCAGAACCGCAGGAGAACATCCTCTACTTCATCGAAAAGCACGCCCCGCTGCTGGAGCCATGGCAACGGGAAATCGTACGGATCGTGCGCAAGATCGCGCAGTACTTTTATCCACAGCGTCAGACTCAGGTCATGAACGAGGGCTGGGCGACGTTCTGGCACTACACCCTGATGAACGACCTGTACGATGAGGGCCTGGTGACCGACGGCTTCATGATGGAGTTCCTGGCCTCTCACACCAGCGTAGTCTTCCAGCCCGGGTTCGACAGCCCTTACTACAATGGCATCAACCCCTACACCCTGGGTTTTTCCATGTACCGCGACATTCGGCGCATGTGCGAAGCCCCTACTGAAGAGGATTACCGCTGGTTCCCCGAAATCGCCGGGACCGACTGGCTGTCTAGCATCAAGTTCGCCATGAGCAGCTTCAAGGACGAAAGCTTCATCCTGCAGTACCTGTCACCCAAAGTGATTCGTGACCTGAAACTGTTCAGCATTCTCGATGACGACCAGAAAGACGACCTGCTGGTGCCAGCCATTCATGACGAAGAAGGCTATCGGACCATTCGTGAAACCCTGGCAGCACAGTACAACCTGGGTAACCGCGAACCGAACATACAGATCTACAGTATCGACCGGCGCGGCGACCGCTCGCTGACACTGCGCCATCAGCAACATGATCGCAAACCACTCGGGGACTCCACCGAGGAAGTGCTCAAGCACCTGCACCGCCTCTGGGGCTTCGATATTCACCTGGAAACCCTGCAAGGTGACCAGGTAATGAAAACCCATCATGTCCCGCCAAAAGGCGAGCATAGCGAGGGCGAATACGGCCGGATGGACCTCGCCGTCATTCATCTTTGATGTCAGCCGGACCTCCGAAAGTTCGACGCAAGGGTTATCCTGTCGGGCTAACGGAGGTTTTTTATGCAGATTTATAAAGTCGGCGGCGCGGTCCGTGATCGCCTGCTCGGCAAGCCTGTTACCGACATCGACTGGGTGGTGGTGGGCGCCAGCACCGAAGAAATGCTCGCCAAGGGCTATCGCCCGGTAGGCGCCGATTTTCCGGTATTCCTTCACCCCAAAAGCGGCGAGGAATATGCGCTTGCCCGCACCGAACGCAAAAGCGGACGCGGCTACGGCGGCTTCACCTTCCATGCCAGTCCGGAAGTCACCCTGGAAGAAGACCTGATTCGTCGCGACCTGACGATCAATGCCATGGCCGAAGACGATCACGGTCGATTAACCGATCCGTATCATGGCCAGCGCGACCTTGAAGCGCGCCTGCTTCGCCACGTTTCCCCCGCGTTCGCCGAAGATCCTCTCCGTGTACTGCGTGTTGCCCGTTTCGCCGCACGTTATGCCGGGCTCGGCTTCACGGTAGCCCCCGAGACCCTGGAGCTGATGCGTCAGCTCAGCGAATCAGGTGAGCTTGAGGCGCTGACCGCAGAACGCAGCTGGAAAGAAATTTCCCGCGCCCTGATGGAAGATCAGCCGCACGTATTCATCCAGGTTCTGCGTGACTGTGGCGCCCTGAAAGTCTTGATCCCCGAGCTTGACGCGCTGTTCGGTGTGCCACAACCCGAAGCCCACCACCCGGAAATCGACAGCGGCGTGCACACCCTGAGCGTTCTCGAGCAGGCCGCCCTGCACAAGCAGCCGCTGACCGTGCGCTGGGCCTGCCTGTTGCATGATCTGGGCAAAGGCCTGACACCCGAGAGCCAGTGGCCCAGACACATCGCTCACGAGCACAAGGGCCTGCATCTGATCAAAGCGGTCAACGAGCGCTTCAAGGCCCCGCGCGACTGCCAGGAGCTGGCGTTGCTGGTTGGCGAGTACCACACCCATGGTCACCGCGCACTGGAACTGAAGCCCTCGACATTGCTGGAATTGCTGCAGAGCTTCGACGTTTACCGACGGCCGCAGCGCTTTGAAGAATTCATCAACGCCTGCGAAATGGATGCCCGTGGCCGCAAAGGCCTTGAGCAGAGAAGTTATCCACAAGCGGATTATTTGCGAGGCGCGGCGACCGCCGCACGCACCGTGGCGGTTCAGCCATTGCTGGAGCTGGGATTCAAAGGCCCGGAGCTGGGCGAGGCGCTCAAGCGCGAACGGCTCAAGGCTCTGAAGGCCTACAAAGAAGCGGCGTCTGCTTGAAAAGCATCGCGGGCAAGCCTTGCTCCTACGAGACCTATGCCGAGCGTGTAAATGGCGTACGACACAATACTGTAGGAGCAAGGCTTGCCCGCGATGGCGTCATCAAGGTCACAGCAGATTCGAAGGGGTCAACTGCTCACCGCGCCACTCAAACGCAACCGGCGCCAATACCTGATCAATCTTCGCCTCACTCCACAGAGAGGCAAAACTTTTACCTACACCCGGATGCACCCTGTCCGGCGCTATCAGCGACAACGGCCACAGCACAAAGGCATTTTTCAGGATTTCCGCTCGAGGCAGGATCAATCCGTCAAAATTGCCCACCAGATCGCCATACAGCAGCACGTCGATATCCAACGGCAAACCCTTGCGATCGGGGGCATAACGACCGTTGTCGGCCTCGATAAACTTCAACCGACGGTCCAGTTCCATCAACGGCAGATCGGTAAACGCCGATACCACGAAATTGAAAAAAGGCCCGCTCTTGATCCCCACCGGCTGACTTTCGAACACCGCCGAACAGCGTATATCCACCAGAAAACCGGCAAGCGCTTCCAGCCCCGCCTGCAAATGAGCTTCGCGCTCGACATTGCTGCCGAGCCCAAGAAATACCTGAGTTAGCGACATCCGCGCTCGATCTCCACGCCCACGCCCGTTGCAGCCGGGATAGCCCCCGGTTTGGTCAGCTTGAGGCGCAGCCAGCTAATCTTGAATTCGCTCATCAAGACTTCGGCCAGACGCTCGGCAAAGGTTTCAACCAGTTGGTACTGCGCCTGCTCGGCGAACGCCTGAATACGTGCCGTCACGCTGGCATAGTCGAGCGCCAGGGTCAGGTCATCACCGGCCGCTGCCGGGCGATTGTCCCAGGCGAAACTCAGATCAAGACGCAGGCACTGACGGATGCCGCGCTCCCAGTCGTAGGCACCGATCACCGTGTCGACTTCCAGGCCCTCGATAAACACTCTGTCCAAGCACTCTTCTCCGCAGCACGACAAGGGCGCAATGCGCCGTTAGAATCAGGGCGTCCTCGCCCGGAATAGTTAGCATGTTTTGGTTACTGGCGATCCTCGCCTACCTGCTTGGCTCTCTGTCCTTTGCCATTTTGCTCAGCCGCCTGACCGGTAACCCCGATCCGCGAATGAGTGGCTCGGGTAATGCCGGCGCCACCAACATGTTACGCCTGGCCGGCAAAAAACTCGCCGTCCTGACCTTGCTCGGCGACCTCTGCAAAGGCCTGCTACCCGTGTTGATGGCAGGGCTTGCGAGCCTCTCGGTACAGCAACAGGCCTGGGTCGGCGTCTATGCCGTGATCGGCCATCTGTATCCGCTGTACTTCCGCTTTCGCGGCGGCAAAGGTGTTGCAACGGCTGCCGGCATGCTGCTGGGGCTTTACCCTCCGGCAGCGCTCCTGGCTATCGGCGCGTGGCTATTGACCTTCTACCTCACACGCACCAGCTCGCTGGCCGCCCTGATCGCCACGCCCCTGACCCTGCCACTGCTGGCCTGGCAGGAGCCGGGAGCATTGCTGCCCATGAGCGCACTGACAGCACTGATCGTCTGGCGCCATCGCGGCAATCTACGCGACCTGTTTGCCGGGCGCGAACGGCATTTTTAAATACTCTTGCCGAGTACGACCCTGACTCACCCGTCTTTACACAGGTGACAACTGCTCCATCGGCCAACGCGCCTGCACGCTGATCGCCAGACTTTCCTGCTGACCGGCCTGTAACCGCTGACACCCGGCAAAAGCGATCATTGCGCCGTTATCGGTGCAGAACTCCGGACGTGCGTAGTAAACGTCGCCCTTCATGTCGCCAAGCATTTTCTCCAGGGACACACGCAAAGCCTTGTTTGCACTGACGCCGCCAGCGATCACCAGACGCTTGAGGCCCGCCTGCTTCAGGGCACGCTTGCACTTGATGGTCAGAGTCTCCACCACTGCCTGCTGGAAGGCCAGCGAGATGTCGCTGCGTGTTTGCTCGCCGTCGTCCCCAGCGCTGACGCACTGCTGCCACGTGTTCAAGGCAAAGGTTTTCAAGCCGCTGAAACTGAAGTCCAGACCCGGCCGATCACACATCGGACGCGGGAACACGAAACGTCCGGCGACGCCTTGCGCGGCCAATCGTGCGATTTCCGGACCACCAGGGTAATTGAGGCCCATCATCTTCGCCGTCTTGTCGAACGCCTCACCGGCAGCATCATCCAGCGTCTCGCCCAACAACTCGTATTGACCGATGCCATCGACTCGAACCAGCTGGGTATGACCACCGGACACCAACAAAGCGACGAACGGAAATTCGGGCGGTTGCGGCTCCAGCATCGGCGCCAGCAAGTGACCTTCCATGTGGTGCACACCCAAGGCTGGAATACCCCAGGCAAACGCCAGTGCCTGAGCGCAGGACGCCCCCACCAGCAAGGCCCCGACCAGGCCAGGACCCGCGGTGTAGGCGATGGCATCGATCTCGGTCGGCACGCAGTCGGCTTCAGCCAACACCTGACGAATCAAGGGCAGCATACGTTTGACGTGGTCACGCGAAGCCAGCTCCGGCACCACGCCACCATAGGCGCGATGCAGGTCGATCTGGCTGAACAGTGCATCGGCCAACAGGCCTTTTTCACTGTCGTAAAGTGCGACGCCGGTTTCGTCGCAGGAGGTTTCTAATCCCAGTACTAGCATGGGTTTGCGCCTTGTTTAGGCTAAATTCGAAGGCGCGCATAATAGTCGCCACGTGATGCCCCGACCAGCGGTTTTCGATCAGAGGCTTTGCATTCCGAGCGATGAGGGGTTAACATCCGCAACCCTTAAAAACCGACGTCTTCAAGTGCACTTTTGCCGCGAGGATGTTGACCCCGGTAATGAATGAAGGTAGCTCTGGATGCCAGCCGTCAAAGTTAAAGAGAACGAACCCTTCGACGTAGCTCTGCGTCGTTTCAAGCGCTCCTGCGAAAAAGCCGGTGTTCTGGCTGAAGTTCGTAGCCGCGAATTTTACGAGAAGCCGACTTCTGAGCGTAAACGTAAAGCAGCAGCCGCTGTTAAGCGTCACGCCAAGAAAGTTCAGCGCGAACAGCGCCGCGCCGTTCGTCTGTACTAATACGCAGACGTTCGTAGCAAGCTTCTGCCAAGCCCGGCCCTCAGCCGGGCTTATGGCATTTGCGGATATCGCTTGATGCTTCACTGTCAAAGCCGCAGACGCGACCGAGACAAACCTGCTTCACACGTCAGACCTGGCTCTTTTGCCAGCGGTGCACGTCTCTTCTGACGAGCCTTCCAAGGCTACTGACGAGCACAACCTTTTACTGATTCCTCTCACGACGATCAGCCCAAGGCACGATTTTGCGTGCCCACTTATGAGCTATCCGAGGCCTCCCTTTGGCCAATGCGGACTCAGCGCAACACTTTCAAACAGTCGAATACCGATGAGCACTAACGCCAGCGGATTTTCGGCAGATACACTTCCCGACAGCGAATACGCAGACGATACCTGGTCGAGCCGCACATCCTCCGCGCCTCAACATAATGACCAGCATCAGGCCGCCTTTCGCGCGGGTTAGATTTTCAGCGCAGTGATGACGAGAACGCCATGGCCGGGCTAATTCCCCAGAGCTTTATTGACGACCTTCTGAACCGCACCGACATCGTCGATGTGGTCAGCTCGCGCCTGCAAATGAAAAAAGCCGGCAAGAACTACACCGCCTGCTGCCCATTTCACAAAGAAAAAACCCCCTCCTTCAGCGTCAGCCCGGACAAACAGTTCTATTACTGCTTTGGCTGCGGCGCTGGTGGCAATGCCCTCGGCTTCATCATGGACCACGACAACCTGGATTTTCCCCAGGCTGTCGAAGAACTGGCCAAAGCCGCCGGCATGGAAATCCCCCGCGAGGAAAGCGGTCGCCCGCATAAACCGCGGCAACCGACCGACTCGCCGCTCTACCCACTGCTGACCGCCGCTGCTGATTTCTACCGCCAGGCACTGAAAAGCCATCCGGCGCGAAAAGCAGCCGTCGACTACTTGAAGGGTCGCGGCCTGACCGGCGAGATCGCCCGCGATTTCGGCCTCGGCTTCGCACCTCCGGGCTGGGACAATCTGTTCAAGCATCTGAGCAGCGACACCCTGCAACAAAAAGCCATGATCGACGCCGGCCTGCTGATCGAGAACGCCGAAACCGGCAAACGCTATGATCGCTTTCGCGATCGCGTAATGTTCCCGATTCGCGACAGCCGCGGGCGCATCATCGCGTTTGGCGGCCGAGTACTGGGCGACGACAAACCGAAATACCTGAACTCACCGGAAACCCCGGTATTTCATAAAGGCCAGGAACTCTACGGCCTGTATGAAGCACGCAAGAATAACCGCAATCTCGATGAGATCATCGTCGTCGAAGGCTACATGGACGTCATCGCCCTGGCCCAGCAAGGCCTGCGCAATGCCGTCGCCACACTCGGCACCGCCACCAGCGAAGAACACTTGAAGCGGCTGTTTCGCGTGGTGCCCAACGTACTGTTCTGCTTCGACGGTGACCAGGCTGGCCGCAATGCCGCGTGGCGCGCCCTGGAGTCAACGCTTACGAGCCTGCAAGACGGACGGCGTGCGCGCTTCCTGTTCCTGCCCGAAGGCGAAGACCCGGACACGCTGATCCGCTCCGAAGGCACCGACGCCTTTCGCGCGCGGATCAATCAACACGCCCAGCCATTGGCAGACTATTTTTTTCAGCAGTTGATCGAGGAGTCCGATCCGCGCTCGCTCGAAGGCAAGGCCCACATGGCCACCCTCGCCGCGCCGCTGATCGACAAAGTCCCGGGAGCCAACCTGCGCACTCTGATGCGCCAGCGCCTGACCGAAATTACCGGCCTGAACAGCGAGGCAGTCAGTCAGCTGGTGCACAGCGCGCCACAGGATGCACCTCCCGCCTACGACCCCGGCATCGATTACGACGCCATGCCGGACTATTCCGACTACCACCAACCGCAAGAGGCCTATGTACCTCAACAGGATTGGACGCCGAAAAAACCGGGCAGCGGCGGCAAGAAGTGGGACAACAAACCCTGGGACAAGAAAGGCAAACGCGACGAGCGGAGCCCACCCCGCACCCCGATTGCTGTCGAGGCCCCCACCTTGATTGCGCTGCGCACACTAATTCATCATCCGCAACTGGCCGGCAAAGTTGAGACCGCCGACCACTTCGCAAATGAAAGCAACACTTATGCGCAACTGCTAATAGCCCTGATCGAGGCCGTGCAAAAAAATCCTAAGCTAAACTCTATCCAGCTAATGGCCCGCTGGCATGGAACCGAGCAAGGACGCCTGCTTAAAGCACTCGCGGAAAAGGAGTGGTTAATTGAAGGTGACAACCTTGAACAACAGTTTTTAGACACCATTACTAGGTTATCAGCGGGTCAGCACACGCAGACCCTCGACGACCTCATCAAGAAAGCACGGCAGCCAGGATTGACTGCCGAGGAAGCGAATCAAATAGCAAATCAGATGCGCGACCTACTAAAACGGAATGTTTCCGCATCAAACCCGACCTCAAGTGGCGCGTGAGGTCATAGCTAAGGTATAATCCTCGGCTTGTTTTTTGCCCGCCAAGACCTTCAGTGGATAGGGTGTTATGTCCGGAAAAGCGCAACAGCAGTCTCGTATCAAAGAGTTGATCACCCTTGGTCGTGAGCAGGGTTACCTGACTTACGCGGAGGTCAACGACCACCTGCCGGAGGATATTTCAGATCCGGAACAGGTGGAAGACATCATCCGCATGATCAATGACATGGGGATCAACGTATTCGAGGTTGCGCCAGATAAGGATTCCCTTATGCTGGCCGACGCCGATACCGACGAAGCAGCCGCAGAAGAAGCGGCGGCAGCGTTGGCAGCGGTTGAGACCGACATTGGTCGCACTACCGACCCAGTGCGCATGTACATGCGCGAAATGGGTACCGTAGAGCTCCTCACACGTGAAGGCGAAATCGAAATCGCCAAACGTATTGAAGAGGGCATCCGTGAAGTGATGGGCGCAATTGCGCACTTCCCTGGCACGGTTGACCACATTCTCTCCGAATACACTCGCGTCACCACCGAAGGTGGCCGCCTGTCCGACGTCCTGAGCGGTTATATCGACCCGGACGACGGCATTGCGCCGCCTGCTGCAGAAGTGCCGCCGCCTGTCGACCCGAAAGCCGTGAAAGCGGATGACGACACCGATGACGACGACGCTGAAGCCAGTGACGACGAAGAAGAAGCCGAAAGCGGTCCGGATCCGGTCATCGCAGCACAGCGTTTTGGCGCTGTGGCCGATCAGATGGAAATCACCCGCAAGGCGCTGAAAAAGCACGGTCGTGAAAACAAGCAGGCCATTGCCGAGATGTTGGCGCTGGCTGAGCTGTTCATGCCGATCAAACTGGTTCCGAAGCAATTCGAAGGCCTGGTTGAGCGTGTACGTAGCGCCCTGGATCGTCTGCGTCAGCAAGAGCGCGCGATCATGCAACTTTGCGTTCGTGATGCACGCATGCCGCGTGCCGACTTCCTGCGCCAGTTCCCGGGCAACGAAGTTGACGAAAGCTGGACCGAAGCACTGGCCAAAGGCAAAAGCAAATACGCTGAAGCCATTGGTCGCCTGCAGGCCGACATCGTTCGCTGCCAGCAGAAGCTGACCGCACTTGAAGCCGAAACCGGCTTGAAGATTGCCGAGATCAAGGACATCAACCGTCGTATGTCGATCGGTGAGGCCAAAGCCCGCCGCGCGAAGAAAGAGATGGTCGAAGCCAACTTGCGTCTGGTGATCTCGATCGCCAAGAAGTACACCAACCGTGGCCTGCAATTCCTCGATCTGATCCAGGAAGGCAACATCGGTTTGATGAAAGCGGTAGACAAGTTCGAATACCGCCGCGGCTACAAATTCTCGACTTATGCCACCTGGTGGATCCGTCAGGCGATCACTCGCTCGATCGCCGACCAGGCACGCACCATCCGTATTCCGGTGCACATGATCGAGACGATCAACAAGCTCAACCGTATTTCCCGTCAGATGCTGCAGGAAATGGGTCGCGAACCGACTCCGGAAGAGCTGGGCGAACGCATGGAAATGCCTGAGGACAAGATCCGCAAGGTATTGAAGATCGCTAAAGAGCCGATCTCCATGGAAACCCCGATCGGTGATGACGAAGACTCCCATCTGGGCGACTTCATCGAAGACTCGACCATGCAGTCGCCAATCGATGTTGCTACCGTTGAGAGCCTTAAAGAAGCGACTCGCGAAGTTCTCTCCGGCCTCACTGCCCGTGAAGCCAAGGTTCTGCGCATGCGCTTCGGTATCGACATGAATACCGACCACACCCTCGAGGAGGTTGGTAAACAGTTCGACGTTACCCGTGAGCGGATTCGTCAGATTGAAGCCAAGGCGCTACGCAAGCTGCGCCACCCGACGAGAAGCGAACATTTGCGCTCCTTCCTCGACGAGTGATCACAAAACCCCCGGCCCTGCCGGGGGTTTTGCTTTCTGTAGATTAAATCCCCTTCGCTTCGCTCCCGCCGCCTAGCCCGTCTACACTCGAAACATTCCCCCCCAAGCCATAACGAGACCGTTATGCCCAGACTGCCGGCCGTGCTTTTGCTATTGCTGATGACCTGGACCACAACGGCTGGCGCGCTGACTCTGAGCGACGAAGAACGTGTCTGGCTTGCGGCTCACCCGGAACTTCGCCTGGGTGTCGACGCTTCCTGGCCACCGTTTGAATTTCGCGATGAGCAAGGCCGATACCAAGGCCTTGCCGCTGACTACATCAACATCGTGCGTGATCGCCTGGCAATCAAGGTCACGCCCATTGAGCCTGTGAGCTGGACCGAAGTCCTGGAACAGGCCAAACAGGGCAAGCTGGACCTCTTGCCCGGCGTCATGTCGACGCCCGAACGGCAAAGTTACCTCGCGTTCACGCGGCCCTACCTGGACTTTCCGATCGTCATCCTGGCCCATGTGAAAGGTGCACAGCCGCACAAGCTGGAAGACCTTTACGGCCTGAAAGTTGCCGTCGTGGAAAACTACGCCCCCCATGAACTGCTGCGCACCCACCATCCTGACCTCAATCTGGTCCCCATGCCCAATGTCAGTTCGACCTTGCAGGCGCTGGCCACCGACGAGGTCGACGCGGTAGTCGGCGATCTGGCCTCAAGCGTCTGGAGCCTTCGCCAACTCAAACTCGACGGGCTCTACGTCAGCGGCGAAACGCCGTATCGCTACCAATTGGCGATGGGCGTACCGCGAGACGACAAAATGCTGGTCGGCATTCTGGATAAAGTGCTGGCGGACATGAGCCCCGGTGAAATCAGCGCCATCCAGGAGCATTGGGTCGGTAATGTCCTCGACCACCGCACCTTCTGGTCCGACCTGCTGATGTACGGCTTGCCCGGCGTACTGCTGCTGGTGACCGTTCTGGCCGTGGTGATCCGCATCAATCGTCGCTTGAGCTCGGAAATTTCCCGCCGGGTAGCCTTGGAACAGGAGCTGCGCACCAGCGAATACCATTACCGCGGCCTGGTGGAGAGCCTTTCGGCGATAGCCTGGGAAGCGCGAATCAGCGACTTTACGTACAGCTACGTGTCTCCCCATGCCGAAGGCCTGCTCGGCTACCCCTTGTCCCATTGGCTGATTCCGGGCTTCTGGCGCAATATCATCCACCCCGCCGACCTCACGCGCGCCCAGGCATTTTGTGATCACGAAGTACTTGCCGGACGCGATCACAGCCTCGATTACCGGGTGATCACTGCCGACGGGCGCTGCCTTTGGGTACGCGATATCGTCAGCCTGATAGAGCACGGCCACGAGCCGATACTGCGCGGGCTGATGATCGACATCAGCGAAGCCAAAAGAACCGAAGAAGCCTTGCGCCGCTCCGAGCAGAAGTTTGCCTCGGTGTTCCAGCAATGCCCGGACATACTGGTTATTGCACGTCTGTCCGACGGTTGTCTGCTGGAGGTCAACGAGGCGTTCGAAGAGCAAATCGGCCTCACTGCCGAAGAAGTGATCGGACGGACCGCCACCGAGCTGAACATCTGGGGCATCGCCGGTGTCGGTCCCGGGCTCTTGCAGCGCTTGCAAGCCGGCAGTATTCGCAATCTGGAGATGCCCTTTCGTCGCAGCAATGGCCAGGTGTTCACCGGCCTGATCTCCGCCGAACCCTTCCAGCTCGACACCACCCCCGCGCTGGTCGTGGTAGTGCGTGACATCAGCCAGCTCAAGGAAACCCAACAACAACTGCAAACCTCAGAAGAGAAATTTGCCAAAGCCTTCCATGCGTCCCCTGACGGCTTGTTGCTGTCACGCGTGAGCGACGGCCTGCTGATCGAGGTCAATGAAGGCTTCAGCCGCATCACCGGCTTCAACAGCGCAATGTCGCTGGACCGCTCGACCTTCGACCTCGGCATCTGGGTCAACCTGAATGAACGCAGGCAGATGCTCGACCTGTTGAAACGCGACGGCTTCGTGCGTGACTTCAGTTGCCATATACGTCGCAACGATGGGCAGATCCGTCTCTGCGAGATGTCCAGCCGGCCGCTGCCAATTGGCGATGACGATTGCATGCTGACCATCGCCCGGGATATCACCGAGCGGCATCTGATGCAGGAAAAACTGCAACAGGCCGCCACGGTATTCGAGAGCACCGCAGAAGGTGTATTGATCACCGACACCCAACAGCACATCAGCGCCGTCAACCGCGCGTTTACCGAAATCACCGGCTACAGCGAAACCGAAGCCCTGGGCCATACGCCAAGGTTGCTCGCCTCAGGCCTGCATGACAGCGCCTTTTACGCGGCGATGTGGCATCAACTGACCGCCGAAGGGCATTGGCAGGGCGAAATTTCCAACCGCCGCAAGAATGGCGAGCTGTACCCCAGCTGGCTGACCATCAGCGCGGTGCGCAATAAAGACCGCTTCATCACCCACTTCGTGGCGGTATTTGCCGATATCTCCAGCCTCAAGCACGCCCAGGCCAAACTCGACTATCAGGCCCACCACGATCCGTTGACAGGTCTGCCAAACCGGACGCTTTTCGAAAGCCGCCTGCTGACCGCGCTCAACAACCAGCAAGAAAACGGTGGCCAGGGCGCAGTGCTGTTCCTTGACCTCGATCGATTCAAACACATCAACGACAGCCTGGGTCATCCGGTTGGCGACCTGCTGCTCAAAGGCATCGCGGTGCGGCTCAAAGAGCAACTTCGGGACATCGATACCGTGGCGCGGCTGGGCGGTGACGAGTTCATCATCCTGCTGCCGGGCCTGCAGCAAGCCAGCGACGCCGACCATATTGCCAACAAGCTGCTGAACTGCTTCACCGCGCCCTTCCAGGCTGGCGAGCATGAGTTCTTCATCAGCGCCAGCATTGGTACCAGCCTCTACCCCAATGACGGCATCGACGTCGCCACGCTGGTCAAAAACGCCGATGCCGCGATGTACCGCTCCAAAGCCAAAGGTCGCAACAGGGTTGAAAGCTATACCCGCGACCTGACCGCACAGGCCAGCGAACGCGTGGCACTGGAGCATGAACTGCGCCGCGCAATCGAGCGCAATGAGCTGACGCTGTTCTATCAACCCAAAGTGAGTCTCAACCATCCGCGCCTGGTAGGCGCCGAAGCCCTGATCCGCTGGCGCCATCCAGCTTTCGGCGATGTGCCGCCCGAGCACTTCATCCCGCTGGCCGAAGAAAACGGCATGATCCTGCAAATCGGTGACTGGGTACTGGAACAGGCCTGCCTGCAGATGCATGAGTGGAACCAGCGCTATGAAAGTTTCGGCCCGCTATCAGTCAACCTGGCCGGAGCACAACTACGCCAGCCGAACCTGCTGGTCCGCATCGAACAACTGCTCAAGGACAACCGCCTCAAACCGGGCTTCCTGCAACTGGAAATCACCGAAAACTTCATCATGAGCCAAGCCGAAGAGGCACTTGAAGTCCTGCATCAACTCAAACGTCTGGGCGTGCAGTTGGCCATCGACGACTTCGGCACCGGTTATTCCTCGTTGAGCTACCTCAAACGCTTGCCGCTGGATTTCCTGAAAATTGACCAGTCCTTTGTCCGCGGACTGCCGGACGACCCGCACGATGCCGCCATTGTCCGCGCAATTATTGCCCTGGGCCGCAGCATGCAATTCACGATCATAGCCGAAGGCGTTGAAACTCACGCGCAGCAGCAATTCCTGACTGCCGAGGGTTGCGAACAGATCCAGGGCTACATCGTTAGCCTGCCTCTACCCGCCGACGAATTCGCCGCAACCTTTCTTCGTATCGCAGTTTCAGACTTTTCGGATAGCACAGTCGGGAAACCATCGCTATAATCCGCGGCCTACTGAGGGCCTATAGCTCAGTTGGTTAGAGCAGAGGACTCATAATCCTTTGGTCCACGGTTCAAGTCCGTGTGGGCCCACCAAACTCAAAGCCGCGCACTGCGCGGCTTTTGTGCATCTGAGACATTCACTCTCGATGGATCATTTCCTTTCAATTCACTATCAGTGTCCACAAAACGTCCACAGAGACCGCTGGTTCTATCAGATACCGAGCGTGAATGGACGGTATACCCACCCCTCAACATCCTCACCATCGATCTCCACAGATACATGACACCAGTTTGAGGTGCTATCTGCCGGGGAGTTGGCTCGCTGGCGATGAGACCCGTGCAGACGTCAAATTCCCCGGGGCCTCACATCAAAGACCGTTTGCATCTTAGTCACCGCTTGTAGAAAATCATCGTCTTTTTGCACGAATGGATACGCGCATGAAGTTCGAGCAGACCACGCAGTACAGGTCCGAGGAAGGGATCGTCTTCAATAGGTCTCAAATCACCCTCATGGAAAGCGACCGAGGTCGCCTGCGCGAGCTGCACTTTGGCGAAGCGAAACGCGCCCATTACCAAGTCAACAGCATGGTCGTCGATATGTACGACCGAATGCAGGTGACGCGCTGGTCAGCATCGAGGGAGAGGTCCATGGCGGGATTGGCCCACAGCGCTCTGTCGTGACGCTGGTCATCAAGGTCTGAGGAACTGCACATGCCCTACATCATGCAAACTGTCGTCCTTCTGGTGCTGGGCGCGATCCTCGTTCAGTTTCTGAAACCATACCCGCTGCGCAAGTGGCTGGGTTTGGCGCTGCTGGCAACGGGCTTGGTCAGCATCTTCAAGGTTGGTGAGCAGCAGGTGCTGGGCTTTGACCTGGAGCTGCTAGCACTGCTGGCCGTGCCGCTGGGCGTGGTGCTTTTCCTGACGCGGCGGCGGTTCACGGAGGGGGACTGAAGCCCTGGCACGATTTCTCGGTGCCGTCTCTGACCCAAAATCATATGGGACAACAGTCGATCAACAGCGCGTTGATCGATTATCTTAGCGTTGGACCTTGCCGGCGGATTGGGGGGTTACTTTGAACATACTGGTAACTCCTAACGTAGGTTAGATGCCGCCAAAATCACTGCTAAATGATGGGTGGCGGCTGTAACGCAGGCCAGGTGCAGTCGGAAATGGGCCTAATTCTGATCCTAGACAGCACGGATCTAGCGCACATGAAAGGTCACCGCAATCGCCAACCTTTAAAGTCAGACTATACGCATGCCTTAGGCCAAGCCGCGTTTTGCTTCTCGATCTGTGAATGGAACGTGGTTTGGCGCTGCGAGAGAATTAGCCCGGGGGCACTACAGAAGATCGTGGGCGAAGAATTCACTGCGGGGCGAATTGCGAAACTCAAAGGCTGCAAAATCAGTACAACCACGGTACAGTACTCAGCTTGAGCAACCTTCTCAAAATTACGCTTAACACCACGTATTACGGGGCCTCCAGCTATGCCAGCCTACGTTCACCTACGAACGCTTTCTCTAGGCATATCAGCTCGCCCAGCAACTCATAATCCTTTGGTCCACGGTTCAAGTCCGTGTGGGCCCACCAAACTCAAAGCCGCGCATTGCGCGGCTTTTCTGTACCCATGAGAAGTCCAGGACGCCAAGCCCATGGCATTTACGCCATGCATTTAGCGAAAAAAACGTCTACAGTTCATGTTTTCATGACCCCATGCATACCCAGCGCAATATCTTGTGCATTTTTGAGTTCACGCGCCTTGGCGCAAGTAGCAGGTCATCGGTCGGCCCGATAGAAAACCCACGTCGCACGAGCGTGTCGGGCTTGGTATTCGAGACCCTTTCCTGACCCACATTCGATATCAAGCGCTCATCAGGCTACATCGAAGCCCCATGACGAATGACGCGCTATCAGATATCTTGAAATTCGGTATCGATGCCAACCACCGACAAGAATAAACAATCGATGCCATTGGCATGACCAACGGACACCTGATGAACGCAAGCGAAAAATATTTCATGATCGATAACAAACTTAGTTATGTGAACGGGTTCAATGAGTGTCACAACATAGAAACAGGAACTGTTTTCATCATTGCCTCCGGCAGTTCCGCCAAAGACTTTCCCATTGAAGAATTCGCTCATGTACCGATGATCACAATGAACGGCGCGGTCGCACTTTTCGAGGGCACCGCGATCCAGCCGTTTTTCTACGCTTGTACGGACATGAGCTTCCCGACTCAGCAGCCCGAACTATTTTCGCACGCGATGCAGATTAGCCAGCGAGTCGCCTTGTGGGAGGAGTTCATCCGGCGAAACAGCATTCGACCTCACGGCAAGCTATACGCGCTAAAGTCGGCAGCTAAACAATCCTGGGTCGATTCGATCTTCAAAAAGAACAACGATCTCGTACGCAGTCGTTCTATTTTTGGCCACCGAAGAAAGAGCATCGGGTTTAGCAAAAATCTCAGCGATGGCTTTTTCGACTCCCGCACCGTGGCTTATCTTGCTCTACAACTTGCCTACCATGCCGGTTTCACCAAGGTGATCCTGGTCGGGGTTGACTTGCAACAATCCAGTGGTCGGTTCTATGAAACGGCTGATAGCCGCATATCCCCGTGTGAACTCGATCAACATTTCCACACCCGAATTCTTCCGTCATTGAAGTTGATGTCGAAAAAAGTCATGAACAAGAACTTCTCTGTCTACAACCTCTCTGGCAACTCTAGAATCCCCGACAGCGTGATACCCAATATAAAAATTCAAGAAGTCAGGGCCTTGGTCAAATGACCTGCATCATGCAGGTGTTCTGCGTGTAAACCGATCCATCGCACAGCCCTTTACGGCTCACCAGTCGGTAACATGCTCGCCACCGAAATGTGCCGCCGGAGATGACCTTGCCTGATACCCGCCCTCCCGTCCTCGACGAAATCGACCGCCAACTGATCGCGGCCTTGCAGATCAATGCTCGTGAAAGCGTGGCCATGCTCGCCCGGCAATTGGGGATTGCACGCACGACAGTGACGTCACGCCTGGCGCGGCTGGAAAAGGCCCGGGTCATTACCGGCTACGGCGTGCGACTCGGGCAGCGAGTGGTCGATGGCGGTTTGCAGGCTTATGTCGGGATCACCGTGCAACCGCGCTCCGGCAAGGAAGTACTGCGTCGGCTCAGCGCCATGGCGCAGGTTCAGCAGTTGTGTGCGGTCAGCGGCGAATTCGATTACGTGGCCTGGCTGCGTACCGATTCACCGGAACAGCTCGACCAGTTGCTCGACCAGATCGGTAGTGTCGACGGCGTAGAAAAAACCACCACGTCGATCATCCTCAGCAGCAAAATTGACCGTGGCCAGCCAGTTTGATCGATCATCTCGTCATATTGCACAAACAATATGCAGAACGACGACACATTGCGTCTTATTAACGTGCTCTACGCTCCCTAGAATGGCGACAGTCTTTTCCTATACTCAGCACCGAGTGCGAGTCGCCAGCAAGGTCAGCCATGAACAAGAACAATCGCCATCCTGCAGACGGTAAAAAACCAGTCACCATTTTCGGCCCGGACTTTCCATTCGCCTTTGACGACTGGATCGAGCACCCGGCTGGCTTAGGCAGTATTCCTGCGCACAACCACGGCGCGGAAGTGGCGATTGTCGGCGCAGGTATCGCGGGGCTGGTGGCCGCATACGAGCTGATGAAACTGGGCCTCAAGCCGGTCGTCTATGAAGCTTCGAAAATGGGTGGCCGCTTGCGCTCCCAGGCCTTCGAAGGCGCTGAAGGGATCATCGCCGAGTTGGGTGGCATGCGCTTCCCGGTGTCGTCTACTGCGTTCTATCACTACGTCGACAAGCTCGGTCTTGAGACCAAGCCTTTCCCTAACCCGCTGACCCCAGCTTCCGGCAGCACCGTCATCGACCTGGAAGGCCAAACCCATTACGCACAGAAACTCGCCGACCTTCCTGCACTGTTCCAGGAAGTGGCTGACGCCTGGGCCGATGCACTGGAAGACGGCTCACGCTTTGGCGAGATTCAGCAAGCGATCCGCGATCGCAATGTACCGCGCCTCAAAGAGCTGTGGAACACCCTCGTTCCGCTGTGGGATGACCGGACTTTCTACGACTTCGTCGCCACCTCCAAAGCCTTCGCCAAGCTGTCGTTCCACCACCGCGAAGTATTTGGCCAAGTCGGTTTCGGCACCGGTGGCTGGGACTCGGACTTCCCGAACTCGATGCTGGAAATCTTCCGCGTAGTCATGACCAACTGCGACGATCACCAACACCTGGTGGTCGGCGGTGTAGAGCAGGTGCCGTTGGGCATCTGGCGCCATGTGCCGGAGCGCTGCGCTCACTGGCCGGCAGGCACCAGCCTGAGTTCACTGCACAACGGTGCACCGCGCACCGGGGTCAAACGCATCGCACGCGCCGCCGATGGCCGTTTCAGCGTGACCGACAACTGGGGTGACACCCGCGAATACGCCGCTGTGCTGACCACTTGCCAGAGCTGGTTGCTGACCACTCAGATCGAGTGCGAAGAGTCGCTGTTCTCGCAAAAAATGTGGATGGCCCTGGACCGCACCCGCTACATGCAATCGTCGAAAACCTTCGTGATGGTCGACCGGCCGTTCTGGAAAGACAAAGACCCGGAAACCGGTCGCGACCTGATGAGCATGACCCTCACCGATCGCCTGACCCGTGGCACCTACCTCTTCGATAACGGCGACGACAAGCCGGGCGTGATTTGCCTGTCGTATTCGTGGATGAGCGACGCGTTGAAAATGCTTCCGCAACCAATCGAAAAACGCGTGAAGCTGGCGCTGGATGCACTGAGGAAGATCTATCCAAAAGTCGACATCGCCGCGCGCATCATCGGCGACCCGATTACTGTGTCCTGGGAAGCCGACCCGCATTTCCTCGGTGCATTCAAAGGCGCCCTGCCCGGTCACTATCGCTACAACCAGCGGATGTATGCACACTTCATGCAACAAGACATGCCCGCCGAACAGCGTGGGATTTTTATCGCTGGCGACGATGTTTCGTGGACACCGGCCTGGGTCGAAGGCGCGGTACAAACCTCGCTCAACGCGGTATGGGGCATCATGAATCACTTCGGCGGTAAAACCCACGTCGAAAACCCAGGCCCGGGCGATGTGTTCCATGAAATCGGCCCGATTGCCCTGCCCGAGTAAGAGGACTCCGAAATGCGCGTAGCGCTCTACCAATGCCCGCCGCTGCCGCTCGACGTTGCCGGCAATCTGCAGCGCCTGCAAAAGCTTGCTACAGAGGCCAAAGGCGCTGATCTGCTGGTGTTCCCGGAGATGTTCCTGACCGGCTACAACATCGGCGCCGAAGCGGTTGGCGCATTGGCCGAGGCGCAAGACGGCACTTGCGCGCAGTACATCGCGAGCATCGCCAAGGCCTCCGGTATCGCCATTGTGTATGGCTATCCGGAACGCGCCGAGGACGGGCAGATCTATAACGCCGTGCAGTTGATCGATAGCCGGGGCCAGCGTCTGGCCAACTACCGCAAGACTCATCTGTTCGGCGAGCTCGATCATTCGATGTTCAGCGTTGGGCCGGATGAGTTTCCATTGGTGGAACTCAACGGCTGGAAGCTGGGCTTTTTGATCTGCTACGACCTGGAGTTTCCGGAAAACGCCCGGCGCCTGGCGCTGGCCGGCGCCGAGCTGATTCTGGTGCCGACGGCGAACATGATTCCCTACGACTTCATCGCCGATGTCACCGTGCGTTCGCGGGCCTTCGAGAACCAATGTTACGTGGCGTACGCCAATTACTGCGGGCACGAAGGCGAGATCCACTACTGCGGTCAAAGCAGCATCGCCGCACCGGATGGCAGTCGCATCGCCCAGGCCGGCCTGGATGAAGCGCTGATAGTTGGTACGCTGGATCGCCAACTGATGGTCGATTCTCGTGCCGCCAATCGCTACTTTCTCGATCGTCGACCAGAACTCTACGGCGAGCTGAACAAGCGCTGATCCCATGTTTTCGCTAGCATGAGCACTTCTTAAGTAGCGGAAGTGCTCATGCCTGCGCCGACCCACCTTCTCCCTCACGTCGAAACCCTGGCCAACGGCCTGCGGGTTTCGCTTCGTCATGCGCCCGGTTTGAAACGCTGCGCCGCGGCTTTACGGGTTGCTGCTGGCAGTCACGATGCGCCGCTGGCCTGGCCTGGGCTGGCGCACTTTCTTGAACACCTGTTCTTTCTCGGCACCGAACGCTTTCCTGCTGACGATGGGTTGATGGCCTACGTGCAACGTCACGGCGGGCAACTGAACGCCAGCACCCGCGAGCGCACCACCGACTTCTTCTTCGAACTGCCGCCTCAGGACTTCGCCGGAGGGCTTGAGCGTTTGTGCGACATGCTCGCCCACCCGCGCCTGAATCCGGATGATCAGTTGCGTGAACGGGAAGTACTGGAAGCTGAATTCATTGCCTGGTCTCAAGATGTTGAGGCACAGCGACACCTCGCATTGTTTGAAGGGCTTTCGCCAGATCATCCGTTGCGCGGTTTCCATGCCGGCAATCGCGACAGCCTGGCGGTACAGCAGCCTGAGTTTCAACAGGCCTTAAGCGCGTTCTATCAGCGTTTCTACCAAACCGGTCAAATAACGCTGAGCCTTGCCGGTCCGCAGTCTGTGGATGAGTTGCGTAGCCTGGCCGAGCGTTTGAGCGGCGACTTCGCCGTCGGTAAACAGCAACCGCAAAGCGCCCCGCCCGCGTTGATGGCAACCGCAAACAACAGTTATCAACAGGCTGACGAACGCCGACTCAACCTGCTGTTTGCATTCGAAGCCTTGCCGAACGCATCCCGTGAAGCGCTGGATTTTCTCTGCACCTGGCTGAACACGTCGAAACCGGGAGGCGTCTTCGCCGAGTTACGCCATCGCCAATTGATCGACAACCTGAAGGCGGCGCCGCTGTACCAATTCGCCGGACAAGCATTACTGCAGGTTGAGTTCAACCTGACGGCCAGTGCCGCAACGCAGGCCGGGATAATCCGTGAGCTGCTGGGTGATTGGCTGAGCTTCTTCGCCGACGCTGCCGACTGGTCAAAGCTGCGCGAAGAATATGCCCTGCTGCAACAGCAAAAGCGTCAAACCAGCAACGCCTTGGCACTTGCCCGACTGGACAGTGAGAAGCTTGAACCAGAGCTGTCGGATTCGGGTGTCATTGCGCTTAAAGCCATAGTGCAGCAGATGAGCCCGACACCTGTGGATAACCTGGATGTCGTCTGGCAACTGCCACCCGCCAATCCGTTCCTGCGTTCCGCCGAAGTGCCAGCACCAGCCGGTTTGATCCGTGGACAAACCAGCGCTCATCGCGGCTTGCGCACGTTTGCCCAGGATCGCACGCGCGGTCGCCGTGAGCGCTCGCCGATGCAGTTCAGCCAAGGTCTCGCAGGCGATAATGGCGAAGCGGCGATTTGCCTGCGTTGGCGCCTCGACTCCGCACCGCCAGCCAATCTTCAGCCGACACTGGCCCGCAGCCTGCAAGGCCTGTGCGATGACGCCAGTCAGGCAGGCGTCGAGCTGTCCTTCAGCGAAACGGGCAATCAATGGTTGCTGAAAATGAGCGGACGGCATGAGCCGATGCCGGCGATTCTCGAACAGGCGCTGCTGTGTCTGATGAATCCCGCCGCCGATGCCTGGCTCAGTACCGAGTCGTCAGCACCGCTGATCGCGATCCGGCAATTGCTTAAGGTGTTGCCAGCACATTGCCTGGGACAGGATTCGCAGCCGACATCGCCGCCTGCCGGCGCTGATGTCCTACAGCAGATCTGGGCCACTGCACGCTGGGATGGATTGGCCGCAGGTCTGCCGGCGACCGTTCAAACAGCGATCACCCGCGCCTTGAGCCGCGTGCCTGGCATTCCTGACAGTGAGATGACCGCGCCCGCCTCCATTGCCGGTCAACGCCTCTGGAGCGAAGTGCCCAGTGACGCCAACGAAAATGCACTATTGCTGTTTTGCCCGACGCCCACTCAGGATCTGGCCGACGAAGCCGCGTGGCGCCTGCTCGCGCAACTCTGCCAAACGCCGTTCTATCAGCGCCTGCGGGTCGAACTGCAATTGGGTTACGCAGTGTTCAGTGGTGTCCGTCAGATCAATGGACAGACCGGGCTGCTGTTTGGCGTGCAATCGCCTAACGCATCGGCGAAAGAGATCCTCGAACACATCGAAGCCTTCCTGAAGCAACTGCCTGAACTCATCTCGACGCTCGATAATGCGTCCTTGATCAATCAGCGCCAGACCTTGGCCGAGCAGCTCGACGGCAATCTCATCCCGTTTGCCCAAGCCTTTGAACTACTGTGGCAGGGCAAACTGGGCGGCCATTCATCGGATTACCTGTCTGAGCTGCAACAGGCCGTGTTGCTACTGAATCGCACAGCTTTGCTCGATACAGCAAAGCGCCTGATTCACGCAGCAGGTGGCCGCAGATGCCTGGCCACCAATGCCTGCCCGGACGGCACATGGCAACCGACAGCCCGATCATTACCGGGGCTGTAATGGGCTTTCTTCGAGAGATGTCTCCAATTTGCAGAAACGTTTCAGTAACATAGCCCGGCAAACCTCTGAACATCTCCTGCGGGAGGTGGGCTATAGGTATAGAGTGAATTTTTCTCACGAGCCTGAAGGAACGTTTTTATGACTTGGTCCAAACCTGCTTACACCGACCTGCGTATCGGCTTTGAAGTCACCATGTACTTCGCCAGCCGTTGATACTGCCCTTGGGTAGAACATGCGGTACAACGCCTCGGCCCGTCCGGGGCGTTTTTATTTTCAGCGTTGAAGTGATGGAGCAACCATGTTTGTCCAGATTCTAGGTTCCGCCGCCGGCGGCGGTTTTCCGCAGTGGAACTGCAACTGCGTGAACTGCGCAGGTTTTCGCGACGGTAGCCTGCGGGCCGAAGCGCGTACCCAGTCGTCTATCGCGATTTCCGATGACGGCGTGAACTGGGTCCTGTGCAACGCCTCGCCGGACATTCGCGCGCAGTTCCAGAACTTCGCCCCGATGCAACCCGGCCGCGCCCTGCGTGACACGGGCATCAGCGCAATCATCCTGATGGACAGCCAGATCGACCACACCACCGGCCTGCTGAGCCTGCGCGAAGGCTGCCCGCATCAGGTCTGGTGCACTGACATGGTCCATGAAGACCTCAGCACCGGCTTCCCGCTGTTCACTATGCTTACCCACTGGAACGGCGGGTTGAACTGGAACCGCATCGAGCTCGACCAGAGCTTCACCGTCCCGGCCTGCCCGAACCTGCGCTTTACCCCACTGCCGCTGCGTAGCGCCGCACCGCCCTACTCGCCACATCGCTTCGACCCACACCCGGGCGACAACATCGGGTTGATCGTCGAAGACCTGCGTACCGGCGGCAAGTTGTTCTATGCGCCAGGGCTGGGCAAGGTCGATGCGCCGTTGCTGGAGATCATGGCGGGCAGCGATTGCCTGCTGGTGGACGGCACGCTGTGGGACGACGATGAAATGCAGCGCCGCGGCGTCGGCACCCGCACCGGCCGGGAGATGGGGCATCTGGCACAGAACGGCCCCGGCGGTATGCTCGAAGTACTGGAGCAACTGCCACAGCAGCGCAAAGTGCTTATCCACATCAACAACACCAACCCGATCCTCGATGAGGACTCGGTCGAGCGCGCCGAACTGGTTCGACGCAATGTTGAAGTGGCGTACGACGGCATGAGTATTGTGTTGTAGCGGAGGGCCCCTTCGCGGGCAAGCCCGCTCCCACAGGTTTTGTGTACGCCATAGACCCAATGTGGAGCGGGCTTGCTCGCGAAGAGGCCAGCGCAGACACCCGAGAATCCAACGGTTATTCCCCGGAGAACCGAAATGACTGACACACCACTCTCTCCCGCCGAGTTCGAACAGGCGCTTCGGGCGAAGGGCGCCTACTACCACATCCATCACCCGTATCACGTGGCGATGTACGAAGGCCGGGCGACCCGCGAGCAGATCCAGGGCTGGGTCGCCAACCGTTTCTACTATCAGGTGAATATCCCGCTCAAGGACGCTGCGATTCTGGCCAACTGCCCGGACCGTGAAGTCCGTCGCGAGTGGATTCAACGCCTGCTCGACCACGACGGCGCGCCCGGTGAGGACGGTGGTATCGAAGCCTGGTTGCGCCTCGGCCAAGCCGTTGGCCTGGACCCGGACCAACTGCGTTCCCAGGAACTGGTGTTGCCCGGCGTGCGTTTCGCGGTGGATGCCTACGTCAACTTCGCCCGCCGGGCCAATTGGCAGGAAGCCGCCAGCAGCTCGCTGACCGAACTGTTTGCGCCGCAAATCCACCAGTCACGCCTGGACAGCTGGCCGCAGCATTACCCGTGGATCGATCCGGCCGGTTATGAGTATTTCCGCACCCGGCTGGGTCAGGCGCGGCGCGATGTCGAGCACGGTCTGGCGATCACCCTGCAGCACTACACCACCTATGAAGGCCAGCAGCGCATGCTGGAAATTCTCCAGTTCAAACTGGACATCCTTTGGAGCATGCTCGATGCCATGAGCATGGCCTATGAACTGAACCGCCCGCCTTATCACAGCGTGACCGAGCAACGGGTCTGGCATAAAGGGATCGCCTTATGAGTTTCGACCGCAGCAAGACCCCGAGCTGGCGTCCCGGCTACCGCTTCCAGTACGAACCGGCGCAAAAAGGCCACGTGCTGCTGTACCCGGAAGGCATGATCAAACTCAACGAAAGCGCCGCGCTGATTGGTGGCCTGATCGACGGTAAACGTGACGTCGCGGCGATCATTGCCGAACTGGACGCCCAGTTCCCCGGCGTCCCCGAACTCGGTGACGACATCGAGCAATTCATGGAGGTCGCCCGTGCAGAGCACTGGATCGAGCTTGCCTGAATCAGCGGCGCTGCCATTGCCGCCCAAACCCGAGATCGGCCTGCCGCTATGGCTGCTCGCCGAGCTGACCTACCGCTGCCCGCTGCAATGCCCCTACTGCTCAAACCCGCTGGACTTCGCCGAACAAGGCAAAGAACTCAGCACCGAGCAGTGGCTCAAGGTGTTTCGCGAGGCACGGGAAATGGGCGCGGCGCAGTTGGGCTTCTCTGGCGGCGAACCCTTGGTGCGTCAGGACCTCGCCGAGCTGATCGCCGAGGCTCGAAAACTGGGCTTCTACACCAACCTGATCACCTCGGGGATTGGCCTCACCGAGCAGAAAATCAGCGACTTCAAGAAGGCCGGTCTCGATCACATCCAGATCAGTTTCCAGGCCAGCGATGAACAGGTGAATAACTTGTTGGCCGGTTCGAAAAAAGCTTTCGCGCAGAAACTCGAAATGGCCCGCGCAGTAAAAGCCCACGGCTATCCGATGGTGCTGAACTTCGTCACCCATCGGCACAACATCGACAAGATCGACCGCATCATCGAGCTGTGCATCGCCCTGGAAGCCGATTTCGTCGAGCTCGCCACCTGCCAGTTCTACGGCTGGGCCCAGCTCAACCGCGTCGGTTTGCTGCCGACCAGGGAACAGCTGGTGCGCGCCGAGCACATCACCAACCAATACCGGGCCAAACTCGAAGCCGAAGGTCACCCGTGCAAGCTGATCTTCGTTACCCCGGACTACTATGAAGAACGCCCCAAAGCCTGCATGAACGGCTGGGGCAGCATTTTCCTGACCGTGACCCCAGATGGCACCGCCCTGCCGTGCCATGGCGCACGACAGATGCCAGTGCAATTTCCGAACGTGCGCGATCACAGCATGCAGCACATCTGGTACGACTCGTTCGGCTTCAACCGCTTTCGCGGTTACGACTGGATGCCCGAGCCGTGCCGCTCCTGCGACGAGAAAGAAAAGGACTTCGGCGGCTGCCGTTGCCAGGCCTTCATGCTCACGGGTGACGCGAGCAACGCCGACCCGGTGTGCAGCAAGTCAGAACATCACGGCGTGATCCTCAAGGCCCGCGAAGAAGCCGAGCACGCCACCCAGACCATCGAGCAACTGGAATTTCGCAATGAACGGAACTCACGCCTCATCGTTAAAAGCTGAACCCTTGAGCGCCCTCAAAGCCGTAGCGGCCGGCGTCGATTTCACTGACTTGTGCGTCGGCGCTCAGGGTTTGTTCTGGAATGAGTACCGCCCCGAAGATGGCGCCTGCCGAATCTGGCATTGGCACGACAACACCGCCCATTGCCTGACCCCGCCGGGGTTCAGCGCGCGCAGTCGAGTCTATGAATACGGTGGCGGGTCGTTTTGCTTGAGCGATGATGGCGTGGTCTTCGTCAACGAAACGGATCAGCAGCTGTATCGGCAATCGTTGGCCGGTGAAATACCGCAGGCGTTAACCGTGGGTGAATGCCGTTACGGCGATCTGCAATTTGCCGGCGGGCAGGTACTCGCCGTCGAAGAGCAAGGCAATCAACATCGCCTGGTGGCCATAGATCCGGCAGACGGCAAACGTCAGCTGTTGGCCGAAGGCGCAGATTTCTACTCGGCTCCAACCTTGAGTCCGGATGCCGGGCGGTTGGCCTGGATCGAATGGAGCCGGCCGCATCAACCCTGGACCGCGACCCGTTTGATGGTCGCCGAGCGCGATGCCAACGGTGCTTTCGGCCGGCCGCGCTGCGTAGCGGGTGACGCGTCTGAAGAGTCCTTGCAACAGCCTCGCTTCGATGATGCCGGCCGCCTGTATTGCCTGACTGACCGCGCCGGATTCTGGCAGCCGTGGGTCGAAACCGGATCAGGCTTTCAGCCATTGCCCAGCAGCGAGGCGGATCATGCGCCGGCACCGTGGCAGCTTGGCGGTTGCACCTGGTTACCGCTTGACGAAAAGAACTACCTGGCGAACTGGACCGCGGAGGGTTTCGGGCGCCTGGGGCTGCGCTCTGGTGATTCCGTTGAGGATTTCACTGGCGATTACAGTCGCTTCCGAAATCTGGCGCTGGACCAGGAATCTGTCTACTGCATCGCGGCTTCGCCGGTCAGCCCTTCCGCGGTGATCGCCATCAACCGTAAAAGCCATCAAGTCCGGGTGTTGGCGGGTGGAGTGGCACCGCTGCCCGCCAAGCACATCAGCCAGCCGCAAACACTGCGCTACCCCAGCGGTACCGGCGAGGCCCATGGTTTCTTTTATCCGGCCATGACCGATGTCGCCAAACCACCGTTGCTGGTGTTTATTCATGGCGGGCCGACATCGGCGTGCTACCCGATGCTCGATCCGCGAATCCAGTACTGGACGCAACGCGGCTTCGCGGTCGCCGACCTTAACTATCGCGGCAGTAGTGGATACGGTCGCGCCTATCGGCAGGCGCTGCACCTGAGCTGGGGCGAAGTGGACGTCGAAGACGCCTGCGCCGTGGTCGCCTACCTCGCCGGGCAAGGTTTGATCGACGGCGATTACGCGTTCATTCGTGGTGGCAGTGCCGGCGGTTACACCACGCTCTGCGCGCTGGCATTTCGGGACGTCTTCAGCGCGGGCGCCAGTTTGTACGGCGTCAGCGACCCGGCGGCCCTGAGCCGCACCACTCACAAATTCGAAGGTGATTATCTGGACTGGCTGATCGGCGATCCGCAGCAGGATGCCGAGCGCTACGTCGCCCGCACACCACTGCTACACGCGAGTAAAATCCGCGTGCCAGTGATCTTCTTCCAAGGCGAACTCGACGCTGTGGTGGTACCGCAACAGACCCGCGACATGCTCAAGGCCCTGCAAGACAACGGCATTCCCGCCCAGGCCCATTACTACCCGGACGAACGCCACGGCTTTCGCAAGGCCAGCAATCAGGCTCATGTGCTGGAGCAGGAATGGCTGTTTTATCGCGAGGTGATGGAGCAGAAGAACGCCTGACTGCAGGCGGGGGACAGAGTGTCTTGAAAAGATCGCAGCCACCGGGCTGCGATCCAGGCTTGCAGCACTTGCCGATCAACTCAGGCCAGTATTTCCAGTCCATGCTTCTGCACGATGCTCAGCAGCTTCAATGCCATCCCGCTGGGGTGCTTGTCACCCGCTTCCCACTGTTTGACGGTAGAAGCACTGGTATTCAAATAGCGGGCGAACACCGGTTGGCTGACATTGTTACGCTCACGCAGTTGCTTGATCTGTTCGGCGGGAATCGCCTCTGGCACCTGTGCCAGGCATGTCTCATCGAACTGGCGCATGGTGGTCTTGCTGATAGCGCCGATCGACAACAATGCAGTGGCCGAGTCGTGAACCGACTCAAGGGCTTCACTCTTGAACTTCTTACTCATGATGTACCTCCACAAACTCCCTCATATCCAGCAGTTGCTGGACCTGTGTGTCACTCAACCTCTCGTAGGCTTTGGCCAACTCTCGAAAGGCAGCCAACTCCGTTTGGCTGATGTTGCTCTGGTCTTTCTTGGCAAACAGAAACTGGTAAACCCAGTACCGTCCCCCCTTGGCCAGAACAATCGAACGGTGACGGTTTTCGCTCAAGCGCTTTTTCCAGACGCCACCTCCCAAACTGTCTGCCTGCCCTTTAAGCAACTCGCGGAACGCTGACCTGAGCTCGTCATCGCCGATCCAGGCTTTGCCTGCCTGGACGGTAAAACGCCTTGTTTTGAACAGCCTGATCGTCATGGACATCCCTTCCCATTACCATACCACTCAGTGGTATACACTTACAAACCAAGCCATCCGCAGAATCAATGTGTGATGGCATCGGCAGTCCTCGCCAACTCCGCCAAAAAGCCATTGTTCTGGCAATCACTCAAGCACTGAGTAGGGTTTAGAAAATCGCTGAGACAAAAAAACGCCCCATGCCAAAAGAGTCAGGCATGGGGCGCTGCGTTATACCGCGAGACGGTTAGGGAATTAGAGAAGGGCAGGCCTGTTCAGACCGCAATGCCTTTGCGACATTGAAGTTGGGCCGTGCGCACCCGGGAAAAGGCTCGGGCCAGGCGCAGGAGCATTTCGTCGATATTGGTCTTGCTGACTGTCAGCGCCGGCGTAAACCGCAGGCAATCGGGTTTCGGGGCGCTCAACAGCAAACCTTCGTACAGCGCCGCGCTCACCACGGCGTCAGCCGAATCGTCACTCAGTGTCAGCCCCCAGAGCAGCCCCTGGCCACGCAGTTCACCGTGCCCGTAACGGTTGGCCAATCGGCTCAAGCCTTCGCGCAGGTGTTGAGCACTATCGCGAACCTGTTCGAGGAAGCCGTGATCCAGCACGCTGTCCAGAACCGCCAGCGCCGCCGAGGCCATCAACGCGTTGCCGTGATGGGTGCCATCCAGCTCGCCCGGCTCGAGGCAGCAGGCTTTGCCGCGCGCCAGAAGCGCCGCCACTGGCACCCCGCCGCCCAGCCCTTTGCCCAGCACAACAATATCGGCGCGCACGCCATAAAACTGTTCGGCGAGCAGACTGCCGCAACGGCCAATCCCGGTTTGCACTTCGTCGAGAATCAGCAAAATCCCCAACTCACGGCATAGGCGCTCGACACCTTTGAGGTAATGCCCGGTCGCCGGAACCACCCCGGCGGCGCATTGGATCGGCTCAAGCAGGATAGCTACGGTTTGCGCATCTACCGCCGCATGTAACGCAGGCAAATCATTGAACGGAACGTGGCTGAAACCCGGAAGTTGTGGCTCAAAGCGATTGTTCTGACAGTCCGACGCGGACATGGCCGCAAAGCCGTGACCATGGCAGCTACCGCTGGCGGTGATGATTCGCGATGCACCGCCACGATGCAGTTGCCCCCATTTGCGCGCCAGCTTGATCGCCGCCTCGCAAGCTTCACTGCCACTGTTGAGCAGATAAACCTTGTCGCTGCCGGTACTGGCGCACAACCGTTCGGCCAGATTGAGTTGGCCACGGTTAAGCAGACCCGAACCCGGATTGATCAGCGTTTGCGCTTGAGCGGAGATGGCTTTGATCAGCACCGATGGGCTATGGCCGAGGCTGTTGGCCGCTCCACCTTGAGTGAAATCCAGATACGCGCGGTCGTCACTGTCCCAAAGCCAGGAACCCTGACCGCGAACGAAAACTTGCAGGGGTCGCTCGACACTGGGCATCAGGCACTCGCTGGAAAGGTTGTCGTGCCTGGAAGGCCGAAAATGCTCCACCACCAGATCATCCAGGCTCGGCTGTTGGCGACGCAGGCTGAACAGGTTCATGCGCGCATTCCCTCAAGCGGCGAACCCAGCAGACGCGAAGACCAATCCTCGACGCGCCCGGTGCGTAAACGTTTGAGTGCAATATCACGCCAGCGCGAAGACAGCGCCGGGCAGTCGACGAGTTTTTTCAAACCGGCATGCTCAAGCGGCTCTCGATAAAAACAGCGCAACGCCCAGGCCACAGTCAGGCCGGGGTAACTGCGCTGGATCAGCTCGAACGGCTGATCGGCGCTGACAAAACCAGGCTTGAGAACGCGGTAGAACCAGCCGCAGCGCCCTGTATCCTGCGCCAGTTGCGGCAAGATCGGCACACCCAAGCGGTGGCTCAACCGATAACACGGTGAGCGCGGTTGGCTGACCTGCAACAACGCACCGCCCCAACGAAACATATCGCCCAGGCACACCTGCTCTTCGGTCAGGCCGCGGGTTGAAAGGTTTTCACCGAAGGCCGGCGCGTTCCAGTCGATCTGTGGATAACGTTTGTGCCAGTAAGCGTAGTGTTCGGACGGGTAATGATGCAGGGCGCGTTCGGGGCCAGTATGAAAACGCGGATCGCCGTGTTCATCGCTGCCCAGACCTTGCGGCCATAACCAGAGTCGATTGGCAATCCGCTGTTTGTCGGTATCGCAGATCAAACCCTGTCCGAGATTTTTTGCCTTGCCTATGTAAACACCATCAACGTAAACGGTATTCATCGCGCTTTCTGGCCCTGTAAGCCTTGTGAATGCGGTTAGACTAGGCTTCTGTCAGGCGCTGAGCCATTTCGATTTTCCAGCTTTTTCGATAAGAATTACTTATGGATTTTAAGCAACTGCGTTATTTCGTCGCGGTGTATGAAGAAGGCCATGTCGGACGGGCTGCCGAACGCCTGTCGATCTCCCAGCCGGCGCTGTCGCAGCAGATCCGCCAACTGGAGCAAAACCTCGACGTGGGCCTGTTCGAACGCAGCAGTAAACGCCTGCTGCCCACCCTGGCCGCGCATACCTTGTACAACCACGCCCTGCCCTTGCTCGACGGTCTGCAGCGTGCGCGCGAGGCCTTGGGCAACTTCAAGGGCCAGGCGTTGCGCACCTTGGCTATCGGTGTGCTGCAAACTGTTCACACCAGCCTGGTACCCAAAATGCTGGAACGTGTGCGCAAGGCGCAACCACACCTGGTGGTACAGATCTATGAACTCACGGGGCTGGAAATCGAACGTCGATTGCTCAATGGCTCACTCGATATCGGTATCAGCTATCTGCCGCCGCGCCAACCCGGGCTGCATGGCGTTTTGCTGTATGAAGATGAACTGACCCTGGTCATCCCTGCCGATCATCCGTTGCGTGAATTCAAGAAAGTCTCCATGAGTCAGGCCGCGGAGTTGCCGATGCTGTTGCTGGGGGAAGAGTTTCAGGTTCGGCAGATCTGGCAGGGACAACTGGCCAATCTCGGACGCCGCCCGCAAGTACAGGCGGAACTGAACAACATGGCGGGGATCCTCGACAGTTTGCCCCACACCAGACTGGCCACTGTCCTACCTGGACGCTCGCAGCAGGAACACGGAAACAAGGCGCTCTTGTGGAAACCCTTGAGTGAGCCGCGGGTTCCCCTGAAAGTAGGATTGGTCTGTCGCGACGTTCAACGTCAGCAAGCGACGCTGGAGTTGCTGCGCAACCTGTTGGAAGACGTGATAAACAGCCCGGCCGGGCGGATGACGAGCCCGACGGTACTGGATGTTCAGGGCTGAACGGCAAAAACATAAATCGCAGGCAAAAGAAAACCCCGCCGAAGCGGGGTTTTGCAGACTGTTTCCCTGACATCCATTTCACTCCGCCGTCCTGGCAGAATCCTACGTGTCCGTGTTATTGCTTTGCGCTTCCTGCGCGACGTCCATGTGAAGTAGATTAGCTCTGGATCCAATTTTGGAACAGGGGGAAAACAGCAGCACGTCACGTAAGCAAATGCTTACATGACGTTACACTTCTCAGAATTGCGCCGCATCCAACAGAAACAGCGACTCACTACCGGCCTTGACCGAAGCGCTCAGCGAATGAATTCGTGGCAGCAGGCGAGCGAAGTAGAAGCGTGCAGTGCCCAGTTTGCTGGCGTAGAAGTCGTCCTGCGCCTCTTTACCAAAGGCTGCCTTGGCCATCAGTGCCCACATGTAGGCGTAGGACACATAGCCAAACACTTGCAGATACTCGACTGAGGCCGCGCCGATTTCGTTCGGGTTATTTTTCACCCGGTCCAACAACCAGGCGGTCAGTTCGTCCAGCGTATCGACCGCATCGTTCAACGGCTTGGTGAACTCGGCCAGATCAGCGCTCGCGATGGCGGTGAAATGGCGAATCTCATCAGCAAACAACTTGTAGTACGCCCCGCCGCTGCCGACGATCTTGCGCCCGACCAGGTCAAGCGCCTGAATGCCGTTGGTGCCTTCGTAGATCTGGGTGATCCGTACGTCACGCACCAGTTGTTCCTGGCCCCACTCGCGGATGTAGCCGTGGCCACCAAAGACTTGCTGGCCGTGGATGGTGGTTTCCAGACCCAGATCCGTGAGAAATGCTTTGGCGACCGGCGTCAGCAAGGCCACCAGGTCTTCGGCGCGTTTGCGGGTGGTCAGGTCTTCGCTGAACTTGGCGGTATCCAGTTGCATGGCCACGTAGGTTGAAAATGCACGACCGCCTTCGTTCGAGGCCTTCATGGTCAGCAGCATACGACGTACGTCCGGGTGAACGATGATCGGGTCGGCGACCTTGTCTTTGTTCTGCGCCCCTGTCGGCGAACGGCTTTGCAGGCGATCGCGAGCGTATTCAACCGCGTTCTGGTAAGAGCGCTCGCCGCTGGCCAGGCCCTGGATACCGACACCCAGACGCTCGTAGTTCATCATGGTGAACATGGCCGCCAGGCCTTTGTTCGGCTCACCCACGAGGTAACCCACGGCTTCGTCGAAGTTCATCACGCAGGTAGCGGATGCCTGGATACCCATTTTGTGTTCGATCGAACCGCAGTTAGCCGGGTTACGCGCGCCGAGACTGCCGTCGGCGTTGACCATGAACTTCGGAACCAGGAACAGCGAAATACCTTTCGGACCCGCAGGGGCATCCGGTAATTTGGCCAGCACCAGGTGAATGATGTTTTCGGTCAGGTCGTGTTCACCGCCAGTGATGAAGATCTTGGTTCCGCTGATCTTGTAGGAACCGTCTGCTTGCGGTTCGGCCTTGGTACGGATAATCCCCAAGTCAGTACCCGCGTGTGGCTCGGTCAGGCACATGGAGCCTGCCCAGACACCGGCGTACATGTTTGGCAGGTAAGCGGCTTTCAGTTCTTCGCTGGCGTGAGCGTTGATCGACAGGCAAGCCCCGGCAGTTAGCATCGGATACAGACCGAACGACAGGCTGGCAGAGTTGACCATTTCTTCGACCTGAGCCGAAACCGCTTTCGGCATGCCCATGCCACCGTAGGACGGATCACCACCGACGCCAACCCAACCGCCTTCAGCATAAGTCTGATATGCCTGTGGGAAACCTGCTGGCGTGGTGACGGCGCCGTCGCTCCAATGGCAGCCTTCTTCGTCGGCAGCACGGCTCAGCGGTGCGATGCTTTTGCTGGTGACTTTACCGGCTTCCTCAAGGATTGCCTCGACGGTCTCGGCATCGACGGTATCGGCCAGGGCGGGCAGTTCAGCCCACAGTTTGGCAACCTCGAAAACTTCATTGAGGACGAAGCGCATATCGCGCAAGGGCGCTTTGTAGTCAGCCATGGCAAACCTCGTGAGAACTTGAAAAGTGATTCGTAGGATCGTATTCCAGCAAGGTCTTGAGTGTACCCGAACAACTTTTACGATACATAGGGTCAGCTAGTGACCTATTTGTAATTTTTGGTCACTGAAAAAAAGATCGCAGCCTGCGGCAACTCCTACAGGCCCATCTGTAGTGTAGGAGTTGCCGCAGGCTGCGATCTTTCAGAGGCAGCGCTATCGCGCAGGGAGAGGCTTGTACTCGGGCTGGTCGTTTATCCGTCTGCAGATCATTCAAACCTGCTGCTGTGAATCGCTTCGGACAATCACAGCCCATACGCTGAATGCACGTTCACCACTAACCCGCAGCGCCTTCCATACGCACCGCACCACGGCGGCTTTGCCCGAATGCCATCACGCAGTTTCGCCCCGCGCCCTTGGCGCTGTAGAGCGCCTGGTCAGCGGATTTCAGGACTTCTTCCGGGGTCCGCTGCTCCAGTCGCTCGGCGACACCGATGCTCACCGTGACCGAAACGCTTGAGGCGCCAGAGCCCGCACGGCGTTGCCGACCTTGCTGATCGTCTTGCGGACGGCTGTCCTGATTGCGCAGCTGAATGTTGTAGGTGGCAATCGACTCACGGATGACTTCCAGGTGCGGCATGCACTCTTCGAGCGTTTTGGCGGCGAACACCAAGGCAAACTCCTCGCCCCCGTAACGATACGCCCGGCCACCGCCGCCGATCTTCGACAACTTGCTGGCCACCAGCCGCAACACCTGGTCACCGACATCGTGCCCGTGGGTGTCGTTGAATTTCTTGAAGTGGTCGACGTCGCTCATCGCCAACACATAGTTGCGGCCCAGACGCTGCATGCGCTCGTTCAAGGCGCGACGCCCCGGCAGGCCCGTCAGTTCATCACGAAAAGCCATTTGATAGGCTTCGTGGGCGACCGCCGCGGCAATCATCAACATCACCTGGCTGCACATGATGTTCAGGGTGAACGGCAGGATGAAGGTCTTGGGCAACATCCAGAACAGTCCGAGCAAGCCCACCAATTGCGCCGCATGCAGCGGCCGTGGGTTGCGCCAGTATTGATACGCCAACAACACAAAGGACGCGAGGAACACCGGATAGGACAACTGGATCAAACTCATCCAGGCACCATGCAATGCCGGCCAGCGTATTTCCGACAGCCACATCAGCAACGCTTGTGGGTAACTCTGCTCAAGCCCCAGTGCAACACTGCCGAATGCCAGCAGTACGGCGAAGCGCGCAACCATGTCCTGAAACAGGTGGGTGCGTTCCTGCCAGGCAGCAAACAGCCCGTACAGCAAAGGCAGCAGCAAACAGCAGAGATGGAAAACCACCGCCGCGTCGTCACGCACCTTGCCGTAATCACGGTAGTAATCGGTTTGGGTGTCGAGCAGGTAGTAGGCGATGTACACCGTGACCATCAGAAACAGTTCACGTTGACGTCGGTAAACCGCGCAGTACGAACCGCCGAGCAACAGCACCAGGGTTGGCAGCACGTTGAACAGTGAGGTGAAAAAGACGTTGAGATCCTTGACGTAGGCAGCCGCGAGCCCCGCGAGCAACAACAGTAGTGAGGGTAAAAAGTGACTGAGACGTACAGCGGAAGAACGCGGCAAGGGTAGAGCTCCGGCCCGGCAAATCAATGGATGGCATTGTGCCTGCATTCCTGACAATTAAGCACATGCAATGTGACGCACATCACACCGCACACTCTTTAACGGCAGCAAAAGCGTTCTACTTAGCGTTTTAGTCGGGAATATTTGCAGTCGTTTTCAGCGGGCAGAAAAAAGCCGCTGCTCCCGAAGAAGCAGCGGCTGTTTGAAGCGTTCCGCAGGACTTAGTAACCCAGTGCGAAATCTTCTTCTTTCATGTCCATCAGGTTGTTGGCACCCGACAGCATGGTTGCAACGTGAGTGCGGGTACGCGGCAGGATGCGCTGGAAGTAGAAGCGCGCTGTCTGCAGCTTGGCGGTGTAGAACGCCTCTTCGGTGGTGCCGGCAGCCAGTTTCTCGGCAGCCAGGCGCGCCATGTCAGCCCAGAAGTAGGCCAGGCAGGCGTAACCGGAGTACATCAGGTAGTCCACCGACGCGGCGCCGACTTCCTCGCGATCTTTCATCGCGGCCATACCGACCTTCATGGTCAGCTCGCCCCATTCCTTGTTCAGTGCAGCCAACGGCTCGACGAACTCTTTGACCGCTTCGTTGCCTTCGTTGGTCTGGCAGAACTTGTGGACGATCTTGGTGAAGCCTTTCAGAGCCTCGCCTTGAGTCATCAGCACTTTACGGCCCAGCAGGTCGAGCGCCTGGATACCGGTGGTGCCTTCGTACAGCATCGAAATACGGCTGTCGCGAACGTTCTGCTCCATGCCCCACTCGGCGATGAAGCCGTGGCCGCCGTAGATCTGCACACCGTGGTTAGCGGATTCAAAGCCGACTTCAGTCATGAAGGCTTTGGCGATCGGCGTCATGAACGCCAGCAGTGCGTCGGCTTTCTTTTTCTCTTCTTCATCCACGCCGTACTTGACGATGTCGACCTGCTTGGCCGTGAAGTAAACCATCGCACGGTTGCCTTCGGCGAATGCCTTCATGGTCAACAGCATACGACGTACATCAGGGTGAACGATGATTGGGTCAGCGGCTTTGTCCGGCGCTTTCGGGCCAGTCAGGGAGCGCATTTGCAGACGATCGCGAGCGTATTTCAGACCGCCCTGGAAGCCGATCTCGGCGTGTGCCAGACCTTGCAGAGCCGTACCCAGACGCGCGGTATTCATAAAGGTGAACATGCAGTTCAGGCCTTTGTTCGCCGGGCCGATCAGGAAACCGGTGGCCGCGTCGAAGTTCATCACGCAGGTGGCGTTACCGTGGATGCCCATTTTGTGTTCCAGGGAACCACAGGTCACGGCGTTGCGTGCACCGATGGTGCCGTCTGCGTTCGGCAGGAACTTTGGAACGATGAACAGCGAAATGCCTTTGGTACCAGCAGGCGCATCCGGCAGACGAGCCAGAACGATGTGGACGATGTTGTCGGCCATGTCGTGTTCACCGGCCGAGATGAAGATCTTGGTGCCGGAAACTTTGTAGGAACCATCAGCCTGAGGCTCGGCCTTGGTGCGCAGCATGCCGAGGTCAGTGCCGCAGTGCGGTTCGGTCAGGCACATGGTGCCGGTCCATTCGCCGGACACCAGTTTGGTCAGGTAAGCCTCTTGCTGCTCAGGCGTACCGTGCTCGGAAATGGTGTTCATCGCGCCATGAGACAGGCCTGGGTACATGCCCCACGACCAGTTGGCTTCACCGACCATTTCACTCACAGCCAGACCCAGAGACTCCGGCAGGCCTTGGCCACCGTGCTCTACGTCGTGGGCCAGGCTTGGCCAGCCACCTTCGACGAATTGTTTGTAGGCTTCTTTGAAGCCAGTCGGGGTCTTAACGCCGGACTCGCTCCAGGTGCAGCCTTCGGTGTCACCCACGCGGTTCAGCGGAGCCAGCACCTGCTCACAAAACTTGGCGCCTTCCTCGAGAATGGCGTCAACCATGTCCGGGGTAGCGTCCTGGCAAGCCGGAAGGCTCTGATAGTGCGCTTCGTAGCCAAGCAGTTCGTCACGAACGAAGCGAATATCACGCAAGGGGGCCTTGTAGTCAGGCATAGCGATAAACCTCTGCTGATGTAACCGGGAATGAACGACCGCAATGAATTGTTGTGACGGTCAAACAGTTGTTTGAAACATACGTTTACGCCGAAATCTTGTCAAGCGTCGATCTTTTGCCGTTCGTCATGCCCCATGTGAATAGCGCGCACGCAAAGGCCCGCAGCTGGTGCGCAAGGCAACAAACCGTGTAGGAAAGATTAGTTGAACGAGAAGGACGTGCCTGACAGAACACCGCGCCAAGGGCGGTGTTCAGGTAAACAGGTTCAGCGAGGGATCAAGCGAAAGTATCGATCAATGTACCGAGCATTTCGTCAGAAGCCTTGGCGACTTTGACGCCCAGCTCTGCCTGGATTTTACCTTGGGACATATCGACCATATTACTGGCCAGATTCGATTGCTGGCTGCGATCGACCGAACGCAAGCGATCGATCTGAGCGTCGGAGGACTGGCTGGAGGCCGAACGATCGACTGTGGTGCCGGCGATCTGGCTGGCCGCCTGATCGACACGGTTCTGCCCAGCCTGAATAGAACTCAGGCCTGCATAAAACGCGGTGCTTCCCGAAATGTCCATGGAGCAACTCCATCCTGCAAAGGATAAACAGCGCCCATTGAACCAGAGACACCGACAAAAGGCTCGACAAAAACACTAATGGCACAGTGCCTTGTCATAGGCAAAACCTAGTCCAGCAAATCCAGCTGAAGATGCTCCGCCACCGCTTCTGCCGTGACCAGTTTGAGTTTCGGCACCCGCCCCAGACACGGTGCCGGCAGCCGTTCTGCCAACGTGGCGAGGTTCTCTTCCAGACGCGACGTCTTGGGGTCAATGATGTTGGCCACCCAACCCGCCAGTTGCAAACCGTCCTGGGCAATCGCCTCGGCTGTCAGCAACGCGTGATTGATGCAGCCCAGACGCACACCCACCACCAGAATCACCGGCAACCCCAGCGCCATTGCCAGATCCGAGAGATTGTCCTGATCAGCCAACGGCACCCGCCAGCCACCTGCACCTTCGATCAAGGTGAAATCGGCCTGCTTGTCCACTATGTGCCGCATTGGCACCAGCAACGACTGGACCGTCAGCGCGAAACCCGCCTCACGTGCCGCCAGATGCGGTGCAATGGCCGGCTCGAAGGCCACCGGATTGACCTCGGCATAGGTCAGCGGCAACGAACATTGCGCCAACAGCGCCAACGCGTCGGCATTGCGCAATCCTTTGGGTGTCACCTCGCAGCCAGAGGCCACGGGTTTCCCGGCCGCCGTACTCAACCCCGCCAACCGCGCGGCGTGTAACAGGCCGGCGGCGATGGTGGTCTTGCCGACGTCGGTATCGGTACCAGTGATGAAATAGGCTGCGCTCATAGTGGCTTCTCCAACACGGCGTAAACCACCTGATAAGTCGCGGGCAGCCCTTGCGCCTGACGAAATTGCTCATAGGCGTCGATCAACCTCATGATCCGCGCCCGCCCTGTCAGCCCGCCCGGCCGACCAGGATTGAGATTATGCGCACCCAAGGCCTTGAGTTCGTGAGTCAGGCTACGCACATCCGGGTAATGCAGTACGTGCGGGCAACTTTGCAGACTGATCACGCTCATGCCGCTGGCCGCACACAGTTGTTGATACGTGCTGAACTCACGGAAGCGATTGACGTGCACCAGGCCATCGACCTGACGCCAACTGTCGCGCAACTCATACAGCGTACCCACGCAAAGACTGGCAAACGCCAACACACCGCCAGGTTTCAGAACCCGATTGGCCTCGCTCAGCACCGCCCTGAAATCGGCGCACCACTGTACCGCCAGGCTGGAAAACACCAGGTCGCAGCTTGCGTCCTGCAACGGCAAGCGCTCGGCATCACCGGCAATGAAATGTGTCGCACCGCCCAAGGGCCGCGCGTGCTTGAGCATGCCTTGCGCGATATCCAGCGCCAGCCCTTCGCTGGCGTTGAAGCGCTCACCCAGCACACGACTGAAATACCCAGTGCCACAACCCAGATCCAGCCAGCGAGCGGGTGATCGATCAGCCGGCAAACGCCCCAGCAATTCACTGCCGACAGCCCGCTGCAATTCGGCAACGCTGTCATAGCTGGCCGCTGCACGGGAAAAAGATGCCGCGACCTGACGCTTGTCGGGCAAGCCTCCGGGCAGGTTGGGAAGGGCTAAATCAGTCATCACCGGACTCATGCAAAAAGGCCTGGATGGCCCCCGCCACACCGTGGGGATCTTCCAGAAGAAACGCGTGACTGGCCTGTTCAATCAGACCAATTTCGACATCGGGGAGTAACGCCAGCAACTCACCGGCAGCTTCGGCCGGAACCAACCCGTCAAGCCCGGCGAACAGATGCAGCTGCGGACCTCGAAAGGCCTGCAAGGCTTGCCGGTTATCCAGTTGAGCAAGCACTTCCAGCCCGCTCATCAACTGTGCCTGCGGGGTATTCGGCGCACCCGCCAGCAACAGGCGCGACAACCCGCGTGGGTCTTCGGCACCTTGGGCGCAGAGCAGGCTGAAGCGCTTGAGGGTCATGCGCGGGTCCGCGCTGCACCCGGCCAGAAACGCATCGAAGGTCTCGCCCGGCATGGCGCTCGACCACTCGGCATGCGCCACAAAAGAGGGGTTACTCGCCAGCGTCAGCAAACCGCAGCAACGTTCGCCACGTCTAGCCGCGAGCTCTGAGGCAAGCATTCCGCCGAGCGACCAGCCGCCGAGCCAGGCATCTTTGGGCAAGGTCGAATCCAGTTCGTCTAGCCATTCTTCGAGGTCGCTCGACTCCAGTTCCGGCAGCGGTTCGATCTCGACGCGCAGGTGTTCGTCCAACCCTTGCAAGGCTGCAGCCAAAGGCTCCAGCGGCGAAATGCCGAGTCCCCAACCGGGCAACAGAATCAGACGATCACGCATGGTTCGGCTCCGCTCCCAGTTGCTGAAGACAATCGGCCAGACCTTCTAACAATAGCTGCACCTGCGCTTCGCTGTGCGCCGCTGTCAGGGTCACGCGCAAACGTGCACTGCCGGCCGGCACGGTGGGTGGGCGGATCGCGGTCACCATCAGCCCGCGCTGACGCAGCATCTGCGAAAAAAGCACTGCGCGTCCGGCGTCGCCGATCATGATCGGCTGGATCGGCGTAGCGCTGTCCATCAACTCCAGACCCATCTGCTCGGCGCCCTTTCGGAATTGGCGGATCAGCACATTCAAATGCTCGCGTCGCCAATGTTCGCTGCGCAGCAACTCAAGACTTTTCAAGGTCGCGCATGCCAGGGCTGGTGGTTGACTGGTGGTGTAAATGTACGGTCGGGCGAACTGGATCAGGCTTTCGATCAGGTCATCGCTGCCCGCGACAAACGCGCCCGCGGTACCGAACGCTTTGCCCAAGGTACCGACCAATACCGGCACATCCTCCAGACTCAATCCAAAGTGCTCGACGGTCCCGCCGCCATTAGCGCCCAAGGGACCAAAGCCGTGGGCATCATCGACCATCAGCCATGCGCCTTTGGCCTTGGCCTCGCGAGCCAGCGCCGGCAGGTCGGCGATGTCGCCGTCCATGCTGAACACCCCGTCGGTCACCACCAGCGTATTGCCGGTAGCCTTCTCCAGACGTTTGGCGAGACTGACGGCATCGTTGTGTAAATAGCGATTGAAACGTGCGCCCGACAACAGCCCGGCATCCAGTAGCGATGCATGATTGAGCCGGTCTTCGAGCACCGTGTCGCCCTGCCCGACCAGCGCCGTGACCGCACCCAGGTTAGCCATGTAGCCGGTGGTAAACAGCAGAGCACGCGGGCGCCCTGTCAGGTCGGCCAAGGCTTCTTCGAGCGCGTGATGCGGGCTGCTATGGCCGATCACCAGGTGCGAAGCACCGCCACCGACACCCCAGCGGGCGGCACCGGCACGCAAGGCTTCAATCACTTGGGGATGATTGGCCAGGCCCAGGTAGTCGTTATTACAGAACGCCAGCAATGGCTGGCCATCGACCACCACTTGCGGACCTTGTGGGGTTTCCAGCAAGGGACGCTGGCGATAGAGATTTTCGGCACGACGGGCAGCGAGACGTGCGGCGAGATCGAAAGACATGCAGGCCTCGAAGGTCAACTCACAATCTAATGTGGGAGCGGGCTTGCTCGCGAAGGCGTCAGAACAGTCGACACCCACGCTGAATGTCACACCGCATTCGCGAGCAAGCCCGCTCCCACAGGGGTTCTGCGTCAATCAAACAGCGGCGTTGTAGAACTGCTCGCTGCTTTTCTGCTCGACCAGCGCTTGCTCAATGGCCGCCTGATGCACTTCGTCGGCGTGCTCTTCGCGCGCTTCCGGGAGGATGCCGAGGCGCGAGAACAGTTGCATGTCCTTGTCAGCCTGCGGGTTGGCGGTGGTCAGCAGTTTCTCACCGTAGAAAATCGAGTTGGCACCGGCGAAGAACGCCAGGGCCTGCATCTGCTCGTTCATCGCTTCGCGGCCGGCGGACAGGCGCACGTGGGATTTCGGCATCAGGATACGGGCGACGGCGAGCATGCGGATGAAGTCGAACGGGTCGATATCGTCGGCATTTTCCAGCGGCGTACCGGCGACTTTCACCAGCATGTTGATCGGCACCGACTCTGGATGCTCCGGCAGGTTGGCCAGCTGGATCAGCAGGTTGGCGCGGTCGTCGAGGGACTCGCCCATACCGAGAATACCGCCCGAGCAGATCTTCATCCCCGAATCACGAACATACGCCAGGGTTTGCAGGCGCTCGCTGTAGGTGCGGGTGGTGATGATGCTGCCGTAGAACTCCGGCGAGGTATCAAGGTTGTGGTTGTAGTAATCGAGGCCGGCTTCGGCCAGGGCTACGGTCTGGTCCTGATCGAGACGGCCGAGGGTCATGCAGGTTTCCAGGCCCATGGCCTTCACGCCCTTGACCATCTCCAGCACATACGGCATGTCTTTGGCCGACGGATGCTTCCAGGCGGCGCCCATGCAGAAACGGGTCGAACCGATGGCCTTGGCGCGAGCAGCCTCTTCGAGGACCTTCTGCACTTCCATCAGCTTTTCTTTTTCCAGACCGGTGTTGTAGTGACCGGACTGCGGACAATATTTGCAATCTTCAGGGCACGCGCCGGTTTTGATCGACAGCAGGGTCGACACCTGGACGCGATTGGCGTCGAAGTGCGCGCGGTGCACCGTCTGCGCCTGGAACAACAGGTCGTTGAATGGCTGAACGAAGAGTGCTTTGACTTCGGCCAAAGACCAGTCATGACGCAGGTTTGCAGTGGTGCTGGCGCTCATGGGCGTTTCCTTGTTTATGCTTGGCAAGCGACTGTGGAACGGAATATCCACAGACGCGACACGGATGTTCGGCATATTTAAGGAAGAGCCATGCGCTGTCAACCACGATACAAAGGGTCGGTTTACATCTGGTCAATAATTGAACAGATCTGTTTACTTTGCGATGAACTGTCTGACACTCCTCAACCGATTTGTACTTCCTGTGAAACCGAGTTGCCCTGGCTCGGCGATCATTGCCAGACCTGCGCCCTGCCGTTGCCCGTGGCCGGCCTCACCTGCGGCCAGTGCTTGAAGGACCCGCCGGCCTTCGAGCAGGTGATCGCCCCCTGGACCTACAGCTTCCCGCTCGACAGTTTGATCACCCGTTTCAAGCACGCGGCAAAGTGGCCGTATGGTCGCCTGCTTGCCGAACTTCTTGCTCAATTCCTGCAACATCGCTTCGATGAAGGCCTCAAACGCCCCGACTCATTGGTAGCGGTGCCCTTGGCCCGCAAACGGCTGCGTGAGCGGGGTTATAACCAGGCAGCGATGCTCGCCGGCTGGCTCAGCGACAGCCTGAAGATCAACTGCGACGCAAACCTGCTGCTACGCATCCAGGACACTACCGCGCAACAGGATCTGGACGCCAAGGCACGCAAACAGAACCTGCTCAGCGCTTTCGCACTGATGCCGGGTGCGCACATCAAGGGCCGCCACCTGGCGCTGGTCGACGACGTGCTGACCACCGGCGCCACCGCGCAAAGCCTGGCTCGCTTGTTGATCGGGGCAGGCGCGGCGCGGGTCGACGTTTATTGCCTGGCGCGCACGCCAAAACCCGGGGAGCTGACTTGACTCTCACGCGCCAAGCCGCCAACGTCCCAATCCATCACTACCCTCTCGCAGCCCCTTGCCATGTCCTCGCCTACTTTGTTGTCCCAACACATCGTCCGTCGTCCGCAGCGCATTGCCTTGCTGCAACACATCGCCGAACAAGGCTCGATCACCCGCGCCGCGAAAAGTGCCGGGCTGAGCTACAAAGCCGCGTGGGATGCGATCGATGAGTTGAACAATCTGGCGCAGAAACCGCTGGTGGAACGCAGCGTCGGCGGTAAGGGCGGTGGTGGCGCAAAACTGTCCAGTGAAGGTGAACGGGTGCTGCGACTTTATCAGCGCCTGCAAGCCTTACAGGCACAGGTGCTGGAAGCTGCCGAAGACGCCAGTGACCTCGACTTGCTCGGGCGCCTGATGCTCAGGACCAGCGCGCGCAATCAGCTGCATGGCACCGTTGCAGCCATCGACACTCACGGTCGTAACGATCTGATCAGCCTGGAACTGGCTGAGGGGCTGATCATTCAGGCGCAAATAACCCACGACAGCACCCTGCGCCTGGAACTGGAAACGGGCACTGAGGTGGTGGCGCTGATCAAGGCTGGCTGGCTCGATTTGCTCAGCACAGGACAACTTGCAACACCCGGACACAATTGTCTGAAGGGCACTGTCGAGGAGATTCTCGACGCCGAAGATGGCCCCAGCGAAGTCCGAATCGCCCTGCCCAACGGTCAGACGCTATGCGCGCTGGCCGAGCCGCAGCACCTCAAAACCCTGGGTTTGAGCGCCGAAAAAGCCGTTCAGGTGCAGTTCTCGCCCTCCAACGTTTTGCTCGGAACACCGCTCTAAATCAGGCCTGCCGCGCTTTCTGTAGCAGCTGCCGAAGGCTGCGTTCGGCTGCGAAGCAGTCGCAATACTCTCGACTCAAATAAAGACTCAGAATCGCGGTGTCAGTTTTTTGCGGCGGCTTCGCCACCGAACGCAGCCTTCGGCAGCTGCTACAGGTCTGTGCTCTTCCCGATCAAAACTGCAACATTTGTGTCATAGACGCTCCTTAAGGTGGCTGCAAAAACCAGCAGGGAGCCTGATGTGAGCCTATTAGAAGAAAACCAAGCCACCGACCTCGAAAAAATCGTCGGCCTCAGTCGTCGTGGTTTTATCAGCGCCGGCGCCCTTTGCGGTGCGGCGATGTTCCTCGGTGGCAACCTGCTGAGCCGTAGCGTTCTGGCCGCCAGTGTCAGCGCAGCTTCGAGCAAATTGCTGGGTTTCGACAGCATTGCAGCCGCCACCAGCGACACCATCACCCTGCCGCCGGGTTACAAGTCCTCGGTGCTGATCAGTTGGGGCCAGCCGCTGCACAAGGACGGCCCGGCCTTTGACCCGAGTGGCAATGGCAGCGCCCTGGCCCAGGAAGTCCAGTTCGGCGACAACAACGACGGCATGAGCCTGTTCGCTTTCCCCGGCGACGACAATCGCGCACTGATGGCGATCAACAACGAATACACCAACTATCGCTACCTCTACGCCCATGGCGGCATGCCGCAATCAGCCGAAGAAGTGCGCAAAGCGCTGGCCTGCGAAGGCGTGTCGGTGATCGAAGTGCAGCGCAAGAACGGCCACTGGCAATTCGTTCAGGGCTCGCGCTACAACCGCCGAATCCACGGCAACGCGCCGCTGCAGTTGAGCGGTCCGGCCGCTGGCCATGAGCTGATGAAAACCGCCGCTGACAAGACCGGCAAAAAAGTGTTCGGAACCTTCCAGAACTGCGCCAATGGCAAGACGCCTTGGGGTACTTATCTGACCTGTGAAGAGAACTTCACCGACTGCTTTGGCAGCAGCAATCCCGAGCACAAGTTCGACGCAGCACAAAAGCGCTATGGCGCATCAGTCGCCAGCAAAGAGATTAATTGGCACCAACACGACCCACGTTTTGACCTGGCGAAAAACCCCAACGAACTCAACCGTCACGGTTGGGTGGTGGAAATCGACCCGTTCGACCCGCAATCGACCCCGGTCAAGCGCACGGCCCTGGGCCGTTTCAAACACGAAAACGCGGCCCTGGCCGAGACCCACGACGGTCGCGCGGTGGTCTACATGGGCGACGATGAGCGCGGCGAGTTCATCTACAAATTCGTCAGCCGCGACAAGATCAATCACGCAACACCCAAAGCCAACCATGACCTGCTGGATCACGGCACGTTGTACGTCGCACGTTTCGATGCCGGCGACAGCAACCCCGACCATCCAAAAGGTCAGGGCCAGTGGATCGAGCTGACTCATGGCAAGAACGGTATCGACGCCGGCAGCGGTTTTGCCGATCAGGCCGAGGTGCTGATTCACGCGCGCCTGGCCGCCAGCGTCGTCGGCGCCACGCGCATGGACCGTCCAGAGTGGATCGTGGTCAGCCCGCAAGACGGCCAGGTCTATTGCACCCTGACCAACAACGCCAAGCGCGGCGAAGACGGGCAACCGGTGGGCGGGCCGAACCCACGGGAGAAAAACGTCTATGGGCAAATCCTGCGCTGGCGCACTGATCGCGATGACCACGCATCGCTGACATTCGGCTGGGATCTGTTCGTGGTGGCAGGCAACCCGACCGTGCACGCCGGCACAGCGAAAGCCGGCTCGTCGAACATCACAGCAGACAACATGTTCAACAGCCCGGATGGCTTGGGATTCGACAAGGCCGGTCGCCTGTGGATTCTCAGCGACGGGGACTACAGCAACGCCGGCGATTTCGCCGGTATGGGCAACAACCAGATGCTCTGTGCCGATCCTGCGACGGGTGAAATCCGCCGATTCATGGTCGGCCCGGTGGGCTGCGAAGTGACCGGCATCAGCTTTTCGCCGGACCAGAAGACCTTGTTTGTCGGCATTCAGCATCCGGGGGAAAACGGTGGGTCAACCTTCCCCGAGCATTTGCCGAACGGCAAGCCGCGCTCCTCGGTGATGGCGATTACCCGAGTAGACGGCGGGATCGTCGGCGCCTGACCTGGCCTCTTCGCGAGCAAGCCCGCTCCCACATTGGTTATCCAGTGTGCACACTATCTGTGACACACAGGAGCTCACCTGTGGGAGCGGGCTTGCTCGCGAATGCGTCAGCACTGTCACCACCTATCTGTGCCAGTCTGCGCTACCATGTTTGGCCGGACGCGGCAGCCTGCTGCGCGCAGGAGTCAGCATGTCTCACCCGTTTGAAACACTTACCCCCGATCTGGTGCTCGACGCCGTAGAAAGCATCGGTTTTCTCAGCGACGCCCGCGTCCTTGCGCTCAACAGCTATGAAAACCGTGTCTATCAAGTTGGCATCGAAGATGGCGAACCGCTGATTGCCAAGTTCTACCGTCCGCAACGCTGGACCAACGCTGCCATTCTCGAAGAGCACCGCTTCACCTTCGAACTCGCCGAGTGCGAGGTGCCTGTCGTTGCGCCGTTGATTCACAACGGTGAAAGCCTGCACGAACACGCCGGTTTCCGCTTCACCCTGTTCCCCCGCCGGGGCGGTCGTGCGCCGGAGCCGGGCAATCTCGATCAGCTCTACCGTTTGGGGCAATTGCTTGGCCGCTTGCACGCAGTGGGCGCTACCCGCCCCTTCGAACACCGCGAAGCGTTGGGCGTCAAAAACTTCGGCCATGATTCGCTGACCACCTTGCTCGAAGGCAACTTCATACCGCGCAGCTTGCTGCCCGCTTACGAGTCAGTCGCCCGCGACCTGCTCAAGCGTGTGGAAGAAGTCTACAAAGACACGCCGCACCAGAACATCCGCATGCACGGCGATTGCCACCCCGGCAACATGATGTGCCGTGACGAGATGTTCCACATCGTCGACCTCGACGACTGTCGAATGGGGCCGGCAGTGCAGGACCTATGGATGATGCTCGCCGGCGATCGTCAGGAATGTCTCGGTCAGTTGTCGGAACTGATGGACGGCTACAGCGAGTTCCACGACTTCAACCCCCGTGAACTGGCGCTGATCGAACCACTGCGTGCCCTGCGCCTGATGCATTACAGCGCGTGGCTGGCCCGTCGTTGGGATGACCCGGCGTTCCCCCACAGCTTTCCGTGGTTTGGCACCGAACGTTATTGGGGCGACCAGGTGCTCGCATTGCGTGAGCAACTGGCGGCCCTCAACGAAGAACCGTTGAAGTTGTTCTGATCCACCACGGTCCCTGTAGGCGCAAGGCTTGCCCGCGATGGGCACGACGCGGTCAATCTGACAGACCGCGTCATCGTCCATCGCGGGCAAGCCTCGCTCCTACACCAAAGCGAACGGGACACACCCGGTCAAATCTCCTTACAATCCCCCCTTTGTTAGCTGCCTAAGCAAGGATTCTGCATGCAAGCCGCCAACCTGCGTCGCGGGTACATATTGGGCCTGAGTGCCTACATCATCTGGGGATTATTCCCGCTCTACTTCAAAGCCATCGCCGACGTACCTGCCGTAGAAATCATCATCCACCGGGTACTTTGGTCAGCGCTGTTCGGCGCCTTGCTACTGATGGTCTGGAAGCATCCGGGCTGGTGGCGTGAACTGCGCGAAAACCCTCGGCGGCTGGCAGTCCTTGCACTGAGCGGCACGCTGATCGCGACCAACTGGCTGACCTACGTCTGGTCGGTGAATAACGGACGCATGCTTGAGGCCAGCCTCGGTTACTACATCAACCCGCTGGTGAACGTGCTGCTGGGCATGCTGATCCTTGGCGAACGCTTGAGACGCCTGCAGTGGGTCGCCGTCGGGCTGGCCACCGTTGGCGTCGCGCAGCAAGTCTGGCAAGTCGGCAGCCTGCCGTGGGTGTCGCTGGTGTTGGCGCTGACCTTCGGCTTCTACGGATTGATCCGCAAACAGGCTCCGGTCAAAGCATTGCCCGGGCTGGTGGTGGAAACCTGGATGCTGGTACCGATTGCCCTTGCCTGGCTGCTCTTCAATCCAACCGCTACCAGCGCGCAAGCAGCGTTCTGGACTACGTCCGAAGCGTGGTGGCTGGTCGCTGCCGGCCCGGTAACGCTGGTGCCGCTGGTCTGTTTCAACGCTGCTGCTCGGCACCTGCCGTACACCACCCTCGGCTTCCTGCAATACCTGGCACCGACGCTGGTGCTGCTGCAAGCCGTACTGCTGTTTGGCGAACACCTGTCGTCCACCACGCTGGTGGCCTTCATGTTTATCTGGGCAGGCCTGGCGGTTTACAGCATCGACGCCTGGATGAGTTTACGTCGCCGCCGCTGATCAAAAAACGTACAAACCCTTGCAGGCCACGACCGACGTGGCCTGCAAGCATCCTTCCCAAGGTTATCCACAGCGTGATCCCCGCCGTTTGTGCACAAGCCCTTGAAACTGCTGGTTTTTTGATCAATCACTGATGAGCCCCGGCCGGCGTGGGCTGGAGACGTATCTCTACAGGTTATCCACAGGCGGGTGCACGCTTTACTTGGATAACCCGTTCATGGCTCGCTGCGCAGCACCAACTCCACCATCAAATCATCGGCCAGGGTCTCCAGCCGCGACTGCAGCACGTCCAGGGAAAGGGTCAGCGGCACCGCAAGAATCGCTTCGGCGTGGAACAGCGGCTCACTGCTCATCGGCGCCGGACGCACGTCGGTTACCAAGCGCTCAAGGTTGACCCCCTGTTCACTCAACAAACGTGTGATGTCACGGACTATTCCTGGTCGGTCGTTACCAACCAGCTCCATGGCAATCGGCTTCCAGGTGCAGGATTGCTCGATACTGCTTTCGGCGATCAGCACCCGAATCCCTTGGGCGGACAACGCCTGAAGTGCATCGACCAGTTCGTCGTAGCCCTCGGCTGGCACGCCAACCCGAAGGATCCCGGCAAACTGCCCGGCCATCCGTGACATGCGACTCTCCAGCCAGTTACCACCATGCTCGGCAATGCATTGGGCGATGCGTTCCACCTGGCCGGGCTTGTCCGGGGCGAATACGGTGAGTACGAGGTGGTCCATGGCGCAGCCCTCTTGTCATGACTTTTGTTATAGAAAGGCAAGTATAGGCAAGGGACCCAATTCAGCGCGGCAGCAAAAAAATCAAAGCCCCATAGCAGTGAATTCAATATTATGTGTACAAGTTTTTAGATTTATCTGGAACAATCCAATAGTTTTTTGAGAACATCCTGTCCCCCGGCGTGACCGGATAGCCTGACCGGGTCGCCAAACGACGTAATTAGTCTAATTTTCACAACCGCAATTCATCATGTAGTATGCCGCAGCGCGCACTACATAACGTTGGATCGATGTCTGCCCAGGCGCCATCGCAACCCTCAAAGCCCCGTCAGCAAGGCTTTACGCCGTTGATTGGAACCACCCAGCCGCCAGCAATGGCATGTACTGGTAGAGGGGTTTGTGGTTTAAATGGCCAGAGGCTTCATTGTCAAATTGAAGAGCTGAAAAGCGAAATAGCTGAGCAGAGTGAGGCAAGCAATGACTGAACACGTTCAAGTCGGTGGCCTGCAGGTCGCCAAAGTCCTGTTCGACTTCGTGAACAACGAAGCCATTCCCGGTTCCGGCCTCACCGCCGACAAGTTCTGGGCCGGTGCCGACAAGGTCATTCACGACCTGGCGCCGAAGAACAAAGCCCTACTCGCCAAACGCGACGACCTCCAGGCGAAAATCGATGCCTGGCACCAGTCCCGTGCTGGTCTTGCGCATGACGCTGTGGCCTACAAAGCCTTCCTGCAAGACATCGGTTATCTGCTGCCGGAAGCGGCCGATTTCCAGGCAACGACGCAAAACGTCGACGACGAAATCGCCCGTATGGCCGGTCCACAACTGGTGGTTCCGGTGATGAATGCCCGCTTCGCCCTCAACGCTTCGAACGCCCGCTGGGGTTCGTTGTACGACGCGCTGTATGGCACTGATGCCATCAGCTCCGCCGACGGCGCGGAAAAAGGCAAAGGCTACAACAAGGTACGCGGCGACAAGGTCATCGCCTTCGCCCGCGCCTTCCTCGACGAAGCCGCGCCATTGGCTGCCGGCTCTCACGTCGATTCCACCGGCTACAAGATTGTTGATCGCAAACTGGTAGTCAGCCTCAAAGGTGGCAGCAACAGCGGCCTGCGCAACGACGCACAGCTGATCGGCTTCCACGGCGATGCTGCGGCGCCGACCGCGATCCTGCTGAAAAACAACGGTCTGCATTTCGAAATCCAGATCAACGCCAGCACACCGGTCGGCCAGACCGACGACGCCGGTGTCAAAGACGTCCTGATGGAAGCCGCGCTGACCACCATCATGGACTGCGAAGACTCCGTGGCCGCTGTCGATGCCGATGACAAAGTGGTGATCTACCGCAACTGGCTCGGCCTGATGAAAGGCGATCTGTCGGAAGAAGTCGCCAAGGGTGGCAAGACCTTTACCCGCACCATGAACGCCGACCGCACCTACACCGCGCCCGACGGTAGCGAACTGAGCCTGCACGGCCGCTCGCTGTTGTTCGTGCGCAATGTCGGCCACTTGATGACCATCGACGCGATCCTCGACAAGAACGGCAACGAAGTGCCGGAAGGTATCCTCGACGGCCTGGTCACCAACCTCGCGGCGCTGCACAGCCTTAACGGCAACACCACCCGCAAGAACAGCCGTACCGGTTCGGTCTACATCGTTAAACCGAAAATGCACGGTCCGGAAGAAGCGGCGTTCACCAACGAACTGTTCGGGCGCATCGAAGACGTGCTCGAGTTGCCACGCAATACCCTCAAAGTCGGCATCATGGACGAAGAGCGGCGTACCACGGTCAACCTCAAGGCCTGTATCAAGGCTGCCAGCGAGCGCGTGGTCTTCATCAACACCGGCTTCCTCGACCGTACCGGTGATGAAATCCACACGTCCATGGAAGCCGGCGCGATGGTGCGCAAGGCCGACATGAAGGCTGAAAAGTGGATCAGCGCCTACGAAAACTGGAACGTCGACATCGGCTTGAGCACCGGCCTGCAAGGTCGTGCGCAAATCGGTAAAGGCATGTGGGCCATGCCCGATCTGATGGCTGCCATGCTCGAGCAGAAAATCGCTCACCCGCTGGCCGGTGCCAATACCGCCTGGGTCCCTTCGCCGACCGCTGCTGCGCTGCACGCGCTGCATTACCACAAGGTTGACGTGTTCGCCCGTCAGGCCGAACTGGCCAAGCGCGCTCGCGCATCGCTGGACGACATCCTGACCATCCCGCTGGCAAGCAATCCCAACTGGACAGCGCAACAGATCCAGAATGAACTGGACAACAACGCCCAGGGCATCCTCGGTTATGTGGTGCGCTGGATCGACCAGGGCGTGGGCTGTTCAAAAGTGCCGGACATCAACGACGTCGGCCTGATGGAAGACCGTGCAACGCTGCGTATCTCCAGCCAGCACATCGCCAACTGGCTGCGTCATGGCATCGTCAGCGAAGCCCAGGTGCTGGAAACCCTCAAGCGCATGGCGCCGGTGGTTGACCGCCAGAACGCCAACGACCCGCTGTACCGTCCGCTGGCACCGAACTTCGACAGCAACATCGCCTTCCAGGCGGCGGTCGAACTGGTGATCGAAGGCACCAAGCAGCCGAACGGCTACACCGAGCCGGTCCTGCACCGTCGCCGTCGCGAGTTCAAGGCTGCCAATGGCCTGTGAATAAGCGTTAACGACATGAAAAAGCCCTGATCGAGAGATCAGGGCTTTTTTGTTTGAAACAGGCTGCGATCTTTTCAGTGACTCATATATCCATCCCCAGCTGATGCTTGACCAATACCAACAGCTCTTTGCTATCGATGGGCTTGAGCAGAAAATCCACCACGCTCAAGTGCATGGCATCAATGACATCCCGGGCTTTGGCGTCACCGGAAACGATGATGATCGGCAATGCCGCCCGTTCCGACTCACGCACTTCACGGACCAGCTCCAGACCATCGATGTGACGCATTCGCAGATCGGTGATGAGCAACCCGATCGACTTGTTCGAATCCAACAGTTTGAGTGCGCTTTCGCCACTGGCTGCCGTCATGCTGCGGATGCCATCAAGCGCAAGAATTTCCGAAAGCAGCTCACGCGTGTCCTTATCGTCGTCGACAATCAGCACACGCTGTGCTGGCAAGTCCGGTTCGTGCATGACTGCACTCAACGCTTCACGTTCGGCATCGCTCAAAATATCGTGGTCGGACATAAATCTCTCTACATATTCAGATTAATCCCCTAGCACCATGGTCGGACATCGCTAAGCAGAACTTAAATGTGCGCTTCGCCGAATAGTTTTCCAAGTGGGCTAACCAGCGGTTTTGCGCATTATTAGCGTAGGGTATTTCCGAAATTTCGCTTCCTGCACCACGACCTAGACTTACGTCCAATGGGCACTCTTCACGCAGGGGCCGACCATGGCAGTGACTCCGACAACAACAAATCGAAAAAGACTGCGGTAATGGTTATGAGTAAAGCGGATGCCTTCACCCAGGCAGGGAAAACAGCGGTGCTGCAGAACATCCAGGGCACCTTGCAGTTCCTTCAGCGTTTCCCGCCGTTCAACCAGATGGAACACGCGCACCTGGCCTACCTGGTCGAACAATGCCAATTGCGCTTCTACGGCCCGGGCGAGAGCATCATCAAGCCTGCGGACGGACCGGTTGAGCATTTTTACATCGTCAAACAGGGCCGGGTGGTCGGCGAACGCCCGCACACGGCCAAGGGTGGCACCGAAACCACCTTTGAAATCACCACTGGCGAGTGTTTCCCCCTCGCAGCACTACTGGGCGAGCGTGCAACCCGCACCGAGCACCTGGCCGCCGAAGACACCTTTTGCCTACAGCTGAACAAGCAGGCCTTCATCAAGCTGTTCGCCCTTTCCAGCACGTTTCGCGACTTTGCCCTACGCGGCGTCAGCAGCCTGCTGGATCAGGTCAATCAGCAGGTCCAGCAAAAAGCCGTGGAAACCCTCGGCACCCAGTATTCGCTCAATACCCGCCTCGGCGAATTGGCCATGCGCCATCCCGTGACCTGTAGCCCTGCGACCCCACTGCGTGAAGCCGTGACCCTGATGCACGAGCAGCAGGTCGGCAGCATCGTGGTGGTCGATGAGCAGAAAGCCCCGCTGGGAATTTTCACCCTGCGCGACTTGCGTCAGGTGGTCGCCGATGGCACCAGTGACTTCAATCAGCCCATCGACCGGCACATGATCCACGCGCCATTCTTCCTGACGCCGGACCACAGCGCGTTCGATGCGGCCATTGCCATGACCGAGCGGCACATCGCTCACGTCTGCCTGGTCAAGGACCAACGGTTGTGCGGTGTAGTCTCGGAACGCGACCTGTTTTCCCTGCAACGCGTCGATCTGGTGCACTTGGCACGCACCATTCGCAGCGCGCCACGGGTGGAAAACCTGGTGGCGCTGCGCGGTGAAATCGGCCAGCTGGTCGAGCGCATGCTCGCCCATGGCGCGTCCTCCACCCAAATCACCCACATCATCACCTTGCTCAACGATCACACCGTGTGCCGGGTCATCGAGCTCACGCTGGCCGATAAAGGCGACCCCGGCATACCGTTCAGCTGGCTGTGCTTCGGCAGCGAAGGTCGCCGCGAGCAGACACTGCACACCGATCAGGACAACGGCATTCTCTTCGAAGCGCGCGATGCGGTGCAGGCGGCCGAGATTCGCAGCAAGCTGTTGCCGATCGCCCAGCAGATTAATCAGAGCCTGGCGCTCTGCGGCTTTACGCTGTGCAAGGGCAATATCATGGCTGGCAACCCGCAGCTGTGTTTGTCCCGTGCCGAATGGGCGCGGCGTTTCGCGGCGTTTATCCGCGAAGCAACGCCCGAGAATTTGCTCGGGTCGAGCATTTACTTCGACCTGCGGGTGGTCTGGGGCGATGAGCAAGGCTGCGAGCAATTGCGCCGCGCGATTCTCGATCAGGTAGCAGACAATCGGCTGTTCCAGCGCATGCTGGCCATGAACGCCCTGCGCCAACGCCCGCCTGTCGGGCGTTTCCGCGAGTTCGTGCTGGAGAAAAAGAACGGTGAAAAAGCCACTCTCGACCTGAAAGTCCAAGGGCTGACCCCGTTTGTCGACGGTGCCCGGCTATTGGCGCTGGCCCATGGCATCGGGGCCAACAATACCCTGGAGCGCTTTCGTCAACTGGTGGCCAAAGAAGTCATCGACCCGCTGGACGGTGCGGCCTATGAAGAGGCCTATCACTTCATCCAGCAAACCCGCATGCAGCAGCATCAGCGACAGACCCGTGAGAACCTGCCCTATTCCAATCGGGTCGATCCCGACAGCTTGAATCATCTGGACCGGCGAATCCTGCGTGAGTCCCTGCGCCAGGCCCAACGCCTGCAAAGCAGCCTGGCCCTGCGGTATCAGCTATGAAGCTGTTTTCCTGGCTACGCCCCGCCGGGCCGACATTGACCGCTGCGCAGCAACAGCGCCTGGACCAACTGCCAAGCGCCCCGACGCTGGGCGAATGCAGCCTGCGCGAGCAACGCTGGGTGGTGGTCGATCTGGAAACCACCGGGCTGAACCTGAACAAGGACGTGGTGCTGTCGATCGGTGCCGTGGTGATCGAAGACGGCGCGATCGATTTCAGTCAGCAGTTCGAGCGAACCTTGCAGCGCAACGGCCACAAACTCGGGCCTAGCGTGTTACTTCATGGCCTGGGCCCAAGCGCGATTGCCGCTGGCAGCGATCCGCGGGACGCGTTGCTGGATTTCTTGGAGTTTGTCGGTGACAGTCCGTTGCTGGCGTTTCATGCACCGTTCGACCAGCACATGCTCGGTCGCGCCTTGAAGGACAGCCTGGGTTATCGCTTGCAGCATCCTTTCCTTGATGTGGCCGACATGGCGCCACTGCTGTGCCCACAGGCAAACATCCGCGAAGCCGGGCTGGACGACTGGATCAAGTGGTTCAAGCTGCAAGTCTTCGAGCGCCATAACGCCAGCGCCGACGCCATGGCCACGGCTGAGTTAGTGTTGATCCTGTTCAACCGCGCACGAATGCAGCAGATTCACAGCCCACTGAATCTGCAACAGCGGTTAAGCCAGTGGAAACGCCGGCAGCAAAGCCATTCCTTCTAGGTGTTCAGCGCCTGTTCTGACGTCATCGCGGGCAAGCCTTGCTCCTACAGACAACACGCGAATCTGTAGGAGCAAGGCTTGCCCGCGATAGCGAGCTTGTCAGCACCACTAAACCCTCGCCAGCCGCGCCGGAACTTACTAGGCTAGATCTCTGCCACATGCTCCCTGAATACAGCCGAGGAATGTCCATGTCCGCCCCCAGCATGACCTTGTTCCACAACCCTGCTTCGCCTTACGTGCGCAAAGTGATGGTGCTGCTGCATGAAACCGGTCAACTGGACCGCGTGGCGCTGCAGCACAGCCAATTGACCCCGGTCAGCCCTGATGCCGCGTTGAACCAGGACAACCCGCTGGGCAAGATTCCGGCGTTGCGCCTGGACGACGGCAACGTGTTGTACGACAGCCGGGTGATCCTCGAATACCTCGATCAGCAACATGTCGGCAACCCGCTGATCCCTCGCGAAGGCACGGCACGCTGGCGGCGCCTGACTCTGGCCGCACTGGCCGACGGGATCATGGACGCCGCAGTGCTGATCCGTTACGAACTCGCCCTGCGCGCTCCAGAGAAACACTGGGACCAATGGCTCGACGCCCAGCGCGACAAGATCCGCCGGGCCCTGGCGGTGCTGGAAGCCGACGCCATCGCCGAGCTGACCAGCCATTTCGACGTCGCGGCCATCAGCGTTGCCTGCGCCCTTGGATATCTGGATTTGCGTCATCCGGACCTGGAGTGGCGCAAGAGCAATCCGCAACTCAGCGCCTGGTATGCCGAAGTAAGTCAGCGGCCGTCGATGCTGGCGACCGTGCCGAAGGTTTAGCAGCACCGGCGGATCTGAGGGAGCGGGGCTTGCCGATGAGGACATCCCCCCGCTCCAGCGTAAACAACCCGGCAATCTGCATCGCCAACCATTCACCCTGCAACTGATCCTCGCGCAACCCCAGCGACCTACTCATACACCACCTCTGGCTTGGCGATCCTGCCCTGGCCAATCCCGTACCAGTCGAGTTTACGGGTCAGCACCATAAACACGCCCAGCAAGCCGAACAACAGCAGCGAGCCCATCAACAGCGCGTAATCCTCGGCACTCAACAAGCCGTAAAGCAAACCGTAGAGCGCCGCCAATCCCGCCGAAAAACTCAACCCGTGGCGCGCACTGCGCAGCACATGGCAAACATAAAAACCGATCAACAACACGCAGGCAGCGGCCGACAGCAGATACGCCAGGGCAAAGCCGATGTGCTCGGAGAGCGACAACAACAGCAGGTAGAAGAACGCCAGCGCCACGCCCACCAAGGCGTATTGAACCGGGTGCACCGCGAGGCTTTTCAGCACTTCGAAGAGAAAGAAGCCGGCAAAGGTCAACACGATAAACAGCAGCGCGTATTTGATCGCCCGATCGCTTTTGAGGTACTGATCCACCGGGTCGATGAAGCTGACGCCGAAACTGCGGCTTTTGAACTCTTCACAGCTGGAATGGGACAAGCAGCTATTGAGTGCCTCTTCCAGATTGGTGGAAAAGAACGAGGCCTGCCAATTGGCGCTGAAACCTTCAGCACTTATCTCACGCTGGGCTGGCAGGTAGTTGCCGATAAAGCTTGGATGCGGCCAGTTGGCTTTCAAACTGACTTTGCTGGTTTTACCTACCGGGGTGATCTGCAACTGACCAGTGCCTTGCAGACGCAGGTCAAAACCGAAGGCCAGTTCTGTGGCTTTGTTCGCATCCAGCACCGGCAGACTGGCGTGCACGCCCTCGCCCAGCCAGTCCACTTGCGTACCCGGAACAAAGTCCAGGCGTTGGTCATCGAGTTCAAGCTTCAAGGCGTTTTCGATACCACGAATATCGCTGATGCCCACGGCCAGGAACGGCTGGTCAAACTGGTAGTCGGAAAAGTCCTCCTTGATGCCCAAGTGCTCCGGGATAGAAAAGTGCCCGCTGATCCGGTTATCCGCGTGAAACAGCCGCGCCTCGTAAATGCCACGGGCGCGCAGTTCGGTTTGAACCAGACCATCGAGTTCGAAACGTTCAGGAAGGAAATACAGTCGCCCCCGTTCCTGAGTCGTTTCCTGATAACGCTCGCTGGTTTTTTCGTTGGTTTTCCACGTCCTGACCACCTTGCGATACGGCACCACCATCAGCGGCCCGCTCAATTGCTGGCTGTAGCTGGAACTACGGGCGATGTCCTCAAGGACACCGTTGCGCAGTTGCTGGCGGTCAAAAATCACCCCGCCGATCATCAGCAATGGGATCATCAACAGCACAATCAGAAGGGCAATTGCCCCAAGTTTTATGGCCAAGCTGCGGTTCATGGGTCTCTCCCTGTTCGAATGAGGGAGAGTCTGGAAGATAGCTGTGAGGGTTTTATGGGGGAAATGTGGAGAGTGTGTGGAGAAGCAAAAGATCGCAGGCTGCGATCTTTTAGCTTATGAAGGCAATCGCAGCGTCACCTCGACGCCGCCCGGCACATTACAGACATGCAACTCACCCCCATGCAACTTGACTACTTCTTCAACGAAGTTAAGCCCAAGGCCGGTACTTTTACGTCCACTGTCCGGGCGTGGCAGTGAATAGAAGCGTTCGCTCAAACGCCCCAGGGCGTAATCCGGAATCGGTTCGGCCTGATTGAACAGTTTGAATTCGACCTGCTCGGCATGCCGTTCGGCGGTGAAGCGCAAGACGCCGTGGGACGGGGAGAAATCCAGAGCGTTCTCCAACAGATTTCCCAGTGCCTGACGCAGCAAGAACGGCTCGCCCAGCACACCCAGATCGGTTGAAATCTGCTTTTCGATCTTCAACTGCTTGCGCTCGATACGCGCATGCTGACCGCTGAGCAACTCATCGACCAATGCTGCCAACGGCACCGGTACACGCTCTTCCAGCCCTTGACGCTGTTCGACCTGCGCCAGGTTCAACAAGCGCTCGATCAACTGCTGCATCCGCGCACTTTCACTGTCGATATTGCGGACAAAGCGCTGTTGTTGTGTTGCCGGCATCTCGCCTTGCAGCAACTCGGCGGCACCGCGAATCGCCGCCAACGGGCTCTTCAGTTCGTGAGTCAGTGTATGCACGTATCGTTCGACGTAAGCCTTGCCTTCCAGTTGCGTGCGCATGCGCTCCACCGCCGTGGCCAGTTGCTCCAGCTCTGCGCCGCGATAGTGTGGCAGCTCGGCCCGTCGACCTTCGCTGACCGCCTGGGCGTAAGCGGTCAACTGCCGTAATGCGACACTCAGCCACCAGGACAACGCCGCACCGAACAACAAGCCGAGGCCGATCAACCCGGCGCCGTACCAAAGCAATCGACGTTCGGTGCGGTCGACGTAAGGCTGCAATGAGCTGTTGGGCTTGGCCACGGTGACCACGCCGATAATCTGCCCGTTATCGCGGATCGGTGCGCCGACGTGCATCACCGAAGAAGTGGCATCGTCAGCGATGCTGCGGGTCGAGCGTGCGCCGTATTCGCCGCGCAAGGTCAGGTACACATCGTTCCAGCGCGAATAGTCCTGGCCCACTGCTACGCCACGGGAGTCCAGCACCACGATGCCCTTGGCATCCGTGACGTAGATACGGTGGTTGACCGAATTTTTTGGCAAACCCCAGATTGTCGCCGCCGGCTGCCGCTCGCCGTAAGCCTTGAGCAACTCGGGCCAGCGATTCTGGTTGAGGGTGCCAGCCTTGAAGTCATCGCGCAGGATTTCGGCCATCAGATTGGCGGTGTCCACCAGGGTTTCTTCGGTGGACTGTCGAACGCCTGGGCGGATTTCCTCCATCACCGTGTTGAGCACGAAGTAACCGGTCAGGCCGATGAACAGTACATAGACCAGGAAGATCCGGATTCCCAACGGCATCAGCTATTCCCCGGGCTGTAGCTGTAACCGAGGCCACGGTGAGTCTGGATCGGCTCCGCATTGGCAGCCACCAGACGCAGCTTGGCGCGCAGGCTTTTGATGTGGCTGTCGATGCTGCGCTCATAACCCGCATCGGCGGCGACCCCCAGCGCATCGAGCAGTTGCTCGCGACTGAAGACCCGCTCGGGTTGCTCCAGCAAACACTGCAACAGACGAAACTCGTGGCGAGTCAGGCCCAGGGGTTGACCGCGATAGCTGATCTGCACGCGATCAATGTCGACCTGGAACACGGCGCTGGACGACTCGTTCACCGCACGCGGCGCCATGCGTTTGAGAATCGCCCGGACTCGCGCCGCGACTTCCCGAGGGCTGAATGGCTTGACGACGTAATCGTCGGCGCCGATCTCCAGCCCCACGACCCGATCGATCTCGCCGTCGCGGGCACTGAGGAACATCACCGGCACTTCGCTGAAGCGCCGCAACTGTTTACAGGTCTCGAAGCCGCTGATATCCGGAAGGCCGATATCCAGAATGATCAAGTCTGCAGGTGTCATGCGCTGATGTTCGAGCGCCGCCGCGCCGAGGCTCAACCACGTAGTGGTAAAGCCTTCGCCCTGCAAGGCAAAAATCAGCGTATCGGCAATTGCCGCTTCGTCTTCGACAATCAGGATATGAGGCATGGCATCCAAGCCCGGCAATTAAGTGGGCGAACGGTGCCCCAAGGCTGATTCGGCGTCAATCAGCAGTCAGGCTTATCCGCGACAAAGCGTCTGGCCGGGTTCACCGCCGCACCAAACTCACGTAATGCCTTGGCACCGATCAGCAGCGGGTAATTGAAACTGCTGCGGTCGGTCAGGTTGACCTCGACCGTGCGCTTGATGCTGCCCAGGCACAGTTCCAGTTCGACGACCGGACGCTTGGCGACGTCCGTCGTGTCTTTTTCATCTTCCTCGTCGGCGCGGCTTTTGATTTTGCTGATGCGCAAGACTTTGTGTTCGAAGACCTTGTTGCTCGCATCCTTGGTACCCAGACGGAAGCGCACCCAATCTTCGCCATCGCGGGTGAAGGTTTCGATGTCCTTGGCCGACAGGGATGCTGTCAGCGCGCCGGTGTCCATCTTGGCCTTGAGGACCTGGCCACCGATTTCCGGCAGCTTGATGTATTCATAACGACCATAAAGGGTCGGCTCGGCTGCCATGACCGGCAGGGCCACAAGGGCTAACAATGCGAGGATGGATTTCACGTAATGGATTCCCTGGGAGTAGGACGACGGGATTTTAGACCGCAGTTGTAATGATCGTTCGAGCATACCCAGACAAAAGTGAAACATTCGTCGCCACCCGCATTTGGCCTCTGGGCCGAAGCTGCTTATCATTGCGCGCCCAAACGCTTCCAAGAGTTATTTATGCGCCGCCTGCTCACCGGCTGTTTCGTCACCTTGCTGCTGTTACTCAACACCCTGGTCCTGTTCGGTCCGTTGATGGTGTTTGCCCTGCTGAAACTGCTCTTGCCGGGGCGCTTTCGTGATGATGCCAGCGCGGCGGTGATGTGGATCGCCGAGACCTGGGCCGAAATCGACAAACTGATTTTCGCCCTGTGCATCCCCACACAATGGGACATTCGCGGCGGCGAAGGCCTGCGGGCCGACACCTCTTACCTGGTGATCAGCAACCACCAGTCCTGGGTCGACATCCCGGCGCTGATCCAGACGCTCAACCGGCGCACGCCGTTCTTCAAGTTCTTCCTGAAGAAAGAGCTGATCTGGGTACCGTTTCTGGGCCTGGCCTGGTGGGCACTGGATTACCCATTCATGAAGCGCTACAGCAAAGCTTTCCTGGCCCGGCACCCGGAACTGCACGGCAAGGACCTGGAGATCACCAAAGCCGCCTGCGAGTTGTTCAAACGCCAACCGGTGAGCGTGGTCAATTACCTGGAAGGCACTCGCTTCACACCAGCCAAACGCACCGAACAGCAATCGCCGTTCAAGCACTTACTCAAACCCAAGGCGGGCGGCGTGGCGTTTGTATTGGCGGCGTTGGGTGAACAGCTGGATGCGGTGCTCGATGTGACTGTGGTGTATCCACAGGCGAAGATTCCGGGTTTCTGGGATTTGATCAGCGGTGCGGTGCCAAGAGTGATCATCGACATCAAGACCCGCGAGCTGGATCCGGCGTTGTGCCAGGGCGATTACGAAAACGATCCGGCGTTTCGCCAGAGCGTCCAGAACTGGGTCAACCAGCTCTGGACCGAGAAGGACTTACGCATCGACGCGTTGCGCGCCGAGCGGACTGAATCAGCCGTCGGCGCCCCAGATCCCGCCAAGGCTATTGAGTAGCGAACCACCGACACCCTGCTGACCGAGGAATTGCAGCAGGATCGGGGTGAACTGGCCGATCATGCCGCCGTCCATGCCCAGCGCGCTGAAGGCGCTGCTCAGGTCATTGGTGTTCTTCACGTTATCCAGGTTGCCCAGGACGCTGTCCAGAGGCGACGACTTGCCGGACGAGCCACCGAGCAGTCCGCCAAGCATACCCAGACCACCGCCAGCCGACAGCATGCCCAACCCCGGCGCGTCTTTAGTCAACTGTGAATAGTCGGTCGAGCTCAGCTGGTTCTTCGCCAGACCCAGCATCGCGCTCGTGCCACCGATGGCCTGTTCCGGGGTCACGTTCAGCACACTCAGCGCGCTCAACAGGCCTGTTGCCTGCGGGGTCGATGCAGTGGCCGCCGTCTCGTCGCCGTCCTGCATGCCGGACATGACACCCGCCACATCGTTCAGGCTGAAGCCGGCAGCGAAGACCGGGCTGGTCGCCAGGGTCATGAGCGAAGCCAAAGCAAAACCGCGTGAAATCTTCATCGAAACCAACTCCTGAACCCTGAAAGCCACCCGAATGCGGGCGGAAAACTGCTGGTTTGACCGGAACGGGTCAGGCATTGTTCCGTGGCGACGCCAGCCTTTTTCAGCACTGCAACGATCCGGTGTTTTGCCAGAGCGTCCAGAACCGGGTCAACCAGCTCTGGACCGAGAAGGGCTCATGCATCGACGCCTTGCGCGCCGAGCAGGTTGAATCAGCCGCCGGCGCCCCAGATCCCGCCGAGGCTGTTGAGTAGCGAACCGCCAACACCCTGCTGACCGAGGTATTGCAGCAGGATCGGGGCAAACTGGCCGATCATGCCGCTGTCCATGCCCAACGCGGTGAAGGCATTGTTCAGGTCATTGGTGTTCTTGACGTTGTCCAAGGCGCTGTCCAGGCCTGTCGACTTACCCGGCGAACCACTGAGCAAACCGCTCAAACCCCCCAGGCTGCCCAATGCATTGCTGCCCGACAGCTGATCAAGACCCGGCACTTTATTGGTCAACTGGGAATAATCGGCCGCGCCCAGCTGATTCTTCGCCAGCCCCAACATGGCTCCTGTGCCACCAATCGCCTGCTCCGGGGTGACGTTCAGCGAACTCAGCGCGCTCAACAGACCTGCTGCCTGCGGGGTCGGTGCAGCGGCAGCCGTCTTGTCGCTGCCCTGCATACCGGACACGGCACCGGCCACATCGTTCAGGCTGAAGCCTGCGGCGAAGACCGGGCTGGTCGCCAGGGACATGAGCGAAGCCAAAGCAAAACCGCGTGAAATCTTCATCGAAAGCAACTCCTGAACCCTGAAAGCCACCTGCAATCAGGTGGCGGAAACCAGCCGTTTAACTGGTCGCGACATTAATTGTTCCCGGCCATTGTGCGCCACACCGGCGTGCGTGAAATCTAGCCGAAAAATATTTTTCCTGCGCTGCATCCGATCTCTGACCCACTGCGTATATCAAGCACGGACAGACATTCCTGGCCGATTCCTCACCTAGGACAATCACCATGAAGCGCACTACGATTAAAACCCCGTTGATCGCCAGCCTGCTGAGCCTGGCCGTAACCTGCGGTTTGACCCTCAACAGCGTGCACGCGGCAGACATGAGCCACGACTCTGTAATAGTCGGCGGACAAGCCATGATGCCGAGCAAGGACATCATCGATAACGCCGTGAACTCGGCGGATCACACCACTCTGGTCGCCGCGGTGAAAGCCGCTGGCCTGGTCGATACCCTCAAGGGTAAAGGCCCGTTCACCGTGTTCGCACCGGTCAACTCGGCGTTCGCCGCCCTGCCCGCCGGCACCGTCGACACTCTGCTCAAACCTGCCAACAAAGCCACGCTGAGCCATATCCTTACCTACCACGTGGTCGCCGGCAAATTCGACATGGCGACGCTGGCCCAGCAGATCAAGGCCGGCGGCGGTAAAGCCGAACTCACCACCGTCAGCGGCGGCAAGCTGTGGGTGACGATGAACGGCCCGCACAACATCACCCTCAAGGACGAAAAAGGCGCCACCGCCGACATCACGACCTATGACGTGTACCAATCCAACGGCGTGATTCAAGTCATCGACAAAGTGCTGATGCCGAAAAGCTAAGCGCTGACGCCGGCCCTGTGGATCAGGGCCGGCGTTGCCTTGAGGGCTGTCGCCGTGAATGGAACAACAACGCGCCGTGAACTAACCTCAGCCTGCAACCGACAGCGCATACCCACCGGGATTGTTTGGAGAACGGTCATTTCCAGCGCCGACGCCGAACCGCTCAGACAGCTGCTCGCCCAGTGTTCACTGGGTGACCGCCGTGCGTTCGAAACGCTCTACCGCAGCGTTGCACCGCGCCTGCATGGCGTGGCGCTGCGCTTCATGGGGCGCAGCGACCTGGCCGAAGAAGTGCTGCAGGAAAGCTTCGTGCGCATCTGGAACAACGCCTCGCGCTACCAGGCGCATTTGTCGGCGCCGATGACCTGGATGATCAACATCACCCGCAACCAGGCCATCGACCAGTTACGCAAACACCGCGACCGCCGCCTCAGCGAACTGGAAGAACAGGCGCTGGTCGACGAAGCGCCCTCGGCCCAGGAGTTGCTCAGCAGCGACCGTGAAGCCAGCGCGCTGAAGCGCTGTCTCGAGACCCTTGAAGGCATGCAGCGTCAATCGATCACCGTGGCCTACTTTCAGGGTTTGTCCTGTTCTGAACTGGCCGATCATCTGGCGGCGCCCCTGGGCTCGGTCAAGTCCTGGATTCGCCGTGGCATGGAGCGCCTGCGCAGGTGCCTTGAATCATGAACTATCAATCCAGAAGCCTGCGCCGTGCCCTCGCCGCCGACTACGCGATTGGCCTGATGCCCGCCGCCGCACGCCGCCGCTTCGAACAGCTGCTGCTGGACGACGCCGAGTTGCGCGTTGAGCTGGCCAAGTGGCAAGAAAGCCTGGCCAGCCTCAACGAGCCGCTGGTGGAAGTGCCCGTGCCCGACCGGGTATGGACAGCCATCAATGCGCGAATCGAACCGCAAGAACTGCACGTGCCGGCCAAACGTCCGTTCTGGAACTGGTTGCGTGTGACGGTGGCCGTCTGCTCGCTGCTGGTGGCCGTGACGCTGGGCATTCTCTACAACCGCGACAGCAGCCAGTACAGCGCCACCTTGCTCAGCGCCAGCGCGCAGCCTGCCTTGCGAATCAAGGCTCACGACGATTATCTGCAAGTCGAACCGCTGGCCCTGGCCACCGTCGCCCCCGGACACAGCCTCGAATTGTGGGCGGTTCCAGCGGATGGCAAACCGATTTCCCTGGGCGTAATCCCGGCCGGCGGCAAAGGTCGAGTCGCGTTGAGCGAGAAACAGCATGCGCTGCTCGGTAAACCGATAGCGCTGGCGGTCAGCCTGGAGCCTGAAGGCGGTTCGCCGACCGGGCAGCCGACCGGGCCGGTGTTGTATCAAGGAGCGTTAGCGGGGTTGTAGCCATCCACTGTGGTGAGGGAGCTTGCTCCCGCTCGGCTGCGAAGCAGTCGTAAACCGACTGACATGTTTTGACTGACACACCAAGGTGAATGGTTTTGGAGCTGCTTCGCAGCTCAGCGGGAGCAAGCTCCCTCGCCACAGGGTTGGTATTCCGAGCATAAAAAAACGGCGACCCGAAGGTCGCCGTTCTTGTTTGCGTGAAGCCTTACGCCGCGCTGAACAACTTGTGCGGATCGATCACAAACTTCTTCGGTACGCCGGCATCGAATTCGCCGTAACCACGTGGTGCGTCGTCGAGGCTGATGACCTCGACACCCACGATGTCGGCAATCTTGATGCGATCCCACATGATCGCCTGCATCAGTTGGCGGTTGTACTTCATCACCGGGGTCTGGCCGGTGTGGAAGCTGTGGGATTTGGCCCAGCCCAGACCGAAGCGGATGCTCAGGCTGCCCATTTTCGCGGCGGCGTCGACTGCACCCGGATCTTCTGTCACGTACAGGCCTGGGATACCGATTTTGCCGGCAACCCGAACCACGCCCATCAGCGAGTTGAGTACGGTGGCCGGTGCTTCGTGTTTCACCCCGGCATGGCCGTGACCGCGAGCTTCGAAGCCTACGGCATCGACGGCGCAGTCCACTTCCGGTTCGCCCAACAGTGCAGCGATTTGTTCGTGCAGTGGGGTGTCTGTCGACAGGTCGGCGATTTCGAAACCCTGAGCCTTGGCATGGGCCAGGCGGATCGGGTTGACGTCACCGATGATCACCACCGCAGCACCCAGCAGGCGAGCGGAAGCGGCAGCTGCCAGGCCAACCGGGCCGGCGCCGGCGACGTACACGGTGCTGCCAGGGCCAACGCCGGCAGTCACTGCGCCGTGGTAACCGGTGGGCAGGATGTCGGAGAGACAGGTCAGGTCACGGATTTTTTCCATGGCCCGGTCGCGATCTGGAAGTTTCAGCAGGTTGAAGTCGGCATACGGCACAAACGCGTATTCGGCTTGGCCACCGGTCCAGTCACCCATGTCGACATAACCATAGGCACCGCCCGGACGCGCCGGGTTAACGCTCAGGCAGACGCCAGTATGTTGCTCTTTGCACGAACGGCAACGGCCACAGGCAACGTTGAAAGGTACCGACACCAAGTCGCCGATCTGCAGGTTCTCGACACCGCTGCCCTTCTCGATCACTTCACCCGTGATCTCGTGGCCCAGCACCAGACCGGTTTGAGCCGTGGTGCGACCACGTACCATGTGCTGGTCGGAACCACAGATATTGGTGGATACCACGCGCAGGATGACGCCGTGCTCGATCTTCCTGCCGCGCGGGTCCTGCATTTTGGGATAGTCGATTTTCTGTACTTCGACCTTGCCTGCGCCGAGATACACCACACCACGATTACCAGACATGCTTTCACCTCGCTGTTGTTTTTATGAAACCGCGTTGCCAACTGAGGGCAACGCGTAGATTGCTTGGGTTAGTGCTTGTGTCTTGTGTTGTCTGTAAGGGCCTCATCGCGAGCAAGCTTTGCTCCTACGAGGTGATGTCGGCCGTTAGATAACGGGACGACGCGATCACTGCAGGAGCAAGGCCCGCCCGCGATGGGTCGCGAAGCGGCCCCAAAAATCTAAAGAACTACTGTTCTGTTGGCGTTGAGAAACACCCGCCGTTCAATGTGATAACCCACTGCCCGGGCCAACGTCAGCCCCTCGATATCCCGGCCTTTGGCAATCAGGTCTTCGGGGTAATGGCTGTGATCCACCGCTTCCACGCCCTGGGCGATGATCGGGCCTTCGTCGAGGTCGTTGTTGATGTAGTGCGCCGTGGCGCCCACCAGTTTCACGCCCTTGTTGTAGGCCTGGTGATACGGCTTGGCGCCTTTGAAACCAGGCAGCAACGAGTGGTGAATGTTGATCGCTTTACCATCGAGCTTGCGGCACAGCTCCGGCGACAGCACTTGCATGTAGCGCGCAAGCACCACCAGCTCTGCACCGGACTCTTCGATCACCTGCCAGACCTGCCGCTCTTGTGCTGGCTTGTCGTTCGGGTCGAGCGGGAAGTGGTAATAGGGAATCCCGTGCCAGTCGGCCAGCGGCTTGAGGTCCGGGTGGTTGGACACCACCGCGACTACATCCATCGCCAGTTGGCCAATGCGCTGGCGATAGAGCAAATCGTTGAGGCAGTGATCAGCCTTGGAGACCATGATCACCACTTTTGGCCGGTGGTGCGGCGGGGTCAGTTCGAACACCATGCCGAACGCGTCGGTCCGTTCGGCCAAGCCTGTGCGGAATGCCTGTTCGTCGAAACTCGACGGCTGACGAAACTCCACGCGAATGAAGAAACGTGCAGACAGCCGATCATCGAAGGAGTGGTGCTCGGTGACGTAGCAACCCTGTTCGAACAAAAAGCGGGTCACCGCATCCACCGTGCCCAGGACGCTTGGGCAATGGGCAGTCAAAATCCATGTGTCTGGTGCGCGGCTCATAATGCGGTGACTCCTTTGTGGCGAGGGAGCTTGCTCCCGTCGGCTGCGTAGCAGTCGTAAATCTACGGATTCGGTCTCACTGGCGGAATGCTATAGATGGCATTGGGGCTGCTGCGCAGCCCGGCGGGAGCAAGCTCCCTCGCCACAGATCAGGCCTGGACGCTAAGGCCATACTCAGCCGCTGCATCCTGCAACCACAGCCACCAGTAATCCGAGAAGCTGCGACGGATCAGCAGTTCCCAGGTGTCTTCAGCGGTGTGGCGGATCACCAGTTGCGATTTGGCGAACACCGTGCCCACCGCTTTGCCCACCGGGAAGTTGTTGGGGTGCACGTCGTAGCTGGTGGACTTCATCAGCACTTCGCGGACTTTCGGGCCGCTCAGTTCAAGAATCTGTTGGCCACCGCTGACGTTGACGATAGCGATATGCAAATCGCCCAGGGCTTCACGCAGTTTTTTCTCGGCGGCGAACTCTTCGCCGCTAGGCACGATCAGCAGCCACTCGTCCGGGCCCATCCATTGCAGGCTGGTTTCGCCTTTGGCGACCACGGTCAGCGCGACCGGCAGTTCAAGGCCCAGGGCCTTGTGCACGCCAGCGGCGAATGCCGGGTTGTGGGCATCACCACGAATGGTCAGGTGACCCAGGAGTTTTTTCTCACGCACGGTGACACCGGCGTTTTTACGGCCCTTGCCCACCAGGCTTTGCAGGCCCGCGTGGTGCAGCGACGACTCGGCCTTTGCCCCAGTGGTTGGGCGCTGTTGGTAAACGTTGGCTGTGGTCATAAAGCACCTTTATCAATTCTGTTGGGGCCGGTTCCTGTGGTGGCTGTTCTACCGCCTTCGCGAGCAAGCCCGCTCCCACATTCGACCGCGTTCCCCTGTGGGAGCGGGCTTGCTCGCGAATGGGCCGACTCAGTGTCATGCCCATCCACAAGAACTGAGGCCACTAGATGTTCTGGCGATCGCCTTTCGGATCGAAGAACACCGAAGAAACGATTTCCGCTTCGATCACGCTGCCGTCGGCCAACGGCGCGAACACACGCTCGCCGATGCGCTTCAAGCCACCTTTGACCACACCCATGGCAAACGAGTAGCCAAGGGAGTTGTGGGCGTAGCTGGAGGTCACGTGACCGACCATGCTCATCGGGATCGTTTGCTTGGTGTTGAACACCAGTTGCGCACCTTCCGGCAGCCATTTGGTCGGGTCGATCGGCTTGAGGCCGACCAACTGTTTGCGCTGATCACGCACACAGTCTTCACGGTTCATGCCACGCCAGCCGATCCACGAGAACGGTTTGGTGCGACCGACGCACCAGCCCATGTTCAGGTCGTCCGGGGTCATCGAGCTGTCAGTGTCCTGGCCGACGATGATGAACCCCTTCTCGGCCCGCAGGACGTGCATGGTTTCAGTGCCGTACGGCGTCAGGTTGTACTTCTTGCCAGCCTCGACGATTTTTTCCAGGACGCCCATGGCGTAGTCGGCCTGTACGTTGACTTCGTACGACAGCTCACCGGTAAACGAGATCCGGAACACCCGCGCCGGCACACCACCGACCAAACCTTCTTTCCAGGTCATGAACGGGAAACCGTCCCGGTCCAGATCGATGTCGGTGACTTCGCTGAGCAGCTTGCGGCTGTTCGGCCCCGACAGGGTCATGGTCGCCCAGTGGTCGGTAACCGAGGTGAAGTACACCTTCAGGTCTGGCCATTCGGTCTGGTGGTAGATTTCCAGCCATTGCAGCACGCGCGCAGCGCCGCCGGTGGTGGTGGTCATCACGAAGTGGTTGTCGGCGAGGCAAGCAGTAACGCCGTCGTCGAAGACCATCCCGTCTTCTTTACACATCAGGCCATAACGAGCCTTGCCCACGTCGAGCTTGGTCCAGGCGTTGGTGTAGACGCGGTTGAGGAACTCACGCGCATCCGGGCCTTGAATGTCGATCTTGCCGAGTGTCGAGGCATCCAGCAGGCCAACGCTTTCACGCACGGCCAGGCATTCGCGTTTCACCGCGGCATGCAGGTCTTCACCGTTTTTCGGGAAGTACCAAGGACGTTTCCACTGACCGACGTCTTCGAACTCGGCGCCGTTTTTCACGTGCCAGGCGTGCAGTGCGGTGTAACGCACTGGTTCGAAGATGTGCCCACAGTGACGACCGGCAACCGCACCGAATGTCACCGGCGTGTAGTTCGGGCGGAACATGGTGGTGCCCATCTGTGGGATGGTCACGTTCAGCGAACGGGCGGCGATGGCCAGACCGTTGACGTTGCCAAGCTTGCCCTGGTCAGTACCGAAGCCCAGTGCGGTGTAACGTTTTACGTGCTCGACCGACTCGAAGCCCTCGCGGGTCGCCAGTTCGATGGCGGCCGCGGTGACGTCGTTCTGCAGGTCGACGAATTGCTTCGGCGCACGTGCGGTAGCCTTTTCATGCGGCACCTGGAACAGCGCCAGAGTCGGTTCTTCGACACGGCTCAGGGCTTTTGGCAGAACGCCTTCGACCGCTTTGAAGCCGGCTTCGCTGGCCGCGCGCACGCCGCCTTCAAAACCGTCGGCCAAAGAATCGCCGAGGCTGTAGACGCCATTGATGCCGCCCACGCAAACGCGTTTTTGCGGTGCTTCGCCCGGGATGAAACCGAGGATGTCTTCACGCCAGATCGGTTTGCCACCCAAGTGCGACGCCAGGTGAACCACCGGGCTGTAGCCGCCGGAACTGGCAACCAGATCGCATTCAAGCCACTCGCCAGGGCTGGTGACGGTGTGCGCCTTGACGTCGATCGCGGCAACACGAGCAGCGGTGACGCGCTTGCTGCCGCGTGCTTCGATGACGGCGCTGCCAGTCAGGATACGGATGCCTTTGGCGCGTGCTTCTTCGACCAGCGCACCGCGAGGATTGCTCCGCGCATCGGCGATGGCCACCACTTGCAGGCTGGCGTCGAGCCAGTCCAGCGCCACGCGGTAGGCGTGATCGTTGTTGGTCGACAGCACCAGTTTCTTGCCCGGTGCTACGCCGTAACGGCGCACGTAAGTCGAGACGGCACCGGCGAGCATGTTGCCCGGCACGTCGTTGTTGCCGTAGACCAGCGGACGCTCGTGAGCCCCCGTTGCCAGCACTACGCGCTTGGCGCGAACCCGGTGGATACGCTGACGAACCTGGCCGATCGGTGCGCGGTCGCCGAGGTGATCGGTGAGGCGTTCGTGAATGGTCAGGAAGTTGTGGTCGTGGTAACCGTTGACGGTCGCACGAGGCAACAGCAACACGTCAGGGGTGTTCTTGAGCTCGGCAATGACACTGGCGACCCACTCGGTGGCTGGTTTGCCATCGAGGCTTTCGCGGGAATCGAGCAGGCTGCCGCCAAACTCTTCCTGTTCATCGGCCAGAATCACTCGGGCGCCGCTGCGCGCAGCTGCCAAGGCAGCCGCCAGACCGGCCGGGCCACCGCCGACGATCAGCACGTCGCAGTGCTGGTTCATGTAGTCGTAGGTGTCCGGATCGTTTTCGGTCGGCGAACGACCGAGACCTGCAGCCTTACGAATGTACTTCTCGTAGGTCATCCAGAACGATTGCGGGTACATGAAGGTTTTGTAGTAGAAGCCCGGCGGCATCAGCTTGCCGCCGACCTTGCCGAGAATCCCCATCATGTCGTTGTTTACGCTCGGCCAGCCGTTGGTGCTGGTGGCGACGAGGCCCTGGTACAGCGCCTGTTGAGTGGCGCGCACGTTAGGAATTTGCGTGGCTTCGGTAGCGCCGATCTGCAGCACCGCGTTCGGCTCTTCAGCACCTGCGGCGAAGATCCCGCGAGGACGCGAATACTTGAAGCTGCGACCGATGATGTCGACGCCGTTGGCCAGCAATGCAGCGGCCAGGGAGTCGCCTTCAAAGCCCTTGTAGACCTGACCGTTGAAGGTGAAGCTCAGGACTTTGTTGCGGTCGATCCGTCCACCGTTGGACAGGCGATTGATCTGGCTCATACCTTCGCTCCCAGAGCCTGCGCGGCCGCTTTCGGACTTTCAGTCTTGTCGGTGAACTGCGGCTTGGTGCCGATCTTGTAGGTTTCGAGAATCTCGTAGGTCACGGTGTCACGGGTGACGTTGAAATACTGACGGCAACCGGCGACGTGATCCCACAGTTCGTGGTGCAACCCGCGAGGGTTATCACGGAAGAACATGTAGTCCCCCCACTGCTCGTCGGTGCAAGCGCTCGGGTCCAGTGGACGCGGGATGTGCGCCTGGCCGGATGCATGGAATTCCTCTTCGGAGCGCAGTTCGCCGCAGTGAGGACAGAAGATGTGCAACATAGGGATTTCTCCTGTTAGTGGGCGACCGCAGCAGCGCCGTGTTCATCGATCAACGCACCGCTGTGGAAGCGGTCGATGGAGAAAGGTGCAGCCAATGGGTGCATTTCACCCTTGGCAAGGCTGGCGGCAAACACGTTGCCCGAGCCCGGAGTTGCTTTGAAACCACCGGTGCCCCAACCGCAGTTGAAGAACATGTTCGGTACCGGCGTTTTCGAGATGATCGGGCAGGCGTCCGGCGTGGTGTCGACGATGCCGCCCCACTGGCGGTTCATGCGTACGCGGGACAACACCGGGAACATCTCGACGATGGCCTGGATGGTGTGCTCGATCACCGGGTACGAACCACGCTGGCCGTAGCCGTTGTAGCCGTCGATACCGGCACCGATTACCAGGTCGCCCTTGTCGGACTGGCTGATGTAACCGTGTACGGCGTTGGACATGATCACGCTGTCGATAATCGGCTTGATCGGCTCGGACACCAGCGCTTGCAGCGGGTGGGATTCGATCGGCAGACGGAAACCGGCCAGTTTGGCCATGTGCCCGGAGTTACCCGCGGTGACTACACCGACGCGCTTGGCGCCGATGAAGCCCTTGTTGGTTTCAACACCGATGCACACACCGTTTTCCTTGCGGAAACCGATCACTTCGGTCTGCTGGATCAGGTCCACGCCCAAGGCGTCGGCCGCACGGGCAAAGCCCCAGGCCACGGCATCGTGACGGGCCACGCCGCCGCGACGCTGGACGGTAGCGCCCATCACCGGGTAGCGAGTGTTTTTCGAGCAGTCGAGGTACGGAATCTCGTCAGCCACTTGCTGAGCGGTGAGCAGTTCGCCATCGACGCCGTTGAGGCGGTTGGCGCTGACCCGACGCTCGGAATCACGAATGTCCTGCAGGGTGTGGCATAGGTTGTAGACGCCACGCTGGGAGAACATCACGTTGTAGTTCAGGTCCTGGGACAGACCTTCCCAGAGTTTCATCGCGTGTTCGTACAGGTGGGCCGACTCGTCCCACAGGTAGTTGGAACGCACGATGGTGGTGTTGCGCGCGGTGTTACCGCCGCCCAGCCAGCCCTTCTCGACCACGGCCACGTTAGTGATGCCGTGTTCCTTGGCCAGGTAGTAGGCGGTCGCCAGACCATGCCCGCCGCCGCCGACGATGACCACGTCGTAGACTTTTTTCGGAGTCGGCGTGCGCCACATCCGCTGCCAGTTTTCGTGGTGGCTGAGGGAGTGTTTGAAGAGGCCGAAGCCTGAGTAGCGTTGCATAGTCATTTACTCCAAAACCGCGCTCAGCGATAAACCGGGAAGTCCGCGCACACAGCTGCCACATGCTTGGCAACATTGGCCTCGACATCGGCGTCGCCGAGGTTGTCGAGGATGTCGCAGATCCAGCCGGCCAGTTCAACGCACTGGGTAACTTTAAAGCCGCGCGTGGTGACCGCCGGGGTGCCGATACGCAGGCCCGAGGTGACGAACGGCGATTGTGGATCGTTCGGTACGGCGTTCTTGTTCACGGTGATGTGGGCACGACCCAAAGCGGCGTCGGCTTCCTTACCGGTCAGGCCCTGACGGATCAAGCTCACCAGGAACAGGTGGTTATCCGTACCGCCGGACACTACATCGTAGCCACGTTTGATGAAAACGCTGGCCATTGCCTGTGCGTTGTCGATCACTTGTTGCTGGTAAGCCTTGAAGCCAGGCTCCAACGCTTCTTTGAAGCACACCGCCTTACCGGCGATCACGTGCATCAGCGGGCCGCCCTGGGCACCGGGGAAGACTGCCGCGTTGAGCTTTTTCTCGATTTCTTCGTTAGCCTTGGCCAGGATCAGGCCGCCACGCGGACCACGCAGGGTCTTGTGGGTGGTGGTGGTCACCACGTCGGCATACGGCAGCGGGTTCGGGTACAGGCCGGCAGCGACCAGACCGGCAACGTGCGCCATGTCGACGAACAGCAGCGCACCGACCTTGTCGGCGATCTGACGGAAACGTGGGAAGTCCAGAGTCTTGGAGTAAGCCGAGAAGCCGGCGACGATCATCTTCGGCTTGCATTCGACGGCCAAACGCTCGACTTCGTCGTAGTCGATCAGGCCGGTTTTGGTGTCGATGCCGTACTGCACGGCGTTGTACAGCTTGCCCGAGGACGACACCTTGGCGCCGTGGGTCAGGTGACCGCCATGGGCCAGGCTCATGCCGAGAATGGTGTCGCCGGCTTGCAGCAGGGCCAGGTAAACGGCGCTGTTGGCCGACGAGCCGGAGTGCGGCTGGACGTTAGCGTAATCGGCACCGAACAGCAGTTTGGCGCGTTCGATGGCCAGCGCTTCGACCTTGTCGACGTGCTCGCAGCCGCCGTAGTAGCGCTTGCCTGGATAACCTTCGGCGTATTTGTTGGTCAGGCCACTGCCTTGCGCTTCCATGACGCGTTTGCTGGTGTAGTTCTCTGACGCGATCAGCTCGATGTGATCTTCCTGGCGCAGCTCTTCGGCATTCATCGCCGCCAGCAGTGCATCGTCGTAACCCTTGATCTGGTCTTGCTTGCTGAACATCGCGTCTCTCCCAGCGGCGGCTTGTGCGCCTTTCGTCTCGGTGAGGCACGTACCTTACGGCAGTGCCCTTTGGATGCGATGGTATGGCCGGCGCAGACAGGTCAAATGCCTATGGACGCCACGCAAAGGTGCGTTTACGACATGGGTTGGCACGCCGGGATAAATGCCGCCGACTGGCGGGCTCTTGTCGCGAGGACGCTTGCTCCCGTTCGGCCGGTCCGCGTTCGGGCGCAGCAGTCGCAATACCGGCTAATGCGCTTTATCAGACAGCCCGCATTTATTGGCTTTGGGACCGCTACGCGATCCAGCGGGAGCAAGCTCCCTCGCCACAGGGTGTTTACAACACGACTTTTCCTACAGAATCAGCAGATGTGCGCTTCCTGCAAATCTGGGTACAGTGCGCACCATCATCGACCACGGAGCCGGCCATGACCGACAAGAGCCAACAATTCGCCAGCGACAACTATTCCGGTATCTGCCCGGAAGCCTGGGCCGCCATGGAACAGGCCAATCAAGGCCACCAACGCGCTTATGGCGACGATGAGTGGACGGCGCGCGCCTCGGACGATTTCCGCAAATTGTTCGAAACCGACTGCGAAGTGTTCTTCGCCTTCAACGGCACCGCCGCCAACTCCCTGGCGCTGTCGTCACTGTGCCAGAGCTACCACAGCGTGATCTGCTCGGAAACTGCCCACGTCGAAACCGACGAATGCGGCGCGCCGGAATTCTTCTCCAACGGCTCCAAGCTGCTCATCGCACGCACTGAAAACGGCAAGCTGACCCCGGAATCGATCCGTGAAATCGCCCTCAAGCGCCAGGACATTCACTACCCGAAACCGCGCGTCGTGACCCTGACCCAGGCGACCGAAGTCGGCAGCATCTACACCCCGGAAGAAATCCGCGCCATCAGCGCCACCTGTAAGGAACTGGGCCTGAACCTGCATATGGACGGCGCGCGCTTCTCCAACGCCTGCGCGTTCCTTGATTGCACGCCAGCGGACCTGACCTGGAAGGCCGGTGTCGATGTGTTGTGCTTCGGCGGGACGAAAAACGGTATGGCGGTGGGTGAGGCGATTCTGTTCTTCAACCACAAGCTGGCCGAAGACTTCGACTACCGCTGCAAACAGGCCGGGCAACTGGCGTCGAAAATGCGTTTTCTTTCGGCGCCATGGGTCGGTCTGCTGGAAAACGACGCCTGGCTCAAACACGCCCGCCACGCCAACTACTGCGCACAGCTGCTGGCCGAGCTGGTGAGCGACATTCCGGGCGTTGAGCTGATGTTCCCGGTACAAGCCAACGGCGTGTTCCTGCAACTCTCGGAATCGGCCGTCGCGGCACTGACCGCCAAGAGCTGGCGTTTCTATACCTTCATCGGCAAAGGCGGCGCCCGCTTCATGTGCTCGTGGGATACCGAGGTAGAGCGCGTTCGGGAATTGGCGGCGGATATTCGGGAAGTGATGGCGGGGTAATACCCTCACCAGAATGAAATGAAACTTTGTGGCGAGGGAGCTTGCTCCCGCTCGGCGGCGAAGCCGTCGTAAATTCAGCAAACACGGTCTGCCTGACAGACCGCACTCTCAGGGTTTGGGGCTGCTACGCAGCCCAACGGGGGCAAGCCCCCTCGCCACAGGTTCTGAGCCAGAGCCAATCAGAACTCGATCCGTACATCCCCTTTCGGCACGCTGCAGCACGACAGGATGTAACCCTCGGCTTCGTCTTCTTCGGTGATCCCGCCGTTGTGCTCCATCTCGACTTCCCCGCCCAGCTTCATTACCTTGCACGTTCCGCAAATCCCCATCCCGCAGGCTTTCGGAATCAACAGGCCAAGCTTGGCGGCGGCGGCGTGGACGGTTTCACCCGGCGCCACGCGGATGCTTTTGCCGGACGCGGTGAATTCCACTTGATGCAGATCGGCTACATCGATTTCCGGGGCGTCGGCCGCTTGTTCGGCTTGCTCCACCGCATCGGCACGAGCCTCGGGCGGTGTAGCACCGAAAGATTCTTCGTGGTAACGCTTCATGTCGAAGCCAGCGGCTTCCAGCAGGCGTTTGACCGCGTGCATGTAAGGGGTCGGGCCGCAGCAGAAGACCTCGCGTTCAAGGAAGTCCGGCGCCATCAGCTCCAGCATTTTATGGTTCAGGTAGCCGCGATAACCGGCCCAAGGCTCGCCCAGTCCGTGCTTCTCACAGATCAGGTGCAGGCTGAAGTTATCGATCCGCGACGCCATGTGCTCCAGCTCGCGGTGATAGATGATGTCTTTTGGCGAGCGGGCACTGTGGATAAACACCATGTCGACATTGCCGTTGGTGTCGTAGAACCAGCGAGCCATGGACATTACCGGGGTGATCCCGACACCGCCGCTGAGATAGAGCACTTTCGGTGCGGTGAAATCCATCGCGTTGAACAGGCCGACCGGCCCGTGCACCGCCAGCTCCTGGCCTTCGTGCAGGGTGTCATGCAGCCAGTTGGAAACCTTGCCGCCCGGTACGCGCTTGATGGTCACCGAAAAGCTGTAAGGCACCGACGGCGAACTGGAAATGGTGTACGAGCGCATGATCGGCACGCCCTCGATCTCCAGCTCCAGGGTGACGAACTGCCCCGGTTTGAAGAAGAACATGATCGGCTGGTCGGCCATGAAGCAGAAGGTCCGCACATCCCAGGTTTCCTGGATGACTTTGACGCAACGGACAATGTGCCGGCCATTGGCCCAGGTCTGGGTGGTTACCGGGTTCAGGAAACTATTGGACATGCTGATCTCCACGGTCGACTGTCGACCTCATGTTGCCGATTCTGCGCAAGGTGTGCAGTGGCCACTTACCTATCTACGACATTCACGTACTTATCGCGACCAGCCCACAACCACCGGGGGTTGAGCGTCGGGAACAGATTGGGCCATGTCGCCCATGGATAAGGTTCCAGCCTGCGCCGGCCCCACACTCGCCTCAACAGATAAACGCTGTTTTCTGCCTTGCGTAGCAACCCTGATTAGCCACTATTCGCCGGCCACACAGATGGCCATGAGGACTTAAACGATGGACGTCACCACTACCTTGAGCTTGGGCGATCCACTGGAACCCGCACGCAAGGCCACCGCGCAGATGCTGCAAGAGCGCGAGCGTACATTTTCGCTGCCACAGCCGTTCTACTCTGATGAGCGGTTGTTCGATATCGACATGCAGGAGATCTTCCAGAAAGAGTGGTTGATCGCCGGCATGACCTGCGAAATCCCGACCAAGGGCAACTACCTGACCCTGCAGATCGGCAAGAACCCGATCATTGTGATTCGGGGCGCAGAAGGCGTGGTCCATGCCTTCCATAACGTCTGCCGCCACCGTGGTTCGCGTCTGTGCACCAGTGAAAAAGGCAAAGTCGCCAAGCTGGTCTGCCACTACCACCAGTGGACCTACGAGTTGGACGGCCGCCTGTTGTTCGCCGGCTCCGAGATGGGCGACGACTTCGACATGAAGCAGTACGGACTGAAACCGGTCAACGTGAAGACCGCTGGCGGCTACATCTTCGTCAGCCTCGCGGAAAACCCGCCAGCCATCGATGACTTCCTGTCGACACTGAACCATTACATGGAACCGTACGACATGGAAAACACCAAGGTGGCGGTGCAAACCACCCTGGTGGAACAGGCCAACTGGAAGCTGGTGCTGGAAAACAACCGCGAGTGCTACCACTGCAACGCGTCGCACCCGGCACTGCTGAAAACCCTGCTGGAATGGGACGACGTCACCGACCCGCGTGCCGACCAGGCGTTCAAGGACCACGTAGCCGCTTCTGCCGCTGCCTGGGAAGCCGAGAAGATTCCTTACGCACACGCCAGCTTCGGCCTGCGTAACCGCATCGTGCGTATGCCGCTGCTCAAGGGCACCGTGTCGATGACCCTCGACGGTAAGCAAGCCTGCAAGAAACTCATGGGCCGGATCCAGAACCCGGATCTGGGCTCCATGCGCATCCTGCACCTGCCGCACTCGTGGAACCACTGCATGGGCGATCACATCATTGTGTTCACTGTGTGGCCGATCAGCGCGCAGGAAACCATGGTCACCACCAAATGGCTGGTGCACAAGGACGCTGTCGAAGGCGTGGATTACGACGTCGAGCGCATGCGTGAAGTCTGGGATGCGACCAACAACGAAGACCGTCGCCTGGCCGAAGAGAACCAGCGCGGGATCAACTCCACGGCGTACCAGCCAGGCCCGTACTCCAAGACTTACGAGTTCGGCGTGGTGAACTTCGTGGATTGGTACAGCGAGCGCCTGTTGAACAACCTGGGTGCAGAACCTGCGCCGTACCTCAAGGGCGTGCCGGTTCACGGCTAAGCCTCAAAAGCTTCGCGAGCAAGCCCGCTCCCACATTGGATCGGTGGTGTTCACAAACTCAGTGAACGAACCGGTCAAGTGTGGGAGCGGGCTTGCTCCGGGCGGCGTTCCGACGATAGCGTCCTACCAGTCACTACATCCCTCCCCTGAATACACACCCCTGGTCTTTAGAACTGTACGAAATATGATCTATCGCGTTCCAGCCTATATGGAACGTGGCGTACAGCCTTCCGCGAACAAGTTATCCACACCTCCACCCACAGCTAATGGGGACAACTGTGGAAAGGCCGGAAGTTTTCTCCACAGAAACTGAATAAAATCCGTGACTTATTCAATTGATCGGTTTTCGACAGCCACTGCCTATTTTTTGATCAAAACCCTGCAAGCCACGTTATTCATGGCTCACAGAGGATCGCAAACACCTTATCCACAGAAGCGCCAACAGACTTTGGGGGCAACTGTGCAAACTATTCAGTGCGCTGTGGAAAACCACGTCCAGGCTGCATATTTCGTGGGCTTGAACAGTCAGCGGAGGGTAAAACCCAGCATTTGGTCATTTATTAACCAGAAGCTTGAAAGCCACGACCTGTATGGCTTACAGCGGACAGCAAACATCTTATCCACAGAAGCGCCAACAGAGATTGGGGGCAAGTCTTGAGCTACACACGCCCTTATCCACTAAAAAAAGCTCGAAAAAACGCGGGGTTAGGCTGGTTGTTTTTCGTACAAGGGCTTGCAGGGCTTGAGATGCGTGGGGTGTAGCGAGGGGTGAACATGTTATCCACAGAAGCGCTAACAGGGATTGTGGGTAAATACATCACCCCTGTGGGAGCAGGTTTGCTCCCACAGGAACTTGGTTGATGCCTTAAGGCCGATACATCAAATAGGCTTCACCCGTGACCCGAATCATCGGATGGGGTGTGATCTGGCAGCTATCGACGACACGGAAGCCATGTCGCTCGTAAAACCGACGGGCACCGGTGTTCGCCGCGTAGTCGATCAGGCTCAAGCCATTGAGCCCCAACTGGTTGGCACGGTCGTAAGCGTAGGCGAGGAATTGTTGGCCCAGGCCCTGGTTGCGCCAGCCCTCATGCAGCGCCAGGCTCGATATGTAGAGGGTGTCGGGGATTTCCAGCTTGGCATACGGCGCCAGGACCGGATCGGTGACGGGAGCGGCCAGCGGATCGTGACGCATCACATAGCTGTGCAGCATGCCAATGACCTTGCCCTCTGCCTGCGCGATCAGGCAGTTTTGATAGGAGAAATCCACATCTTCACGGGCGTAGCGACTGGCACCGACATCCAGCAGGTCCTGGCCGGGCTCCGCCAGTTGGCTCCAGATGTAATCCGCGGCGCCTTCTGATGAAATCTGAAACAGGCGAGCAATCTCCCGCGCATCCGCGCGCTGGGCCGAACGAAATTCAACTGCCATTGTTTCCTCATAAATTCAGGTAACACGAACCCTGTGGGAGCGGGCTTGCTCGCGAAGACGGTGGGTCAGGCAATATTGATGTCGACTGACACTACGCCTTCGCGAGCAAGTCGGGTCGCCGCATCGCCGCTCCCACATTGGATTTGCGGTGGCTATGCTTCAGCGAACCACGCCTTCTTCAATCAGCAACTTGAGAATCGCCTCAGCCCCGGCCTCGGCACTCAAGCCCTTGAGCACTTGCCCACCGCCACCGCTGGCCTTGGCCGTTGCGGCTTTCATCCGGTCGGCGCCGCTCTTGGCCTTGATCACTTTCAGGCGTTTTGGCCGTGGCTTGGCCGGTTGCAACGTTGCAACCGCGAGCAATTCATCGTCGATAATTTCAACGTCTTCGGCGTGCAACACGCCGCGTCGAGCCGGGCCAAAGGCACTTTGCCGAGGCTTGGGCGCGGCGTTATCCACCGTGGCGAGAAACGGCAGGCGCACCTTCAAGCGTCGACGCTGGCCACGCGGCAAGGCTTGCAGCACCAGGGCCGAATTGCCGTCGATGGATTCGACCTGCGCCAGCCCGACTACCAGCGGCCAGCCCAGGCTTTCCGCCAGCAGGAACGGCAACATGCCCGAGCCTTCACCGGTTTCCGCCTGACTGCCGGTCAGCACCACCTGAGCGCCGGCATCGCGCAAATAAGCGCTCAACGCTGGCAGCGCATCGGCGCCTTGGGGCTGTTCGAGCACGAGCAACTGCTCCAGGCCCATGCCCAGATAAGCCCGTAGCGCAGGTTCCTCGACATCACCGGCGTGCAGCACTTGCAGGTTACCGCCTGCCAGTTGCAGACCAAGTTCAACCGCCCGCGCGTCCTGATCGGCGCGGCGCGGCCGGCCCGAGGTCGGGTGGGCGCCGATCGACACCAGGCTGATTACATGAGTACTCATAACCCTTTCCTCCTCTTAAGCCGCATCGCGCTTGGCGTCGTTGCGGTAAGCCTCTACCGCCGCGATCAAGGCCTGAAGAATTTCTGCGCTTTCACCTATCACCGACAGGTCGGCGCGTTTGATCATGTCGCAGCCAGGATCGAGGTTGATCGCCACCACCTTGTCGCAGGCACCGATGCCTTGCAGGTGCTGGATCGCCCCGGAAATCCCCACCGCCACGTAGACCCGCGCCGTGACCCAGGTGCCGCTGGCGCCGACCTGACGGTCGCGGGCCATGAAGCCATCGTCCACCGCGACCCGCGATGCGCCTTCGGTCGCGCCCAATGCCGCCGCCGTCCTGTGGAAAAGGTTCCAGTCCTTGACCCCGTTGCCGCCCGAGAAGATGAACTCGGCTTCGGCCATGGGAATCGCTGCCGGGTCGACCGCTACCGCGCCCAGGTCCTCGATCCGCGACAGGCTGCGCGCAACCGTTGTGGATAACTCCACCGGCAACGCTTCATGACGGGTTTCGCTGACCGGCTCGGCACATTCCACCGCCGCCAGAATCAACCGTGCGACAGGACGCGCCAAGTCTTGCAGACCGGCACCGGCGCGGCCGATGCACTCCTGATCCTTGACCTGCCAGACCCGCGTGGCCGGGCGTTCGCCGAGCGCCGCGGCAAAGCGCCGACCCAGCTCACCGCCACCGGTGCGGCTGTCCGGCAGCAGCCAGTGACGAGGGCTGAACTGGTTATCCACAGCCCGTAGACCCTGCACCCGCTGTTCCGGTGCATAACCCTCGAATGCTTCGCCATCCAGCACCAACAGGCGGTCGACGCCCGCAGTAGCGAAGGCGCTTTCCTTGTGTTCGCCAAAGACCACCGCCAGCACCGCACCGTCCTTGCCGGCCAGTTGATGGGCCAGGCCCAGCAGGTCGCGGTCGTGGCTGCTTAAACGGCCGCCAACCATGTCCGGCACCACGCTGATGTAGAACGCGGGTGTCGCCACCTGATGCAGCGGCAATTGCACTTCAACGGCGGCCGTACGCTTGGTCGCCCCGCCCTGCTGTGCACCACTGCGGTCAATTCGCTTGATGCCATTGGGGCCGATGAAACCAATGCCATGAGGATTCTTGCGAATGATCCCGTTGGGGCCCATCCAGCTGTGTTCCACCGGTTGCATGGCAGCATGCAGCGGATGCAGGCGGTTGCGGGCGATCCATTCAGCGCGCGGATCGCGGCGGATAATGTCGCTCATCAGTGGGCCTCCGCGGGTTGACGTTTAGTCGGTGCCGGTGACTTGCTGGGCGCCGCGTCTTCAAGCAGCGCGTCGGCCACCAGTTCGGCGATGTCCTTGATCAGCGGCCGTGGTTCGACCACGCCTTCGAGCATCGCAGTGCACTGCGGGCAACCCACGGCCACCAGCTCGGCACCGGTTTCGCGGATGTCGTCCATGCGCATGTCGGGGATCCGTTGCTTGCCCGGAATGTCGGTGATCGGCGCACCGCCGCCACCGCCGCAGCAGCGTGAGCGGAAACCGGAACGTTGCATTTCCTTGACCTCGATCCCCAGCGCACGCAGTACCTGGCGCGGTGCCTCGTATTCGCCGTTGTAGCGGCCGAGGTAGCACGGATCGTGATAGGTCACGCTGTCGCCTTTGTGCTGCCCCAGATTGAGTGCGCCAGCGTCGATGATTTCGGCCATGTAGGTGCTGTGGTGCTGCACCAGGTAGTTGCCATCGAAGGCACCGTATTCGTTCTTCAGCACGTGGAAGCTGTGCGGATCGCAGGTGACGATGCGGTTGAAGCTGTATTTGGCCAGGGTCTGGATGTTGCGTTTGGCCAACAGCTGGAAGGTCGCTTCGTCGCCCAGGCGGCGGGCGACGTCACCGCTATCACGCTCTTCAAGACCGAGCACGGCAAAGTCGACTTTCGCGGCTTTCAGCACTTTGACGAAGGCACGCAAGGTGCGCTGGTTGCGCATGTCGAACGCACCGTCGCCAACCCAGAACAGCACGTCGGTGGATTTCTTCTCGCTGAGCAGTGTCAGGTTCAGGTCCGCCGCCCAGTTCATCCGCCCGCCCGGGGCGAAACCGCCCGGGTTGTCGGTGGCAATCAGGTTTTCCAGGACTTCGGCGCCCTTGTTCGGGGTCGCGCCTTTTTCCAGGGTCAGATGGCGGCGCATGTCGACGATGGCGTCAACGTGCTCGATCATCATCGGGCATTCTTCAACGCAGGCACGGCAAGTGGTGCAAGACCACAGGGTTTCAGCGTCCACCAGACCGTTGACGATCGGTTGATGCGGATTACCCGCGTGTTCACCGATGGCTTTGCCTGGATAAGGACTGCCAGCGAACTTGGCATCGGTGCCGCCAGCCAGGCCGACGACCATGTCCTGAATCAGTTTTTTCGGGTTCAGCGGCTGGCCAGCAGCAAACGCCGGGCACGCCGCTTCGCATTTACCGCACTGCACGCAGGCGTCGAAGCCGAGCAGTTGGTTCCAGGTAAAATCCTTGGGCTTTTCCACGCCCAAGGGGGCTTGCGGATCGTTCAGGTCAAGCGGTTTAAGACCTGTAGAACGACCACCACCAAAACGTTCGGCGCGACGGTGCCAGGCCAGGTGCAAGGCACCGGCGAAGGCGTGCTTCATCGGCCCGCCCCAGGTCATGCCGAAGAACAACTCAGACACGCCCCACAGCACGCCGACACCGAGGATCGCCGCCAGCAGCCAACCGCCGAAGTTTTCCGGAAGGATGCCCGCCACCGGCAGGGTCACCAGGAAGAACGACGCCGAGAAGGCCAGCAAACTTTTCGGCAGGCGCATCCACGGACCTTTGGATAAACGCGCCGGCGGGTTGCGCCGACGCAAGTAAACAAAGATCGCACCGACGAACATCACTGCCGTCATCAACAACAGTGCATAACCGAGGAAGCGGTTATGCAGGCCAAAACCGTGAACCAGAATCGCCAGCACGATAGACGCCACCGCACCACCCGCCGTGGCGACGTGGGTGTTGGCGATGTATTTGTCCCGTGCCACCACGTGGTGCAGGTCGACCATGTAGCGTTTGGGCATGGCCAGCAGGCCGCCGATCAGATCGACCTTGGACGCACGGCCCCGGCGCCACATGGCCACCCGCCGCAACGCGCCCAGGACAGCCAGGCCCAGGGCGGCAAACAGCAGGATGGGAAGAAGGGTGTTTAACATGGTGGAGCTCCCAAAGACCTCGGGGTCATGTGCGTGCCGATGAGAGCGACGCACCTACTTGTGGCGAGGGAGCTTGCTCCCGCTGGAGTGCGAAGCGCTCCCAAAACAGTCTCAGGTGTACACCTGATACACCTCGACTGCAGGTTTTGGGGCTGCTTCGCAGCCCAGCGGGAGCAAGCTCCCTCGCCACAGGTGATGGTGGTAAATCCGTTAGAAATCCTTGCAAAGCCGCAGTGCGTCGTAGATCGCCGCGTGCGTGTTGCGCTGGGCCACGCAGTCACCGATGCGGAACAGCAAGTAGCCGTCACCCGCCTGGCTCAACGATGGCTGAGGCTTGATCGCGAACAGGGCTTCGATGTCCATCTGGCCTTTGTTGCGCGAACCTTCCTTCAGCGCGTAGTAGATTTCTTCGTCCGGCCGCACGCCGTTCTCGACCACGACCTGGTCAACCACCCGCTCCTCTTTGGCGCCGGTGTATTCGTTTTCCAGCACCGCCACCAGCTTGTCGCCTTCGCGGTAGACCTTATCGAGCATCATGTCGCCAGTCATGATCACTTCTTTCGGGTACATGCTGCGGTAGTACGTCGGGAACGATGTACCGCCGATGGCCACACCCGGCTTGATGTCGTCGGTGACGATCTCGACCTGGCTGCCCTTGTCTGCGAGGTAGTCGGCAACCGACATCCCGGTGAACTCGCAAATGGTGTCGTAGACCAGCACGTTTTTGCCAGGCAGCACCTTGCCGTCGAGCACGTCCCAGCTGCTGACCACCAGGCCTTCAGCCGCGCCCCAGTGTTCGTTCTGCTCCAGGAACGGATGACCGCCGACGGCGAGCACCACGATGTCCGGACGCAGGTCGAGAATGGTCGCCGCGTCAGCGGCTACGCCCAGGCGCAGGTCGACTTTCAAACGCGCCAGTTCCAGCTGGAACCAACGGGTGATACCGGCGATCTGGTCCCGTTGCGGGGCTTTCGAGGCGGTAGTGATCTGTCCGCCGATGAATTCTTTCTTCTCGAACAGGGTCACGTCGTGGCCACGTTCGGCGGCTACACGCGCCGCTTCCATCCCGGCAGGGCCGGCACCGACCACCACGACTTTGCGTTTCACACCGGTCGATTTCTCGATGATGTGCGGTACGCCCATGTATTCACGGGAAGTTGCGGCGTTCTGGATGCACAGCACGTCCAGCCCCTGGTACTGACGGTCGATGCAGTAGTTGGCACCCACGCATTGTTTGATCTGGTCGATCTGGCCCATCTTGATCTTGGCGATCAGGTGCGGGTCAGCGATGTGCGCGCGGGTCATGCCGACCATGTCGACGTAACCGCCTTCCAGAATACGTGTTGCCTGGTTCGGGTCCTTGATGTTCTGCGCGTGCAGAACCGGGGCCTTGACCACTTCCTTGATACCGGCCGCCAAGTGCAGGAACGGCTCCGGTGGATAACTCATGTTGGGGATAACGTTGGCCAGGGTGTTGTGGGTATCGCACCCCGAGCCCACGACGCCGATGAAGTCGATCATGCCGGTGTCGTCGTAGTACTTGGCGATCTGCTTCATGTCCTCATGGCTCAGGCCATCAGGGTGGAATTCATCACCGCAGATACGGATGCCGACGCAGAAATCCGGACCGACTTCCTTACGCACAGCCTTGATCACTTCCAGGCCGAAACGCATGCGGTTCTCGAAACTGCCGCCCCATTCATCGGTACGTTTGTTGACGCGCGGGCTCCAGAACTGGTCGATCATGTGCTGGTGCACTGCCGACAGTTCAACGCCGTCCAGGCCACCGGCCTTGGCACGCGCAGCAGCACTGGCGTAGTTGCCGATCACCCGCCAGATTTCTTCCGGCTCGATGGTTTTGCAGGTCGCGCGGTGCACCGGTTCACGGATGCCCGACGGCGACAGCAGGGTCGGCCAATGCTCGCCATCCCAACGCGAGCGACGGCCCATGTGGGTAATCTGGATCATGATCTTGGCGCCATGCTTGTGCATGGCATCAGCCAGGTTCTGGAAGTGCGGAATAATCCGGTCGTCGGCCAGGTTGACCGATTTCCACCAGCCTTGCGGGCTGTCGATGGCTACGCTGGAAGAACCGCCGCAAATCGCCAGGCCGATCCCGCCCTTGGCTTTCTCTTCGTAGTACTTCACGTACCGATCGGTGGTCATGCCGCCATCGGTGGCGTAAACCTCGGCGTGCGCGGTGCTGAGCACGCGGTTGCGGATGGTCAGTTTGCCGATTTGAATCGGCTGGAACATTGCTTCGAAAGCCATGGCAGGATCCTCGACTTACAACGGCTTGACGGTGAACAAGCCGTCGTCGTGGCCTTCTTCGGAGCCACCGTAAACCTGTTCGGCGACGGTGCGAATCTTGCTGCCGCGCGCTTGCAGGATCTGATCCATGGCACCGGCAAACCAGCCAGTGAACATGTAGTCGACCTTGCGTCCGACCTTGCCGTAGACGTAGACGAATGCCGAGTGCTCGAGCTTGACGCTGGCAGTGCCTTTGTCGAGGTCGATGTCCTGGATCTTGAACAGGCCCCAGCCACGTTGCGACAGGCGCTTCATGTAGTGCTCGAACACCGCAATGCCTTCCAGGCCGTGGCATTCAGCTTCCTTTTCACACCAGTGCCAGGCGGACTTGTAGCCAGCCTTGTAGAGGATCTCGGCATAGGCGTCAGCGCCCAGCACTTCCTCGATGCCCATGTGGTTGTTGACGAAGAAGTGACGCGGCACATACAGCATCGGCAGGGCGTCAGAGGTCCAGACACCGGTTTCGCTGTCGACTTCGATTGGCAGTTGCGGGGCGATCTTGGCCATGCGTAAAACTCCAGAATTCGTTGTATTGAGGCGATATGTAGCAGCTGCCGAGGCACGAGGCTGCGTTGGGCTGCGAAGCGGCCGAGGGCGGTCCTGCGGACCGCAACGCAGCCTCGTGCCTCGGCAGCTGCTACAGGGACAGTTAGTTGGAAATGGTGTTATTCACCCCAAACGTCTTTCAGGACGTTGACCCAGTTTTCGCCCATGATCTTGCGCACTACGCGCTCGGAATGGCCGCGCTTGAGCAGCGTCTCGGTCAGGTTCGGGAACTCGCCCACGGTGCGGATGCCCAGCGGGTTGATGATCTTGCCGAAGCTGGTCAGACGACGGGCATAGCCCTTGTCATGGGTCAGGTATTCGAAGAAGTCCTGGCCATGGCCCTGGGTGAAGTCGGTGCCGATGCCGATGGCGTCTTCGCCGACGATGTTCATGGTGTACTCGATGGCTTCGGCGTAATCGTCGATGGTCGAATCGATGCCCTTGGCCAGGAACGGTGCAAACATGGTCACGCCGACGAAACCGCCGTGATCGGCGATGAACTTCAGTTCTTCATCGGACTTGTTGCGCGGATGCACTTTCAGACCCGACGGCAGGCAATGGGAGTAGCACACCGGCTTCTTGGATTCGAGGATGACTTCTTCGGAAGTCTTCGAGCCGACGTGGGACAGGTCGCACATGACACCGACGCGGTTCATCTCGGCAACGATCTCACGACCGAAACCCGACAGGCCGCCATCGCGCTCGTAGCAACCGGTACCGACCAGGTTCTGGGTGTTGTAGCACATCTGCACAATACCGACGCCCAGCTGCTTGAAGACCTCGACATAGCCGATCTGGTCTTCGAAGGCGTGAGCATTCTGGAAGCCGAACAGGATGCCGGTCTTGCCCTGCTCCTTGGCTTTGCGGATGTCGGCGGTGGTGCGCACCGGAATCACCAGGTCGCTGTTCTCGCGAATCAGCTTCTGGCTGGCGGCGATGTTATTGACGGTTGCCTGGAACCCCTCCCACACCGACACGGTGCAGTTGGCCGCGGTCAAGCCGCCTTTGCGCATATCTTCAAACAGCTCGCGATTCCACTTGGCAATAATCAGCCCGTCGATAACGATGCTGTCGGCGTGCAATTCGGCTGGGCTCATCAGGCAGTCCCCTATTAGCGATTCATGCGCCGAATCGTCTGCCGGCGCTTTGGGGTCAGCATATGCTTGAGGGACGGGGCAGCCGGGTGCAAAAACGACAGGGGAATTGCCGAAAGCGTCAATACGCGACAAAGGGTCTCACCGCAGGCCCTTTGCCCTCCTGTTCTTTCCCGAATAGTTGGGCCAGAATTCGCCGCATCACTGGATGCATCACTGGAACAAGGGGCGGCTACGCAATGAAATCGATCTTCCTGGCTTTGGCACTGATAGCGACCGGCGTACAGGCGGCAGAAGAAGCCGACAAAAACCCGTGCGATGCGGTCGAAAACGACGTCCAGACCCTGGAATGCTCGACCTATAGCAAAAACACCGCCGAACAACTGCTCAAGGACAATTTCCAGGGATTGCTGGATCGGATGAAAACCCAATATGCGAACAACAAGGCGCAGTTGGCAGACATCACCGGCAAACTCCAGACCGCCGAGCAGCTCTGGATGAAATCGCGGGATGCCGATTGCGCGATTGCAGCGTTCCCCGCAGCGGTGGGCAGCAAGACCTACACCATGGACCTGAACGATTGCCTGGCGAGCAAGAGCGACGAACGGTCGGAGTTTCTGGAATCGATCGGGCAGCAATGACACAAGGCTCGAAGCAGAGGCTTTAAGCCTGTCACTGCAACCGGGCGTTAACGTGCTCTCACAGCCACGCGAACACCTGCTGTCAGCTCAAGCCTCGAATGGTGATTTGAACGCCCGCTCAGGCATCACCAGTGCACTCGTCGACTGCTCATAGCGATAACCCAACACGGTAATGTCCATAACCTCGCTGATCTTGCGCTGCCAAGGCTTGAGCACGTCTTCGTAGTTGTGGCCCGGGGGACCGTTTTCCATCGGCGCGTAATGCGGCGCCCATTCACCGTTGTACTTTGCCATCTCGGCTTGCCAGTCAGCCCAGACTTTGTCGACAAAACAATGGTGCAGGAAGAACACCGGATCCTCTGGTGAAGTCATCGCCAACATGTTGCCGCCGATCCACAAATGGACACGATTATGCAGTTGTGAGCCCGGTGTCGTGACTTGTGGGTCGCCCCGCTGAGTCACCCAACCCTCCAGCCGATTCCTGAAACCACGCGTGTAAGGTCCGGAATTATAGGGCGGCGTGTCGTACAACCTTTCGCGCATCGCCACGCCTACATCGGCAGAAGTTGGCAGTGAGGCGACCAGGAGCCCGAACTGACGCTTGAGTCCGGGCTCTGGCAAATTATCCTCGGGGTATGCAGGCACCGGCCAGTTGCCGTATTGATGAGCAAAGGCTCCACGGGCCACCCTCCAGTGATCAGTGGAATCACCGTTGCCACCCATGAAGTCATCCGCCCAGATCGGCGAGTTTTCAGGGTCATTGGCGTCTTCAGTCCAATCCCAATAAGGCAATGCGACATTTGGATCGATGGCGTGCAGATCAGCTTCGAACTGCATCAGCATTTCCCGGTGCCAAGGCAGAAACGACGGGCCCAAATGAGCTCCGTTGCGATAGGTGGGGTCTCGGGGTTCATAGGAGTGAACCGTGGGGACCATGACAGCGTGGTGCCAATGGACGTACTTGTCGTAACCGCCCCTGCGCTTGAGCGTCAGCACGCTATTGATAAAATCGGCCCTTTCATTTGGTGACAGTGAACGGACGTTTTTTCTTACGATCATTGCTCAGCTCCCTCGGCAGATGTGCCATCCAATGGGTTCGAAACTGCTCGGTGCCTGCTGTCCAATGTAGGTACCAGGATGACACGGGGCCTACTGTCAGAAATAACAGGTGCGGGCACTTTATGACCAATGGCAGGACCGGTTCGAAAGGGGCTGCATCAGGGTGACTGCACCGCTCAAGTAGGTCACCATTCACGCATTCCTCTGACGCTCTCCTGACTCAAGGCTTCTCATGAAAATCTGTGGCATCGAAATCAAAGGCAGCGAGGCGATCTTCGCCGTCGCCTCCCTCGACAATCAGGTGCTGACTCATGTCACCCTGAACACCAAGAAAATCGCCCTCGACGACGATGACGAAGCCGCCAACGTCAAAGCCTTCGCCGCGCAGGTCGGCACCTTTGTTCGTGACAACGGCATCGAGCGCATCGCAATCAAGAAGCGCAGTAAAAAAGGCGAGTTCGCCGGCGGCCCGACCACCTTCAAGATCGAAGGGGTTTTCCAGTTGCTGGACAACTGCGACGTGACACTGCTGTCACCGCAGACCATCAACGCGCAGAACAAGAAGTTCGACTTTGCACTGCCGGCGACGCTGAACAAGTATCAGCATGAGGCGTACAAGGCGGCATGCTCCGGGTTGATGAAGAAGTAGGCTTACTGAGCCTTCTGGGCGCGATAGTGCTTGAGCCAGTCGGCAAACGACTTGTCCTCAAGCGCGTAAGCGCCGCGATTCGATTTCCAGACCAGTTCCTTTTCACGCAAGGCATCGATGCACGCCTGGATGGTCTGTGTGCCCGGCACTACCTCACTGCCCATCGCTTCCAGTGCTTTTGTCACCGCAACCAACGTCGCGTCGGTGAAGGGTGCAAAAGGTTCGTTGCTCTGCGAGCGCTCGACCATGACTTCCAGTACTGCACGCTGTGCAACGGTCAGGGCGTTCCAGGCGCTTTCAAACTCAGTCCACACGCCGGCACGCAACAATTCGGCGCTGCTTCGCAGCAATTGGCTCAGATTGCTTGCTTCGCCCAGCTCCAGGGCTACCTCACCAATAATGGTCCGGAGCATTTCAGGGCGGCGCCCCACTAATTCGAAAGCCTCGTCGATGTCTTCAGCGACAAACTGGTTGGTCTGCGCCAAATGGGCATTCAAATGAACGGTATAGGCTTGGGTGAACGCTTTGCTCAATAGAGGGAACGGAGTAATGCTGGAACCGTAGAAAGGCTGGTTTCGGCTCAGTACGAGGTGAGCCAGTTTGTCGCGATTGGAGCCGGTGAACACCAGGCGCAAACCACTGGAATCTCCTTCACGCCCTTGATTCAGCTGGTCCCGAGCGGCCTTGAGCCCGAACATGGCGTTGACCCCCGCGTCAGTGCTCAACGCATGCTGGGCTTCGTCGATCACCAGCACAACAGTCTTGCCAGCAGCGTTGTGCAGCAGTTCCAGGGCTTGAGTCAGCGTCGCACCTTCGGGCAATTGTGGCTTGCTGAAATCCCAGGACAGCGTACGCAGAAAACTGAGTTTCTCGACGCCCATCGACTTGGCCAGTTTTCGAATGCCCTTCTCATACGGCACCAATGCCCCCGCAATTGCGGTGGCGATCAGGTCAGCAGGATCTTTTTCCCTGTTAGCCCATAGATCAACATAGACCGTCAACCAACCTCGGGATTCACATTCCGGTATCAGGTCTTCGCGCAGGAAGGTGCTTTTCCCTGTACGCCGTGGCGCGGCCAGGAACAGGCCAGAGGTGTAATCCTGGATTCCGGTCCCCATCAAACCATCGGCAATATTTTGAGCCAGGCTGGGGCGACGAAATACAAAACCGGTGTTTTTCGACATGGCTTTATACTCAATTATTGAAACTACTATAATTTATAGTTCAGAGTATAAATCACTGTAAATGCCTGTCAAACCACCTCCCGCCCATCCCCCAACCGCCGTCGATCCTCGCGTGGGCAGCGGGCAAACCGTGTCCGATAACTGCGGGTGAAATACGACGGCGATTCAAACCCGCAGGCGATGCTCACTTCCAGCACGCTCATATCGGTCTGGCGCAGCAGTTGCCGGGCTTTTTCCAGTCTTAACCCCAGGTAGAAGTTGCTCGGCGTGTCGTTGAGGTGCAAGCGGAACAGCCGTTCAAGCTGACGTCGCGTCACCTTGATCGAGTCCGCCAGCTCCAGCGTGCTGAGCGGCGGTTCGCTGTGTTGTTCCATCTCGCCAATGACGTGCACCAGTTTCTTGTTGCTGATGCCATAGCGCGTGGCGATCTGCATGCGTTGGTGGTCTTTACGCGGACGGATGCGCCCGAGCACGAATTGCTCGCTGACCTGGATCGCCAACTCGGGGCCGTGAGCCTGGGCGATCAGGTCGAGCATCAGGTCGATAGAGGCTGTGCCACCGGCCGAGGTGATGCGGCGCCGGTCGATTTCGAACAGCTCTTGGGTCACGCTGAGCTGTGGATAAGACTCCTTGAACGCGTCGATGGCTTCCCAGTGCAGGGTCACGCGGTGGCCGTCGAGCAACCCCGCTTCGGCGAGGACAAAACTGCCGGTGTCGATGCCACCGAGGGTCACGCCGTCGTGATCGAGGCGACGCAACCAGTGCTCCAGTGTCGGGTTGACGAACTTCAACGGCTCGAACCCCGCGACCACCAACAAGGTCGCGCCCTTTTTCAGTGGTTCCAGCGCCGCATCGGCGTTGAGCGACATGCCGTTGCTGGCCAATACCGGGCCGCCATCAGCGCTCAGCACATGCCAGCGGTACAACTCGCCACGAAAGCGGTTGGCCACCCGCAGCGGTTCAATCGCCGAGATGAAACCGATCGCCGAGAAACCCGGCATCAACAGAAAGTAGAAATCCTGGGACATGGAGCGCACTCGGATGGCGGGCAGCGTGTGGACGTTGATACGCCACTTGCAAGCGACAGACAAGAGCACAGGTCGCTGCAGTGCAAGAGCTGGTCGCCGCTGTGCGTTTTCTGCCGGGTTCAGCTGCGTAACGTGACATCACCGGCGCACAGAGACGCCGGACCCCACAATAACGACCTGCCGAGGATCCCACCATGAAACGACTGATCAGCAGCTGCGTTCTCGCACTCAGTGGTACCGCTTTCTTGAGTTCCGGCGCGATGGCTGCCGACCCCGCCGCTTGCCAGAACGTGCGCATGGGGGTGGTGAACTGGACCGACGTGATCGCCACCAGCGCCATGACCCAGGTCCTGCTCGATGGCCTCGGCTACAAGACCAAACAAACCAGTGCTTCCCAGCAAATCATCTTCGCCGGCATCCGCGACCAGCGCCTGGACATGTTCCTCGGCTACTGGAATCCGTTGATGACCCAGACCATCACCCCGTTTGTCGCCGGCAAGCAGGTGACTGTCCTGAGTGAACCGAGCCTCAAGGATGCCCGTGCCACCCTGGCCGTGCCGACCTACCTTGCCGACAAGGGCCTGAAAACCTTCGCCGACATCGCCAAGTTCGAAAAAGAACTGGGCGGCAAGATCTACGGCATCGAGCCAGGTTCGGGCGCCAACACCCAGATCAAGGAAATGATCGCCAAGAACCAGTTCGGCCTGGGCAAATTCCAGCTGGTCGAATCCAGTGAGGCCGGCATGCTCGCGGCAGTCGATCGCGCCGTACGCCGCAACGAAGCCGTGGTGTTCTTCGGCTGGGCGCCGCACCCGATGAACGTCAACGTGAAAATGACCTACCTCACCGGTAGCCAGGACGCCCTGGGCCCGAACGAAGGCTCGGCCACCGTCTGGACCGTGACCGCCCCGAACTACGCCAGCCAGTGCCCGAACGTCAGCCGCTTGCTGAGCAACCTGACTTTCACCGCCGAAGACGAGAGCCGGATGATGCAACCGCTGCTCGATCACAAGGACGCTTTCGAATCGGCCAAGCAATGGCTCAAGGATCACCCGCAAGACAAGCAGCGCTGGCTTGAAGGCGTGACCACGTTCGACGGCAAACCGGCTGCCGAGAACCTGCAACTGAGCAGTCAATAAACCCGAATGAATCCCCTCTTCGCAGCCGGTTTCGGCTGCGAGCGGGCCCGCTACGCCCAAAAATCATGTCTGAAGGAAACCGCACCATGAACCACGACGTCATCATCACCTGCGCACTCACCGGTGCTGGCGACACGACCGCCAAGAGCCCACACGTGCCGGTCACCCCAAAACAAATCGCGGCCGCTGCCGTGGAAGCCGCCAAGGCCGGCGCCACCGTGGTCCACTGCCACGTGCGCAACCCTGAAACCGGAAAGTTCAGCCGCGATGTGGCGCTGTACCGTGAAGTGATGGAGCGCATCCGCGAAGCGGACGTCGACATCATCGTCAACCTGACGGCTGGCATGGGCGGCGACCTGGAAATCGGCGCTGGCGAGAACCCGATGGAGTTCGGCCCGAACACCGACCTGGTCGGCCCGCTGACCCGTCTGGCCCACGTCGAAGAACTGCTGCCGGAAATCTGCACACTCGACTGCGGCACCCTGAACTTCGGCGACGGCGACACCATTTACGTCTCCACCCCGGCCCAGCTGCGCGCTGGCGCCAAACGCATTCAAGAGCTGGGCGTGAAGGCCGAGCTGGAAATCTTCGACACCGGTCACCTGTGGTTCGCCAAACAGCTGATCAAGGAAGGCCTGCTCGACGACCCGCTGTTCCAGCTGTGCCTGGGCATCCCATGGGGCGCACCGGCTGACACCACCACCATGAAAGCCATGGTCGACAACCTGCCGGCCAATGCGGTCTGGGCCGGGTTCGGTATCGGTCGCATGCAAATGCCGATGGCCGCTCAAGCGGTGCTGCTGGGTGGCAACGTGCGGGTCGGGCTGGAAGACAACATCTGGCTGGATCGCGGCGTACTGGCGACCAACGGCCAACTGGTCGAGCGCGCCAGCGAAATCCTCAGCCGCCTCGGTGCCCGCGTCCTGACCCCAGCCGAAGGCCGGGCGAAGATGGGCCTGACCAAGCGCGGTTAAACGAACTTACACCTCACTTGTGGGAGCGGGCTTTTGTGGTGAGGGGGCTTGCCCCCGTTCGGCTGCGAAGCAGTCGTAAAACTTTGCATGCGGTGTGCCTGACACACCGCGGTTTCAGGTTTTGGGGCCGCTTCGCGACCCAACGGGGGCAAGCCCCCTCGCCACAAGAGCCCGCTCCCACATTGGATCACCGATTTTCTTTAGGACGTCACCATGAGCTTTATCACCGAAATCAAAACATTCGCCGCGCTGGGCAGTGGTGTCATCGGCAGCGGCTGGGTATCCCGCGCCCTCGCCCATGGCCTGGACGTGGTGGCCTGGGACCCGGCGCCCGGCGCCGAAGCCGCGCTGCGCAAACGTGTCGCCAATGCCTGGGGTGCGCTGGAGAAACAGGGCCTGGCACCCGGCGCTTCGCAAGATCGCCTGCGCTTTGTCGCAACCATCGAAGAGTGCGTGCGGGATGCCGACTTCATCCAGGAAAGCGCCCCGGAACGCCTTGAACTGAAGCTCGAACTGCACAGCAAAATCAGCGCGGCGGCCAAGCCCAATGCACTGATCGGTTCCAGCACTTCAGGGCTGTTGCCGAGCGAGTTCTACGAGGGCTCGACCCACCCGGAACGTTGCGTGGTCGGCCATCCGTTCAACCCGGTTTATCTGCTGCCACTGGTGGAAGTGGTCGGTGGCAAGAACACTGCGCCAGAAGCGGTGCAGGCAGCGATGAAAGTCTACGAATCGCTGGGCATGCGCCCGCTGCATGTGCGCAAGGAAGTACCGGGCTTTATCGCTGACCGTCTGCTCGAAGCGCTGTGGCGCGAGGCACTGCACCTGGTCAACGACGGCGTGGCAACCACCGGTGAAATCGACGATGCGATTCGGTTTGGCGCCGGGCTGCGCTGGTCGTTCATGGGCACGTTCCTGACCTACACCCTGGCCGGTGGCGATGCCGGTATGCGGCACTTCATGGCGCAATTCGGTCCGGCGTTGCAACTGCCATGGACTTACCTGCCCGCACCGGAGTTGACCGACAAGCTGATCGACGACGTGGTCGACGGCACCAGCGATCAACTGGGCAAACACAGCATTTCAGCGCTGGAACGCTATCGTGATGATTGCTTGCTGGCGGTGCTGGAGGCGGTGAAGACCACCAAGGCCAAACATGGCATGACCTTCAGCGAGTAAGCGCAAAACCCTGTGGCGAGGGAGCTTGCTCCCGCTCGGCCGCGAAGCGGTCGTAAAAACCGGTAAAAGCGTTTTATCTGATAGAACGCAACTGCAGGTTTTGAGACTGCTACGCAGTCCAGCGGGAGCAAGCTCCCTCGCCACATGTGTTAACCCATGAACATTTGTGGAGCGGCACCATGCCAGCCCTAACTACCTATACCACCAAAATCATCCCCGACTGGGTCGACTACAACGGCCATCTGCGCGATGCGTTTTACCTGCTGATTTTCAGCTATGCCACCGATGCGCTGATGGATCAATTGGGCATGGACAGCAACAACCGCGAAGCCAGCGGCAACTCGCTGTTCACCCTCGAACTGCACCTCAACTACCTGCATGAAGTGAAGCTCGGCGCCGAGGTCGAGGTTCACACCCAGATCATCGGTCACGACCGTAAACGCCTGCACCTCTATCACAGCCTTCATCTGGTCGGCGAAGAGGAGGAACTGGCGGGCAACGAACAAATGCTGCTGCACGTCGACCTAGCGGGGCCGCGCTCGGCACCGTTCAGCGAGTCGGTACTGAACAAACTGCGGGCCATGACCGCATTGCAATCGGACCTGCCCACCCCTGCCTATATTGGCCGCGTGATCGCCTTACCGCCGGAAAAATAACAATCAAAACAAGGAGCTCGCATGAACACCGCCGCCGCTGTTGCCGACTTCCGCAGTTACCCTTTGATCAGTGCATTGACCACCGTGCAAACCCTGGCGGATCACGTGCTGGTGAAGTGGGCCGATGGCCGGGTCAGTCCTTTTCATCATCAATGGTTGCGCGACAACTGTCCGTGCCCGGTTTGCGTGTATGCCGTGACCCGTGAACAGGTGCTGGAAATCGTCGATGTCGCTGAAGATCTGTACCCCGTCGTGGCCCAAGTGGATGCTCAGGGCTGTCTGTCTATCGACTGGCTGGACGGCCATACCAGCCGCTTCGATCCCGGCTGGTTACGTGCTCACGCCTATGACGACGAATCCCGCGCCGAGCGCAGCGCCGGCAAACCTAAAAGCCGGTTGTGGAACAACCAACTGAAGCTGCCGGTGTTCGACTATCAGGCGGTCATGGACGATCCCAAGACGCTGCTGCAATGGCTTCTGGCACTGCGCGATATCGGCCTGACCCAAGTACGCGGCGTCCCCACCGAACCCGGCTCGCTGACGCACATTGCCAAGCGGATTTCGTTTATCCGCGAGAGCAATTTCGGTGTGCTGTTCAACGTGCAATCCAAGGCCGACGCCGACAGCAACGCTTACACCGCATTCAACCTGCCGCTGCACAGCGACCTGCCGACGCGCGAGTTGCAACCGGGGCTGCAATTTCTGCATTGCCTGGTCAATGACGCGGACGGTGGCGAGAGCATTTTTGTCGACGGCTTTGCCATTGCCGACGCCTTGCGTCAGGAAGACCCCGAGGCCTTCCGTGCGCTGTGCGAGATCCCCGTGGAGTTTCGCAACAAGGACCGCCACAGCGACTACCGCTGCCTGGCGCCGATCATCGCCCTCGATACGCTGGGACAGGTGTCGGAAATCCGCATGGCGAATTTCCTGCGGGGGCCGTTCGATGCTTCGGTCGAGCAGATGCCCAAGCTGTATCGGGCCTATCGACGCTTTATCGCCATGACCCGCGAAGCGCGTTTCCGGCTTATCACCCGGCTCAATCCCGGTGAAATGTGGTGCTTCGACAACCGCCGAACCCTGCATGCCCGCAACGCTTTCGACCCCACCAGCGGTGCCCGGCATTTTCAGGGCTGCTACATCGATCGCGATGAATTGCTGTCGCGCATTTTGGTATTGCAACGTTAGACCGCGTCATCGTTCTTCGCGAGCAAGCCCGCTCCCACACTTGATCTTCAGTGGACACATTATTTGTGTACGACGCAGATCCAATGTGGGAGCGGGCTTGCTCGCGAATGCGTCGGTTCAGACACCTCATCTCTCCCAATCACAGACAAAAAAAAGCCCCGATCAAGCCGTGACAGGATCGAGGCAGAAGTTACTGTTGAGGAGCTGTTGCGCGAGGGTGACCAAACCTTCGTGAAGCCAGCTGAATCCAGTGTGCCTACTCCCCACTCACGCAAGTTAGTCGAAAACGACCTGTTCATAGGTATTGCGGCCATTGCGACAAATCGTCCTTGCCCCGCCCCATCACCGCTACCAGAATCGAACCACGACACCGTTCCCTGAAGAAGGATTGCGTCATGATGCACGCTGATTTGATTGACCAGGAAGACCTGTTGGGCCAGCTCAAGGCACGCGGATTTGAAGTCCCGATGGGAGCCACTGCAGAGCAGGCCTGTGAATGCGCGGTACGTGGTCTGGATGACACGCGAGCCTATGAGCTGCGCAAAATGGTCAAGGATATGTACACCAGCAGCGCGACTATTCTGCCCGCCGTGCGCCAGGCGATCGACAAGCAACTGCTGCCGGCATTGGCGCTGTACCAGCAGAGCCGTAGCGCCTGATCACTCTCTGTGGCGAGGGAGCTTGCTCCCGCTCGACCGCAAAGCGGTCGCAAATCCGGTAAACGCGTTTGACTGACATTGCGCGTTCTTCGATTTGGGGCTGCTACGCAGCCCAGCGGGAGCAAGCTCCCTCGCCACAAAAGCGCGCTCAGTTAGAGCCTTACGCTAGCGAAAGTCGACTCGTTACGCGCCTGACTCAACGCCGACATCGGCCCGGACAACGGCGCCAGCACCAGTGCCTGCGGGATCGGCATCATTGCCACCTGTTGGGTGGTGTTGGAACCGACGCGTTCGTCACGCGGAGGAATGCCGAAGTATTCGCGGTAGCACTTGGAGAAGTGCGGGGTCGACACGAAGCCGCAGACCGAGGCCACTTCGATGATCGACATCGGCGTTTGCTTGAGCAATTGCCGGGCGCGGATCAGCCGCAGCTTGAGGTAGTAGCGCGACGGCGAGCAGTGCAGGTATTTCTGGAACAGCCGCTCCAGCTGACGACGTGATACCGCGACGTACACCGCCAATTCATCGAGGTCGATCGGCTCTTCAAGGTTGGCTTCCATCAGCGCGACGATTTCCTGCAACTTCGGCTGATTGGTGCCCAGCATGTGCTTGAGCGGCACGCGCTGGTGATCCTGTTCGTTGCGAATGCGCTCGTAGACAAACATTTCCGAGATCGCCGCCGACAGTTCGCGGCCGTGGTCGCGGCTGATCAGGTGCAGCATCATGTCCAGTGGCGCGGTGCCGCCAGAGCTGGTGAACCGGTTACGGTCGAGGGTGAACAAGCGAGTGCTCATCGCCACCCGTGGGAAAGCTTCCTGCATCGACGCCAGACATTCCCAGTGCACGCTGCAATCGAAACCGTCCAGCAGACCGGCGCAGGCCAGGGCCCAACTACCGGTGCAGACCGCACCGAGACGGCGCGACTGACGGGCCTGGCTTTGCAGCCACGACACGTGTTCACGGGTCACCGTGCGTTGAATGCCGATGCCGCCACAGACAATCACGGTGTCCAGGGGCGGGGCTTTGTGCATGGAGGCGTCAGGGGTGATTTGCAGGCCGTCACTGGCCCAGACCTGGCCGCCGTCAACGGTGAGCGTGCTCCAGCGATACAACTCGCGACCGGACAATTGGTTGGCCATGCGCAGGGGTTCTACTGCAGAGGCCAGAGAAATCAGCGTGAAATTGTCCAGCAGCAAAAAGCCGATGGATTGAGGCGCACGGTTCTGGGGTTGCGCCCCGGAGTTGAACGACGTCATCGCGGTATCTCCTCACACAAAGCGGGTGATGGCCTCAGGCGGAGGCTCTTGTTATGGCCATCGTTCTCTTGCGTGAGACGGGGCTTTGTTATGACAGAGCAATTGCCATGCCTAAAATTGAATGCTCATTCAATAACTCCTGAAAACGACGTCGCGATGTGTCTATATGTGTCTATAGAGCTCAGTCGATGCGCAAGGGTTATCAGGCTGGCAGATGCCCTACCCCGCGGGGTGTGAGCAAATCGGTAGCACTTTTGGGAAGCGCATCAAAAGTGCCGGGAAAGAGTGTCACCCCAAGCACAGGTGACGAGCGGTCAGCGCCCGGAATGACGTCTGACCGCAGGAGATTTTTGTTGCCTATTTGCGACGCGCTAAAAGGTGGCGCCAGTTGGATCAGTGTTCACTTAGCGCGCAGTTTTGACTGGTCTGCCCCCTTCGCGAGCAAGCCCGCTCCCACATTTGATCTTCGGTGTGTCCACGGTCCTGTGGGAGCGGGCTTGCTCGCGAAGAAGTTGACGCGGTCTCAGCACTCAACCGCGCTGACCGCCAACCCACCGCGTGATGTCTCTTTATATTTATCGTGCATGTCGGCGCCGGTATCGCGCATGGTGCGGATCACCCGGTCCAGCGAGATGAAGTGCTGACCGTCGCCGCGCAAGGCCATTTGTGCAGCATTGATCGCCTTCACCGCGGCAATCGCGTTGCGCTCGATGCACGGCACCTGCACCAGCCCGCCGACCGGATCGCACGTCAGGCCAAGGTTATGCTCCAGACCGATTTCCGCCGCGTTGCAGAGTTGCTCCGGCGTCGCCCCAAGAATCTCCGCCAACCCGGCCGCCGCCATCGCGCAAGCCGATCCGACTTCGCCCTGGCAGCCGACTTCAGCGCCGGAAATCGAGGCGTTCTTTTTACACAGGATCCCGACCGCTGCTGCACCGAGGAAATAGTCGACGACATTAGCGTCCGTCACCGCCTCGCTGAACTTCATGAAGTAGTGCAACACCGCCGGGATGATTCCCGCCGCACCGTTGGTCGGTGCCGTGACCATCCGCCCGCCTGCCGCATTTTCTTCGTTAACCGCGAGGGCGAACAGGTTGACCCACTCCATGGCGCTCAAGGTCGAGCCGATCACATTGGGCTTGTTCAGCTCTTGCAGGCTGCGATGCAATTTAGCGGCACGGCGGCGCACATTCAGGCCACCAGGCAAGATGCCTTCGTGCTTGAGGCCCTGCTCGACGCAGTCCTGCATGGCACGCCAGAGTTTCATCAGGCCGCTGCGGATTTCCTCTTCCGAACGCCAGACCTTTTCGTTCGCCATCATCAACTCGGCGACGCGCAAGTTGTGTTTCTTGCACAGGGCAAGCAGCTCCGCTGCGCTGGAAAAATCGTAAGGCAATACGGTGCTGTCCAGGTCGACCACGCCGCTTGAAGCCTGCGCCTCATCAACGACAAAGCCACCGCCGACTGAATAGTAGGTGTCGCGGTGCAACTCAGCGTTTTCGCCTTCAGCCACCAGGGTCATCGCATTGGGATGGAATGGCAGGTTCTCATCGATCAGGCGCATGTCCCGTGCCCAGATGAAGGGCACCGGCAAGCGACCGTCGAGCAACAGGGTATGGGTTTCACGCAAGGTGTCGATGCGAATGCCGATTTGCGACGGGTCAATCGCATCCGGCCATTCGCCCATCAAGCCCATGATCACCGCATTGTCGCTGCCGTGACCGATGCCAGTAGCCGACAACGAACCGAACAGCTGGACTTCAATCCGGTGCACCTGCTCCAGAAGCCCCTTCTCGCGCAACGATTCGACGAACAACGCCGCAGCGCGCATAGGCCCCACCGTGTGCGAACTAGAGGGGCCAATACCGATTTTGAACAGGTCGAAAACACTGATAGCCATGACTTGCGAGACTCCTCGATGAGCAGATTCCAGGTGTCAAAGCACCCGGTGACGGAGCTGCTACGCTCAAGCTGCGATCCGCCGAGATAACCGCATCATCGGGCTTTTGCGATGTCGTTCGACGTCTCACACCGACGTACCCATGCTCACCAACGCCGCTGGCCGCAGACGGCATGTTTTGGCCGTTTTTTTACAGTTCAGAGGACTAAAAAGCGCTGAATAAAGCTGTAAACGACCTCACCGACACTGGATGCGACCATCCCTGTACTGGATACGACGCACCCTGTAGGCGTCAGAATTTCACTGGTCCATGATCAGTCTCGACTCGATTGCACGGCGCTGTGGTAGAGCAGTCTCCATACGCCGACCAACCGCAACACTCATAAGTGCGGTCAGAACACCGCCAAAAAAAACACTCAGGAGTCCACCCATGAAAATAGGTTCCCCGTCGTTGTTGTTGGCCGCGATGCTGAGTCTGCCGCTTCTGGCTCATGCCGCAGAACCGGCGCAGTGCAGCACCGTAAACTTCTCCGATGTCGGCTGGACCGACATCACCGCCACAACCGCGACCACCAGCGTCGTGCTCGACGCGCTGGGCTACAAGACCAAGACCACCATGATTTCCGTGCCGGTGACCTACAAGTCCCTGGCCGACGGCAAGAACATGGATGTGTTCCTCGGCAACTGGATGCCGACCATGGAAAACGACATCAAGGCCTACCGTGATGCCGGCACCGTGGAAACCGTGCGCACTAACCTCAAGGGCGCCAAGTACACCCTGGCGGTACCGCAAGCGCTTTACGACAAAGGCCTGCATGACTTCGCCGATATAACCAAATTCAAGAAAGAACTCGACGGCAAAATCTATGGCATCGAGCCGGGTAACGATGGCAACCGCCTGATCCAGAGTATGATCGACAAGAACGCCTTCGGCCTCAAAGACGCTGGTTTCAAAGTGGTCGAGTCCAGCGAAGCCGGCATGCTCTCGCAAGTCGACCGCGCTCAGAAGCGCGATACCGCCGTGGTGTTCCTGGGCTGGGCACCGCACCCGATGAACAAGCGCTTCAAGATCCAGTACCTCACCGGCGGCGATGATTATTTCGGCCCGGATTTCGGTGCGGCGACAGTCCTGACCAACACCCGCAAGGGCTACACCCAGGAATGCAGCAACGTTGGCCAGTTGCTGAAGAATCTGGAGTTCACCGTAGACATGGAAAGCTCGCTGATGGGCAACATCCTGGACGACAAGATGAAACCTGAAGCAGCTGCCAAGGCCTGGCTGAAAAAGAACCCACAGGTACTCGATACCTGGCTCGCTGGCGTGACCACCATTGACGGTAAACCTGGCCTGGAAGCCGTGAAAGCCAAGCTTGCCGAGCCCTTGAAACAGTAAGATCGGTGATGCCGGGCGGGTTCGCCCGCCTGGCTGTTTTTTTCCTTGCATGCGGACGTTCACTACCATGCTGATTGATCAGAAAATCCCTTTAGGCCAGTACATCGCTGCCTTCGTTGAATGGTTGACGCAACACGGCGCCAGCACATTCGATGCGATCGCCACGACACTGGAAACGATGATCCACGGCGTGACGTTTGCGCTGACCTGGTTCAACCCGCTGGCACTGATCGGATTGATCGCATTGCTGGCTCACTTCATCCAACGCAAATGGGGCCTGACCGCTTTCGTGATCGCCTCCTTCCTGCTGATCCTCAATCTGGGTTACTGGCAGGAAACCATGGAAACCCTCGCCCAGGTGCTGTTCGCTACCTTTGTCTGCGTGATCATTGGCGTGCCGTTGGGCATCGTCGCCGCGCACAAACCGATGTTCTACACGATGATGCGTCCGGTGCTCGATCTGATGCAGACCGTACCGACGTTCGTGTACCTCATTCCTACCCTGACCCTGTTCGGTCTGGGTGTGGTCCCGGGTCTGATTTCAACGGTAGTGTTCGCGATTGCCGCGCCTATTCGTCTGACCTACCTGGGCATCCGCGATGTGCCGCAAGAACTGATGGACGCCGGCAAGGCCTTTGGCTGCTCGCGTCGTCAGCTGCTCTCGCGTATTGAACTGCCCCACGCGATGCCAAGCATCGCAGCCGGTATCACCCAGTGCATCATGCTGTCGTTGTCGATGGTGGTGATCGCGGCACTGGTGGGCGCCGATGGCCTGGGCAAACCCGTGGTCAACGCACTGAACACTGCCGATATCGCCCTGGGCTTCGAAGCCGGGTTGGCGATCGTACTGCTGGCGATCATGCTCGACCGTATCTGCAAACAACCCGACGCCAAAGTAGGGGGTGACGCATGAGCATAATTCGCTTCGATAACGTCGACGTTATCTTCTCCAAGGATCCACGCGAGGCCCTCAAGCTGCTGGATCAGGGCATGACCCGCGACCAGATCCTGAAGAAAACCGGGCAAATCGTTGGCGTTGAAAAAGCCAGCCTGGACATCGAGAAAGGTGAAATCTGCGTGCTGATGGGCCTCTCCGGCTCCGGCAAATCCAGCTTGCTGCGCTGCATCAACGGCTTGAACACGGTCAGCCGTGGCAAGCTGTTCGTCGAGCATGAAGGCCGCCAGATCGACATCGCCTCCTGCACCCCGGCCGAGCTGAAAATGATGCGCACCAAACGCATCGCCATGGTGTTCCAGAAGTTCGCCCTGATGCCTTGGCTGACGGTGCGCGAGAACATCAGCTTCGGCCTCGAAATGCAGGGTCGTCCCGAGAAGGAACGTCGCCAGCTGGTCGATGAAAAGCTCGAACTGGTGGGCCTGACCCAATGGCGCAACAAGAAGCCCGACGAACTTTCCGGCGGTATGCAGCAACGTGTGGGCCTGGCCCGCGCGCTGGCGATGGACGCCGACATCCTGCTGATGGACGAACCCTTCTCGGCACTCGACCCGCTGATTCGCCAGGGTCTGCAAGATGAACTGCTGGAACTGCAACGCAAGCTGCACAAGACCATCGTCTTTGTAAGTCACGATCTCGATGAAGCGCTGAAACTCGGCAGCCGCATCGCAATCATGAAAGACGGCCGGATCATCCAGTACAGCAAGCCGGAAGAAATCGTCCTCAACCCGGCCGATGACTATGTGCGGACCTTCGTCGCGCACACCAACCCGCTGAACGTACTGTGCGGTCGCAGCCTGATGCGCACGCTGGACAACTGCAAACGCATCAACGGCTCGGTATGCCTGGATCCGGGTGGCGATTCGTGGCTGGACCTGGCCGAAGGCAACACCATCAAAGGCGCACGCCAGAACGGTTCCAGCCTGGACCTGCAGAACTGGGTACCGGGGCAAGCGGTGGAAGGCCTGGGCCGTCGCCCAACGCTGGTGGACTCGAACATCGGCATGCGCGACGCGCTGCAGATTCGTTATCAGACCGGCAACAAGCTGGTACTGCACGACAACAATAAAGTGGTGGGGATTCTCGGCGACAGCGAGCTGTACCACGCGCTGCTCGGCAAGAACCTGGGGTAAGACAGCAGACACAAAAACGCCGCGAGAGGATCGCGGCGTTTTTGTTTATCGGGATATCGGGCAAAGGGGCTTCGACGCTGATGCCCCCTTCGCGAGCAAGCCCGCTCCCACAGGTGACCGAGTTCTATCATAAACATGCGGTCGAATGTGGGAGCGGGCTTGCTCGCGAAGAACACGACGCGGTGCTTCAGAGAGAAACACCGCGCCCTATCAAGTCTTAGCTATAGACACGGCCCAGGAGCTGCCGATGGCTTTCAAACTGATCGAGCACATCACGGGTGATCTGATCCTGAGTGAAGCCCATCAAGTCGTAGTCCTGGCTGCCATTGTGCAGGTACACCTCGGCGCGGTAGTAACGCGTGCGCGCTTCATCCGGGTTCGGCGACTCGCTCGGTGCTGCCAGATAGCCGTCCAGGCTCACTTCGTAGACAAACGGGTTGCCCTCTTCCATCTCGATCCGCACGCCCATGCAACGCTTGGCTTTACCCAGCAACGTTTGCACGTCCAGACCCTGAGTACGCAATTGCGCCGCCGCATCTTCCAGCGCCGGGCTGACATGTTTGTCCATGAAGCGCTGAACGATCGACTGGCTCGGTTGCAGGTCCAGCTGGGTCAGACGCTCGCTGAAACCACGACGACCACGCGCCGCCAGTTCGGCTTGTTCCTGCTCGATCTGCACGTCCTGGCGCATGGCCTTGTGCAAGCCGAACATGAAGAACACCAGCACCACCGAGAACGGCAGACCGGCCAGCACCACCATGGTTTGCATGGCTTCGAAGTTACCGGCGAACAGCAGGCCGATGGTCACCAGCGTGATCACTACCGACCAGAAGATCCGCAGCCAGTGCGGGGCGTCTTCGTCGACGTTGCCGCCCTTGCAGGACAGGTTCGCCATCATCACCGCGCCAGAGTCGGCCGGGGTCAGGAACAACACGAAACCGACAAAAATCGACACGCCGATCACGACCTTCGACGCCGGGTAATGCTCAAGCAGTTGATAGATCGCCATGGACGGCTGCTCCAGCGCCGTCTTCCCGAGCTCCACCGCCCCGTGGTTCATCACCAGATCCAGCGCCGAGTTACCGAAGATCGACAACCAGGCCAAGGTGAAGCCCAGCGGAATCAGCAGCACGCCGGCCACCAGTTCACGCACGGTACGACCGCGGGAAATGCGTGCGATGAACATCCCTACGAATGGCGCCCAGGAAATCCACCAGGCCCAATAGAACAGAGTCCACAGGCCCAACCAGCGCTCGGATTTGGCGTTGTCGGCTTCGTACACGTACAGGTCGAAGGTTTTCAGCACCACACCGTTCAGGTAGTCGCCAATGTTCTGCACGAAGCCGTTAAGCAGGTGCAAGGTCGGGCCGAACAGCAGGACGAAAATCAGCAGGCCGCTGAACAGCACGATGTTCAGGTTGGACAGACGACGGATGCCGTTTTCCACGCCCGACACGGCAGCGATGGTCGCCACGGTGCTCATCACGATGATCACGATCAGCAGGTTGGTGTTGCTGTGCGCCATGCCGAACAGGTTCTCGAGACCCGACGACACTTGCAGCGAGCCAATCCCCAGGTTGGTCACCAGACCCAGCAGGGTCACGAACATGCCGAAGCCGTCCACCGCATGACCGGCCGCGCCTTTGACCCAACGCTCGCCCACCAGCGGATACAGCGCCGAACGCAACGCCAGCGGCTGGTTATGACGGTACGCAAAGTACGCCACGGCCAGACCGACCAAGGCGTAGATCGCCCAGCCATGCAGCCCCCAATGCAGGAACGTCAGCTGTACTGCCTGACGCGCTGCCAGGTTGCTGCCCGCCGCGCCTTCCGGCGGATTGAAGTAGTGATCCAGCGGTTCGGATGCACCGAAGTACAGCAGCGAGATACCGATACCGGACGAGAACAGCATCCCGGCCCAGGCGCCATAGCTGAAGTCCGGGGTATCGTCCTTGCTACCCAGCTTGAGCTTGCCGTAGGACGAGAACGCCAGGCCGACGACGAATACCAAATAGGCGGCGATCACCACCATGTAGTACCAGCCGAAGCTGCGCGACAACCACGCCTGAGCGATCCCCAGCATTCTCCCGGCTTCTTGCGGCGCGGCGATGAGGATGGCGGTCAGCAGCAGGATCAATGCGGTCGAGGTGTAGAACACCCAACCGTTGACCGTCACCTTCTCGGGTGGGGTCTTTATAAGAGAGGCAGAACTCATTGCACAGATGCTCCAGGCAGTGCGAGAGAAAGACACAAGGCAAAGCAGTACCCGACCAATCGGTTAGTTGGCAGCCGACCTGCGGGTGATATAAAGACACCCCGAAAAAAGCCCGAAACCGCGGCAGCCGTGTTGAAAACCGACCTCGAAGATCGCGCGCGCGTACATGACGCAGCGCATGACCCTGAGCGTCCTGCCCATACAACGCGTCCATTGAAATCGGTTCGCAGCATGCCCTGTGCGGGTTTCGAGCATTTTTCGGATGTCGTTTTTCCGCCAACCACATGTAGGAAAAACCTGTAGGCAGCGACGATTTGTCGCAGATCTTATTCTTTGTTGATTGAACGTTCAATCAAAACAAAATAGACTGGCCCTCAATCCGGTAGCCGTTTTTCGCCCACCGGGAGGCCTAAGGAGATGTGCAAGATGCCCAAGGTCGGTATGCAACCCATCCGCCGTCAGCAGTTGATCGAAGCCACATTGCAGGCCGTCGATCGAGTCGGGATGGGGGACGCCAGCATTGCGCTGATCGCCCGTTTGGCTGGTGTCTCGAATGGCATCATCAGTCACTATTTTCAGGACAAGAATGGCCTGATCGCCGCCACGATGCGGTATCTGATGAGCGTCCTCAGCGAGAACGTCACCGCGCGCCGCCTGGCGCTGGGAGATAACAGCCCGCGGGCTCATCTTCAGGTGATTATCGAAGGCAACTTCGACGCCAGCCAGGTCAATGGCCCGGCAATGAAAACCTGGTTGGCCTTCTGGGCAACCAGCATGCACCAACCGTCTTTACACAGGTTGCAGCGGATCAACGATCACCGCCTGTATTCCAACCTGTGCTGCGAGTTCCGCCGAGTGCTGCCGCTTGATCAGGCACGCAACGCAGCACGCGGGCTGGCGGCTCTGATTGACGGTTTGTGGTTGCGCGGCGCGCTGTCGGGAGACGCTTTCGACACCGAGCAGGCGCAACGAATCGCTTACGAATATATGGATATCCAACTGGCTAAACAGGAGCTGCTAGAGCACACATAACCGCTCGGCCCCTGAACGGCGACTGATCAACGTGCCCAGGTTTTACGGCACGTCCAGTGGCTGACGCCAATAACTAAATGCACTTGCGAGGACTCTATGGCCCGTTTCGAACTGCAAAAACTCTACATCGACGGCGGTTACTCCGACGCCAGCGGCGACGCCACCTTCGAAGCCATCAACCCGGCTAACGGTGAAGTTCTCGCCACAGTGCAACGTGCAACCTTCGCCGACGTTGAGCGCGCTGTCGTCAGCGCCGAAAAGGGCCAGAAAATCTGGGCCGCGATGACGGCCATGGAGCGTTCGCGCATCCTGCGTCGCGCCGTAGAAATCCTGCGCGAGCGCAACGATGAACTGGCCGCACTGGAAACCCTGGACACCGGCAAGGCGTACTCCGAAACCCGCTACGTCGACATCGTTACCGGCGCTGACGTACTGGAATACTACGCAGGCCTGGTGCCAGCCATCGAAGGCGAACAAATCCCGCTGCGCACCACCTCGTTCGTCTACACCCGTCGCGAGCCTCTGGGCATCGTGGCCGGTATCGGCGCGTGGAACTACCCGATCCAGATCGCCCTGTGGAAATCCGCTCCAGCCCTGGCGGCCGGTAACGCGATGATCTTCAAGCCAAGCGAAGTCACTTCCCTGACCACCTTGAAACTGGCTGAGATCTACACCGAAGCGGGCCTGCCAGCAGGCGTGTTCAACGTTCTGACCGGTAGCGGCCGTGAAGTCGGCACCTGGCTGACCGAGCACCCACGCATCGAAAAAATCTCCTTCACCGGCGGCACCGACACCGGCAAGAAGGTCATGGCCAGCGCTTCCGGCTCGTCCTTGAAAGACGTGACCATGGAACTGGGCGGCAAATCCCCGCTGATCATTTTCGACGACGCCGACCTCGATCGCGCCGCCGACACCGCGATGATGGCCAACTTCTACAGCTCCGGCCAGGTCTGCACCAACGGCACTCGCGTGTTCGTACCGAGCCACCTGAAAGCCGCTTTCGAAGCCAAGATCGTGGAACGCGTTGCGCGCATCCGCGTCGGCAACCCGGAAGACGAAAACACCAACTTCGGCCCGCTGGTCAGCTTCGCCCACATGGAAAGCGTGCTCGGCTACATCGCCAAAGGTAAGGAAGAAGGCGCGCGCCTGCTGTGCGGCGGCGAGCGTCTGACCCAGGGCGAATTCGCCAAAGGCGCCTTCGTGGCACCGACCGTGTTCACCGACTGCACCGACGAGATGACCATCGTTCGTGAAGAAATCTTTGGCCCGGTGATGAGCATCCTCACTTACGAAACCGAAGAAGAAGTGATCCGCCGCGCCAACGACACCGAGTTCGGCCTGGCTGCTGGCGTCGTCACCAAGGATCTGAACCGCGCTCACCGCGTGATTCATCAACTGGAAGCCGGTATCTGCTGGATCAACGCCTGGGGCGAGTCCGACGCCAAGATGCCGGTCGGCGGCTACAAGCAGTCGGGTGTGGGCCGTGAGAACGGCATCAGCTCGCTGAACAACTTCACCCGCATCAAATCGGTACAGGTCGAGCTGGGCGATTACGCCTCGGTTTTCTAAGCCCGCGAAGTCTGGAGTGAACGCCATTGTGGCGAGGGGGCTTGCCCCCGTTGGGCTGCAAAGCAGCCCCATCCCAGGCACCGCAAGTCTTCAGATAGAAAGCGGTCGCTGACTTTACGACTGCTGCGCAGCCGAACGGGGGCAAGCCCCCTCGCCACAGTTGTGCGGCGTCCAGGCGACCCGCGACCTGACCACAATTCAAGAGGGTGCATTCAATGTCCCACGAATACGACTACATCATCATCGGGGCCGGCTCTGCCGGTAACACCCTGGCGACCCGTCTGACTGAAGACGCAGGCGTCACCGTCCTGCTGCTCGAAGCCGGCGGCCCGGACTACCGTTTAGACTTCCGCACGCAAATGCCTGCGGCACTGGCGTTCCCGCTGCAAGGCCGTCGCTACAACTGGGCCTACGAGACCGATCCGGAGCCACACATGGACGGCCGCCGGATGGAATGCGGTCGCGGCAAGGGCCTGGGCGGTTCTTCGCTGATCAACGGCATGTGCTACATCCGCGGTAATGCCATGGACTACGATGGCTGGGCGAAAAACCCTGGCCTGGAAGACTGGACCTACCTGGACTGCCTGCCGTATTTCCGCAAAGCGGAAACCCGCGACATCGGCCCGAACGACTACCACGGTGGCGAAGGCCCGGTCAGCGTGACCACGCCTAAAGCCGGCAACAACCCGCTGTTCCACGCGATGGTTGAAGCAGGCGTACAAGCCGGTTACCCGCAAACCTGCGACCTGAACGGCTACCAGCAGGAAGGTTTCGGTCCGATGGACCGTACCGTGACGCCTAAAGGCCGTCGCTCCAGCACCGCGCGCGGCTACCTGGACATCGCCAAAAAGCGTTCGACCCTGAACATCGTCACCCACGCCCTGACCGACAAGATTCTGTTCGAAGGCAAGCGTGCGATCGGCGTACGTTACCTGGTGGGCAGCGCCGAAGAACCTGTTGAAGCCCGTGCACGCAAAGAAGTGTTGCTGTGCAGCGGCGCGATTGCTTCGCCGCAAATCCTCCAACGCTCCGGCGTCGGCCCGGCCAAGCTGCTCAAGAGCCTCGACATTCCGGTGGTTCACGATCTGCCAGGCGTCGGCGAGAACCTGCAGGACCACCTGGAGCTGTACCTGCAATACGCGTGCACCCAGCCGGTTTCGCTATACCCGTCGCTGCTCTGGTACAACCAGCCGGCCATTGGTGCCGAGTGGTTGTTCAATGGCACCGGTATCGGCGCCAGCAACCAGTTCGAGGCTGGCGGTTTTATCCGTACGCGTCCGGACTTCGAATGGCCGAACATTCAGTACCACTTCCTGCCGGTGGCGATTAACTACAACGGCAGCAACGGCGTGAAAGAGCACGGTTTCCAGGCGCACATGGGCTCCATGCGTTCGCCAAGCCGTGGCCGCATCCAGGTCAAATCCAAGGATCCGCGCCAGCACCCGAGCATCCTGTTCAACTACATGGCCACCGAGCAAGACTGGCAGGAATTCCGTGACGGCATCCGCCTGACCCGTGAAATCATGCAGCAGCCGGCACTCGACGCGTTCCGTGGTCGCGAGCTGAGCCCGGGCATCGAAGTGCAAACCGACGAGCAACTCGACAAGTTCATCCGTGAACACGCCGAAACCGCGTTCCACCCGTCCTGCTCGTGCAAGATGGGCACCGACGAAATGGCCGTGGTCGATGGCCAGGGTCGCGTCCACGGAATGCAGGGTCTGCGTGTGGTCGATGCCTCGATCATGCCGCTGATCACCACCGGTAACCTGAACGCGCCAACGATCATGATCGCCGAGAAAATCGCCGACAAGATCCGTGGTCGTCAGCCACTGCCACGCAGCAAGGCCAAGTACTACGTCGCGGGCGACGCCCCGGTGCGTGGCAAGCCGTTGCGTGAAGTGGGCCCTACCGCGCAGTAAGCCGTTACACCGCAGCGCGGCCATCGCGAGCAAACTTTGCTCCTACGGTACGGGGTTGGATCACGTAATGGTGATCACCCCCAATCCTGTAGGAGCAAGGCTTGCCCGCGATGACGTGGGGGTGTCAGAAATTTTGTGTTCGGGCATAACATGAGTAAGAGGTGCATGTATGCCAACCAAAAAGAAACCTGCGT
>NZ_JBYSXY010000017.1:0-144269 GCF_058782685.1 Pseudomonas sp. FW306-02-D09B
CAGGCCGACCTGGTAAAAGCACGGCCTGCCTGACGGCAGGCCGTTACCGGCCCGCACACAAAATATCTGACAGTCCCGATGACGTCCGCCCAATCAACGCCTTCCTTCCTGCCTCACACGCCGTAAATCCTTCCCACACCGCTTCACCCTTGATCCCACCCCCCGCGCAGGCCTACTCTAGTCACCGCGCAAACGTTTTACCCCCCCCGCCCCCATCGACAAGCCGCCACCTGGCTGGCCACGAGGCTTACTCATGTTTGATGTCGTGTCTTCGAGCAAATGGCCCACCGGCTACCTGATCAATCCCAACGTAGAGCCCCTCGATCCGAAATGGCTGAAGGAATTCAGCAAGATCCCCGCCGCCGCCGTCAGCGACTGCCTGGGTCGCAACGTCGGTGGCCTGGGTTTGAAAGCCTTCCACGGCAATGCGCCGATGCTCGGCAGTGCGCTGACGGTTCGCGTGCGCCCCGGCGACAACCTGATGATCCTCAAAGCCATGCAGATGGCCCGCCCGGGCGATGTGCTGGTGATCGACGGCAGCGCCGACCTGACCCGCGCCGTGTTCGGCGGCATCATGCGCGCCATGGCCCTCAAGGCCGGGATCGTCGGCGTGGTGATCAACGGCGCCCTGCGTGACCTCGACGAGTGGCAAACCGGTGAACTGCCGGCCTACGCCATCGGCGGCGTACACCGTGGCCCGAGCACCGACGGTGGCGGCGAAATCAACGTACCGATCTCCTGCGCCGGCATGCTGGTTGCCCCCGGTGACCTGATGATTGGCGACGGTGACGGCGTGGTAGCTGCCTCGCGCAGCGAACTGCCAGAGCTGCTGGTGCGTTGCCACGACCTGCTGGCTCGCGAAAAGGCTACGCTTGCGGCTATCGAAGCCGGAACGCTGGACCCGGATCGTTTCGACGCCATCCTGCGCGCCAAGGGTTGCCCGGTTTAACCGCCAAAAGCATCGCGGGCAAGCCTTGCTCCTACGGTTTTGAGGTTAATCTCACATCGATGATTCAACCCTGAACCTGTAGGAGCAAGGCTTGCCCGCGATGAGGCCCTCAAGGTCGCCGCTACTCACAAGGAGGTCCCCGCATGTTCGATTTCCACCCCCAGCTCAAGCAGCGTTTCGCTGCCTTGCGCACGGGCGCTGAATTTTTTTCGCTGCGCTATGTACGCGAGTCGGGTCAGTACCTGTCGGTACGCAAAAACGTTGCCGAGCCTCCAAGCCTGAGTCGCGATGAAGGGGCGATGCTGACTGCACGGGTCAATGGCGTCGAAGCCTACGCCGCGACCAACGACCTGTCGCCATCCGGCCTGCAAGCCGCCCTCGAGCGCGCCGAACGACAGGCCCGCTCGATTGCCGCCCACGCCCTGCTCGACCTGCGTCAGCAAACGGTTTCCAGCGAGCGCGCCGATTACCTGTCACCGAATCTGGAACAACCCTTCCCGTCCCTCAGCGATTGCTACCAACTGCTCGGCGCCGAATCCGCCGCCGTGCCCAAGGACGAGCGACTGGTGAACTGGCAGGTCAGCATCGGCATCACCCATGTCGAGCAGATCTACCTCAACAGCGCCGGCGCCGAACTGCGTCAGGCACAACGCTTCGTCTACCCTGGGCTGGATGTCACCGCCTACGACGGTAACGACAGCCAGACCCGCAGCCTGGGCCGCGAAAACTTCGGCCAGCAAGGTGGCGCGGACGTGATCAGCCGCTGCGGCCTGATTGGCGCCGGCCCGCACGTCGCCGACCAGGCGCTGCAATTGCTGCTGGCACCCAACACTCCGCAAGGCAAACGCGACCTGCTGCTGATGCCGGACCAAATGATGCTGCAGATCCACGAGTCCATCGGCCACCCGCTGGAACTGGACCGCATCCTCGGCGACGAGCGCAATTACGCCGGCACCAGTTTCGTCAACACCAGCGATTTCGGCAGCCTGCAATACGGCTCAAAACTGCTCAACGTGACCTTCGACCCGGACATTCCCGAGCAGCTCGCCAGCTACGGCCATGACGACGACGGCACGACGGCGAGCAAACAGTTCCTGATCCGCGAAGGCTTGCTGATCCGTCCGCTGGGTGGTGCGCTGTCGCAATTTCGTGCGGGCCTCGACGGCGTCGCCAACAGCCGCGCCTGCGGCTGGAACCGTCCGCCCATCGACCGCATGGCCAACCTCAACATCGAGCCTGGCGACCAGTCACTCGAACAGCTGATCAGCGGCATTGAACACGGCGTGCTGATGTCGACTAACCGCTCATGGTCAATTGACGATGCGCGGAATAAATTCCAGTTCGGCTGCGAGTGGGGCCAGTTGATTGAAAACGGCGAACTCAAAGGCGTGGTGAAGAACCCGAACTACCGGGGTATCTCTGCGCAGTTCTGGCGCAACCTCAGTGCGGTTGGCGACATCGGCACCTTCAAGGTGCTGGGCACGCCGAACTGCGGTAAAGGCGAACCGAACCAGGTAATCCGCGTCGGCCATGCCTCACCGGCCTGCGTGTTCAGCAACATTGATGTGTTTGGAGGAGACGCCTGATGAGTACGACGTTGAGTCAGGTCGAGCAATTCAAAGGACTGGTGGCCTGGTTGCGCAGCGCCCTGCGCGCGCCTGAGCAATTCACCCTGAGCTACGCCGCCGAATCGTCGGCGTTTGTGCGCTTCAACCACGCCAAGGTGCGTCAGGCTGGCCAGGTCCAGCAAGCCAGCGTCGGTTTCAAATTGATCAATGACGGTCGACACGCGGACCTGAGCATCACCCTCGCCGGTGATTCCGAGGTCGACCTTCAGCGCCTGGCCGAAGGTCTGCAACAGCTGCGCGAGACCCTGCCGCTGTTACCGCAGGATCCGTATCTGCTGCTCAACCACACCGGCTGGCAGAGCAAGAACATTCAGGATCACCCATTACCGGACACCGAGCAGGTGGTTGCCGAAATCGCCCGCGCCGCCGAAGGGCTCGATCTGGTTGGCTTCTACGCCGCCGGGCCGATCAGCCGGGGTTTCGCCAGTTCGTCCGGCGCCTTTGGCTGGCATCAGGCCAACAGCTTCAATTTCGACTTCAGCCTGTTCCACGCCAACGGCCAGGCGGTGAAAGCCAGCTACGCCGGGCACGACTGGAACAGCGAAGGTTTCGCCAAACGCTTCCAGCAGGCCCGCGAGCAACTGGAGTTCCTGGGGCGGCCACTGCGCACGTTGGCGCCGGGTCAATACCGCGCCTATCTGGCGCCAGCCGCTTTGGAAGAGATCGTCGGCATGCTCTGCTGGGGTGGTTTCTCCGCGCAGTCGATTGCCAGCAAAAGCAGCCCGCTGCAAAAACTCTACGCGGGTGATAGCGCGTTCAGCCCATTGCTCTCGCTGGATGAAAAAGTCAGCGGTTCCCTGAGCCCGGCGTTTTCCGGCGAAGGCTACCCGCGCAGCGATCTCGGGTTGATCGTTGCGGGCAAGGCCGGCGAGCGGCTGGTGGGCTCGCGCAGTGCCGCCGAATATGGCCTGACTGCCAACGGTGCCGGTGGCGGGGAGTCGCCAAGTGCCTTGAACATGGCCGCCGGTGTATTGCCGGAAGCCGAGATTCTCAAGCAGCTCGGCACTGGCCTGTACATCAGCAACCTGTGGTACCTGAATTACTCGGACCAACCGGCCGCACGCTTGACCGGCATGACCCGCTTCGCGACCTTCTGGGTCGAAAACGGCGAGATTCAGGCACCGGTCAGCACCATGCGCTTCGATGACAGCGCCTACAGCCTGCTCGGTTCGCAGCTGGAAGCACTGACGAGTGAGCGTGAGCTGATTCTGTCGCCCAGCACCTACAGCCAGCGGAACACGGCTTCGGCGGTGTTGCCGGGAGCGCTGGTCAGCCGCCTGACATTGACCCTGTAAAGCAATCGCGGGCAAGCCTTGCTCCTACAGGATCGGGGTTGCCACGAATCCTGCGACCGACGTAGCACTTGTAGGAGCAAGGCTTGCCCGCGATGAAGTCACCACGGACTACCTGATTTCACTCTCACACGAGGTCCCATGCCCAACCATCCGGCTCTTGATGCAATCACCGCCCGCTGGGTCCCCTGGGTGGTGGCGATTGCGTTTTTCATGCAGTCCCTCGACGGGACCATCCTCAACACCGCCCTGCCCGCCATGGCCCTCGACCTGGCAGAAGACCCACTGCGCATGCAGGGCGTGATCATCGCCTACATGCTCACAGTCGCCTTGCTGATTCCGGCGTCGGGCTGGGTCGCCGACCGCTTCGGCACCAAGAAAATCTTCTTCGGCGCGATCCTCTTGTTCAGCCTTGGTTCCTTACTCTGTGCGCTCTCCAGCACCTTGACCATGCTGGTCGGCGCCCGAGTGATTCAGGGGCTAGGCGGCGCATTGATGCTGCCGGTGGGACGACTGGTGGTGCTGCGTGCTTACCCGCGTTCGGAACTGGTGCGGATCATGGGCTTCATTACCATTCCCGGCCTGCTCGGGCCGTTGATCGGTCCGACCATGGGCGGCTGGATGGTGCAATACCTGACCTGGCACTGGATCTTCCTGATCAATCTGCCGGTCGGGCTGATCGGCTGCTACGCGGTCTGGAAGTTCATCCCGGATCTGCGCGGCTCTGAGCGCACGCGCTTCGATGGCTTGGGTTTCCTGCTGTTCGGCGCGGCGATGGTGCTGATCACCATTGCCATGGAAGGCCTGGGCGAACTGCACCTTCCGCATTTGCGGGTGATGTTGCTGCTGTTTGGTGGCATGGCGTGCCTGGCGGCGTATTGGCTGCGGGCCGGGCATATCGACAATCCGTTGTTCGCACCGGCGCTGTTCAAGACCCGGACTTTTGCCGTGGGCATTCTCGGCAACCTGTTCGCCCGGCTTGGCAGCGGCGCCCTGCCGTTTCTGGTGCCATTGCTGCTACAGGTCGCCTTGGGCTACTCGCCGTCCCTGGCCGGGATGAGCATGTTGCCGCTGGCCGCCGCGGCAATGTTCGCCAAGTCGATCGCGCGACCGCTGATCGAGCGCCTGGGTTATCGCATCGTGCTGACCAGCAACACCCTGGCGCTGGGAATCATGCTGGCGAGCATGGGCCTGGTCAGCGAGCAGACGCCTTATTGGTTGCTGCTGGTGCTGCTGGCGATACTCGGGGCGATCAACTCCTTGCAGTTCACGGCAATGAATACCGTGACCCTGATCGACCTCGACGACGCCAGCGCCAGCAGCGGCAACAGCCTGCTGTCGGTGGTCGCACAGTTGTCGCTGAGCCTCGGCGTCGCTTGCGCCGGCGCCCTGCTGGGTGGTTTCACGGCGGAGGTCGGCAACGATGGCGTGAACACGGTGCTGGGCGCCTTCCAACTAACCTTCGTCACCATCGGCATCATGGCAATGCTGGCCGCAACGATCTTTTCCCAGCTGTCCCCAAAGGATGGCCGACGGATGGTCAGCCGCGAGCACGATATCGAGCACTAACTCGTAGCAGCTGCCGAGGCACGAGGCTGCGTTGCGTGTCCGCAGGACCGCCCTCGGGGGCTACTTCGCAGCCCAACGCAGCCTCGTGCCTCGGCAGCTGCTACGACGATTTGCTACGGCTATTCGTCCAGAATTTGCAGGTGGAGCGCGCGGGACTGGTACACTGCGCGACATTTTGTTTTGCAGGCCAGTCCCGTGACCACCATCGCCACCGCTTTTAATACTTTGCCGCTGTCCGCCGCCATGCTGGCTAACCTCGACTCCCTCGGTTATGCCCAGATGACGCCGATCCAGGCGCAAAGCTTGCCGGTGATCCTCAAGGGGATGGACCTGATCGCCCAGGCCAAGACCGGCAGCGGCAAAACCGCCGCCTTCGGTATCGGCCTGCTGAACCCGATCAATCCGCGCTTCTTCGGCTGCCAGGCACTGGTGATCTGCCCGACTCGAGAGCTGGCTGACCAGGTTGCCAAGGAAATCCGCCGACTGGCCCGCGCCGAAGACAACATCAAGGTGCTGACCCTGTGTGGCGGCGTGTCGTTCGGTCCGCAGATCGGCTCGCTGGAGCACGGCGCGCACATCATCGTCGGCACTCCGGGCCGCATCCAGCAACACCTGCGCAAGGGTTCGCTGGTGCTCCACGGCCTGAACACGCTGATCCTCGACGAAGCCGACCGCATGCTCGACATGGGGTTCTACGATTCCATCGAAGAAATCATCGCCCAGTGCCCTGAGCGTCGCCAGACCCTGCTGTTCTCCGCCACGTATCCGGTAGGCATCAAGCAGCTGGCGTCGAAGTTCATGCGTAACCCGCAGCAAGTGAAGGCCGAGGCGTTCCACGACGACACCCAGATCGAACAGCGTTTCTTCGAGATTTCGCCGGAAGAACGCATGGACGCAGTGGTCAAGGTCCTCGCCCATTACCGCCCGCAGTCCACCGTCGCTTTCTGCTTCACCAAGCAGCAAGTGCAGGAAACCGTCGATCACCTGACGGCCAAAGGCATCTCGGCCGTTGGCCTGCACGGTGACCTGGAACAGCGTGATCGCGACCAGGTGCTGGCAATGTTCGCCAACCGCAGTACTTCGGTACTGGTCGCCACCGACGTCGCCGCCCGTGGTCTGGACATCGATGCGCTGGACATGGTGGTCAACGTCGAACTGGCCCGCGACTCGGAAATCCACATCCACCGCGTTGGCCGTACCGGTCGTGCCGGTGAGAAAGGCATCGCCATCAGCCTGGTCGCGCCGTCCGAAGCGCATCGCGCCCAAGCCATCGAGCAACTGCAAAAGTCGCCGCTGAGCTGGGATCAACTGGACAGCCTGACCTCCCAGGGCGGCGCCCCGCTGCTGCCGGCCATGAGCACCCTGTGCATCGGTGCCGGCCGTAAAGACAAGGTTCGCCCGGGCGACATCCTTGGCGCACTGACCGGCGATGCCGGTGTTCCAGGCGCCCAGGTCGGCAAAATCGCGATCTTCGACTACCAGGCCTATGTCGCCGTGGAGCGCAGCATCGCCAAGCAAGCCGTGCAGCGCTTGAGCGACGGCAAGATCAAAGGCCGCTCGCTGCGCGTACGGATTTTGTAAAAGATCGTCTGGCTGACAGAGATCAAATGTGGGAGCGGGCTTGCTCGCGAAGAGGGAGTGTCAGTTGGCATAAAATTGCCTGACATACCGCTTTCGCGAGCAAGCCCGCTCCCACATTGGTCCACTGGTGAATTTAAAATCTGTGTGAGGACACCGTTTTGCGCTCTACCGAAGTCGTGATCATTGGCGCTGGCGCCGCTGGGTTGATGTGTGCACTGACCGCCGCCGGGCGCGGGCGCAAGGTGATGTTGCTCGACCACGCAAACAAGGCCGGCAAGAAAATCCTCATGTCCGGTGGTGGCCGCTGCAATTTCACCAACATGTACACCGAGCCGAGCAATTTCCTCTCGCAAAACGCTCACTTCTGTAAATCCGCACTGGCGCGCTATACCCAGTGGGATTTCATCGGGATGGTGGCCAAGCACGGCGTGCCGTACCACGAGAAAAAGCTCGGCCAGCTATTCTGCGATAACAAATCCAGCGACATCCTCGGCATGCTCCTCGACGAGTGCGATCAGGTCGGCGTCAGCCTGCATCTCGACACCTCGATCCAGCAGATCGAAAAACTCGACAGCGGCTACCTGCTGGAAACCACGTTGGGCCAGTTGACCTGCGAATCGCTGGTGATCGCCACCGGCGGCCTGTCGATTCCAACCCTGGGCGCCACCGGTTTCGGCTATCAAGTGGCCAAGCAGTTCGGCCACCAGTTGCTGCCCACCCGCGCCGGCCTGGTGCCGTTCACCATCACCGACCAACTCAAAGAGCTGTGCACCGAGCTCTCCGGTACGTCGGTGGATTGTCTGGTGAGCTGCAACGATCAGAGCTTTCGCGAGAATATCCTGTTCACCCACCGCGGCCTCAGCGGCCCGGCGATTTTGCAGATTTCCTCGTTCTGGCAATCCGGCGACGCCGTCGAAATCAATCTGATGCCCGACCACGACGTGCCGAGCTGGCTGCAACAGCAGCAAGCCGAGCGTCCGAACAGCGAACTGAAAACCCTGCTCGGCGAAATCTTCACCAAGAAGATGGCCAACCTGCTGGCCGACAACTGGTTCGTCTCCAAGCCGATGAAGCAGTACACCCACGCCGAGCTGGCCGATATCGCTGCCAAACTGGCGAGCTGGACACTGGTCCCGGCCGGGACCGAAGGCTATCGCACGGCCGAAGTCACGCTCGGCGGCGTCGACACCCACGAAGTCTCGTCCAAAACCATGGAATCGCTGAAAAGCCCCGGCCTGTACTTCATCGGTGAAGTGCTGGACGTCACCGGGCACCTGGGCGGCTTCAACTTCCAATGGGCCTGGGCCTCGGGTTACGCAGCGGCGCAGTACGTCTGACTAAAGGGTGCACACAAAATAAAAGTGGGAGCGGGCTTGCTCGCGAAAGCGGTGTGTCAGGCAACTTGATGCCAACTGACACTCCCTCTTCGCGAGCAAGCCCGCTCCCACATTGAATCTATGGTGATTTGCAGATTGCAGTCACACAAGGAAGGAACAGTTTTTGCTGTCAGATGTGATCGGCGCCATTGCGTCGTCGTCATTACTGGCTCAATTTAGCTGCATTGCCCCGGAAGGCCTCCGCACTTCATGTCATCAACCTCGTTTCGTCAGACTCTGCGTCGCCTTTGGGCGCTGGATAAATTCAGCTACAGCGTGCGGGTGTTCATCGCCCTGACCGGCACCATGGCGCTGTGTTGGTATCAAAATGAAATGGGCCTGCTGATCCCGCTCTTCCTGGGGATTATCGCCAGCGCCCTGGCCGAAACCGACGACAGCTGGCAGGGCCGTCTGAATGCATTGGCGGTGACGCTGGTGTGCTTCAGCGTTGCCGCGTTCTCGGTCGAACTGCTATTCCCCTACCCATACATCTTCGTGGTCGCCCTGGCATTGGCCAGTTTCGGCCTGACCATGCTCGGCGCCTTGGGCGAACGCTATGGCGCGATTGCCTCGGCGACGTTGATTCTGTCGGTGTACACCATGATCGGTGTCGACCAGCGCGGCGGCGCGGTCACCGATTTCTGGCATGAACCGGTGTTGCTGGTGGCCGGTGCCGCCTGGTATGGCTTGCTCTCGGTGCTGTGGCAGGCGCTGTTTTCCAACCAGCCGGTGCAACAGAGCCTGGCGCGGTTGTTTCGCGAGCTGGGGTTTTACCTGAAGCTCAAATCATCGCTGTTCGAGCCGATCCGCCAGATGGACGTCGAAGCCCGCAGGCTGGAACTGGCGCAGCAGAATGGTCGCGTGGTCGCGGCGCTCAACGCCGCCAAGGAAATCATCCTGCACCGGGTCGGCAACGGTCGGCCGGGGTCGAAAGTCAGTCGCTACCTGAAACTGTATTTCCTCGCCCAGGACATCCACGAACGCGCCAGCTCTTCACACTATCCATACAACGCCCTGGCTGAAGCCTTTTTCCACAGCGACGTGCTCTTCCGCTGCCAACGCCTGCTGCGCCAGCAAGGCAAAGCCTGCCGGGCATTGGCCGAGTCGATCCAGATGCGCCAGCCGTTCGTCTATGACGACAGCTTTGCCGAAGCCCTGAGCGACCTGCACGCCTCCCTCGAACACTTGCGCATCCAGAGCAACCCGGCCTGGCGCGGTTTGCTGCGCTCATTGCGTGCACTGGCAGCCAACCTCAGCACGCTTGACCGCTTGCTCAGCGACGCGAGCAACCCCGACAGCCTGGCCGATGCCACCGACAGCAGCCTGCTCGACCGTTCACCGCGCAACCTCAAGGACGTCTGGACGCGCCTGCGCACGCAGCTGACGCCGACTTCGTTGCTGTTTCGGCATGCCCTGCGTTTGCCTCTGGCCCTGACCGTCGGCTACGGCATGGTGCACTTGATCCACCCGTCGCAAGGCTACTGGATCATCCTCACCACACTGTTTGTCTGCCAACCGAACTACGGCGCCACCCGGCGCAAACTCGGTCAGCGGATCCTCGGCACCGCGATCGGCCTGACCCTGGCCTGGGCGTTGTTCGATCTGTTCCCCAATCCACTGGTGCAGTCGAGTTTCGCGATTGCCGCCGGCGTGGTGTTCTTTATCAACCGCACCACCCGCTACACGCTGGCGACTGCGGCAATCACCTTGATGGTGCTGTTTTGCTTCAATCAGGTCGGCGACGGCTACGGGCTGTTCCTGCCAAGGCTGCTCGACACTTTGCTCGGCGGTCTGATCGCGGGGCTCGCGGTGCTGCTGTTCCTGCCGGACTGGCAGGGCCGCAGGCTGAACAAAGTGCTGGCCAACACCCTCACCTGCAACAGCATTTACCTGCGCCAGATCATGCAGCAATACGCTGTCGGCAAACGTGATGACCTGGCCTATCGGCTGGCTCGACGCAATGCCCACAACGCCGATGCGGCGCTGTCGACCACCTTGGCCAACATGCTCATGGAGCCGGGGCATTTCCGTAAGGAAGCCGACGTCGGCTTCCGTTTCCTGGTGCTTTCCCACACCTTGCTCAGCTACCTCTCGGGCCTCGGCGCACACCGTGAAATCCAGCTACCTGCTGATATTCGGGAACAGTTGATCAACGGTGCCGGCGTCAGTCTGGCGACCAGCATCGACGAAATCGCCCAAGGGCTGGCGAGCAAATCGCCGATTGCGATTCAGAGCGACGAAGAAGAAGCCCTGGCCGCCGGACTTGAACAAATGCCTGACGAGATCGACGAAGGTCAGCGTCTGGTGCAAACCCAACTGGGGTTGATCTGCCGGCAACTAGGACCGTTGCGCACGCTGGCGGCACATTTGATCAAGGATACGAGCGAGGATTGAAATCTGTGGTGACCGGGCTGACGCATTCGCGAGCAAGCCCGCTCCCACAGGGGATTTGTTGTGTACGAGAGATCTACAGCCGACACAGATCTACTGTGGGAGCGGGCTTGCTCGCGAAGAGGCCCGCACAGTCACCGTGACTTTCCGAGACATTACATCCCATGCTGCCTGAGCAATCGCTCATAGCTGCCATCCTCCTTCATCGCTGCAATCTCGCGGTCGAATCCGGCAACAATCTGTTCATGGTCGGGGTTCTTCAGGCTGACCAGAATATGCAGGCTGTTTTCACTCAGAGGATTGGGCAGGAACTCCACGGCATTGCGCACTTTGGAGGATTCGCGCGCCAGGTAATAGCGGGCAACGTATTCGTCTTCCAGGGTCAGCTTCACCCGGTCAGCGGCGAGCATGCGCACCGCCATGGGGAAGTTGTGCACCTGCACTTTCTGCAAGGCGGCGTCACCGTCAAACGCGGGTGAATAGGCGTAGCCGCGTACCACGGCAACCGGATAGGTGTGCAGCTGCTGCAAGTTGTTGTATTCGATCGGCGTGTCTTTACGCTTGAGGAAACGTATCCGGTTGAGCAGGTACTCACTGGAAAACTGCCCGATATGGGTGCGCTCCTCGTTGAACCAGGCATTGACCAGCACGTCGTAACGCCCTTCGCCCACACCCAGCAAAGCCCTGGCCCAAGGCACCTGCTCGAAATCACTGGCATAACCCGCCCGCGCCAGCGCAGTACTGACAATATCGGTTGCCACCCCGCCATTGACCAGCGTGGCATCGGTAAAGGGGGGCCAGGCATCGGCCACCAGTCGCAGTTTTTCTGCTGTGGCGGCCTGGCTCAGCAACAGCAATCCAATCAAAGCAACAGCTCGATGCAATCGCGGCATGCTAAAAAATCCTTAGCGGGCGGGCAGCCCAGCGTGTTTTTAGCCAAAACTCGAAGGCCTGTGTGCCCAATAGCAGCCACAACCCAGGCCCTAACAGTAGTTCATTGAAGCCACAACAAACCGCTAAAAATCAGATTACACAAAGAAGACAACGTCGCGAGAAATGAATGATGGCATTTTGGCCCTTATCACAGTTTTTTTGCCACAAGACATCCCGCTGCGGGACGCTTAGTATCGGAGCGACGTTGTTCAAGGAATGTGAAGATGACAATTGATTGGGTCTGCAAACACCACAGCGATCTGGGCAAAGAGCAGTTGTACGCCATTCTGCAGTTGCGCACGCAAGTGTTCGTCGTTGAGCAGAAATGCGCCTATCAGGAAGTCGATGGGCTGGACCTGGACGGTGACACCTGCCACTTGATGGCCTGGGACGGCGATCAGCTGGTGGCCTACCTGCGTTTGCTCGACCCGATCTCACAGGGCGGCGACGTGGTCATCGGCCGTGTGGTGATTGCCCCTCAGGCGCGGGGCCAGGGCCTGGGTCATGAGTTGATGGCGCAGGGGCTCAAGCAGGCTGAGAAATACTGGCCTGAAGTGCCGATCTATCTGTCGGCCCAGGCACATTTGCAGGGGTATTACGGGAGGTACGGGTTTGTCGTGGTGGGTGAGGAATACCTGGAGGATGACATTCCGCATATCGGGATGCGCCGTCCTTGAGTCTTGTGTCGGACTCGGAATCCACCCCTCACCCCAGCCCTCTCCCCTCTGGGGAGAGGGGGCGATCTAAAGCGAACATCTCCGTCAGGGATATTCCAGCACCGCTTTGATCTGCTGAAGATTGCGCTCGATCCAGCTCGGATCAATCGCCCCCCAGCTCAGGATCCGATAACGCCCGGCATGATTGCGCCCGCCCTCTTCCTGCTCGAACTCGCACACGATATCCAGATCGGCCAACGCGGCAATGGTGTCCTGGGCTGTACGCCGCGGCATGCCGGTGACCTCGGTGAGTGCCGGGACGTTGCTGGCCAGACCACTGTCGATCAGGTACGCCACGTACAAACGGCGGTAGAAGCTGCTTTTGGTCTTGCTGACGTCCATTCCCACACTCCCGATTCCAATGTTTACTGCATATCCCGCCACGTCAGGTACACCCGCAAGTCGAACTCCAACTGGTGATAGCCCGGCAGCATATGCTCGCACAGCTTGTAGAAAGCCTTGTTGTGATCGGACTCCTTGAAGTGCGCGAGTTCATGCACCACGATCATTTTCAGAAACTGCGGCGCGGCGTCCTTGAATAACGAGGCGATACGAATTTCTTTCTTGGCCTTGAGCTTGCCGCCCTGCACGCGCGAGATCGCCGTGTGCAGGCCGAGGGCACGGTGGGTCAGGTCGAGACGGTTGTCGAACAGCACTTTGTCGATGGCCGGCGCATTGCGCAGGTATTCCTGTTTCAACTCCAGCGCGTAGCTGTACAGCGCCTTGTCACTCTGCACCGCGTGCTTGTCCGGGTAACGCTGGCTCAGGTAGTCGCCCAGTCGATCCTGATCGATCAACTGGCGCACTTGGTCTTGCAAGGCAGCGGGATAAGCCTGGAGGTACTTCAGCGCGGTCATGGGTCAACAACAGAGTGACGAAAGACCGCCAGTGTAGCGAATTCAGGCGGTCAGCGCGCTCCAGTCAAACGGCTGCGCAAAGCCACCGGCATCCTCGGCCATCAGCGGCCTGGCCACCAGGAACCCTTGCACATACTGGCAACCGTTGGCCTCAAGCCATCGATACTGTGCAACGGTCTCCACGCCTTCGGCGATCACCAACATACCGAATTCCCCGCACAACTCTATGACACTGCGCACCAGCGCTGCATCCCGAGGCGAATCGGGTATCCGGGCAATCAGGTGCCGGTCGAGCTTGAGTGTGTCCAACTGCAGATCGCGTAAATGCGCCAACGAGCACGGCCCCGAACCAAAGTCATCCAGTGCCACGCGCACCCCGAGGTGGCGCAACAGACGCAGCTGTTTACGTGACTCATCAACATTTTGTATCAACGCATCTTCGGTGATTTCAACTTCCAGCTGACACGGCTGCAGCTCATGACGCTCCAGCACCTGACGCAACTCGGTGACCAGGTTCGGCATGCCGAACTGGGTGCTGCTCAAACTCACAGCAAGTACCAGATCCTTGGCAAACAGGGTTTCCCAGGCTTTACGCTGCTTGGCGCCGCGATGGTAAATCCAGCTGCCGAGACGACTGATCAGCCGCGCCTCTTCCAGCAGTGGCAAAAACAACCCCGGCGGGACATCGCCGACACTCGGGTGCTGCCAGCGCAGCAACGCTTCAAACCCGCGTACACGACCGTCGGCAATCGCCACCTGGGGTTGATACACCAGGTTGAAATCCTGATTTTCGATGGCTGTGCGCACGCTTTCTTCGAGCATCAGCCGCGAGCGCGCGCGACCGTTCATTTCATGGTCGTAGAAGCGATATTGCTGGCGCCCGGCACGCTTGGCCTCGTACATCGCGATGTCTGAGGCGCGCAGCAAGCCGTCAAGGTTAGAACCGCAATCGGGATAGGTTGCAATGCCGATGCTCGCGCCGAGCACCACATCCAGTCCTTCAATTTGCTGACAGATCGAGATTCGCTCGATGAGCTTCTCGGCAATCTTCGCCGCTTGCTCGGGAAACTCCAGATCGAGCAACGCCGTGAACTCATCACCGCCCATGCGCGCCAGAATATCGAATGGCCGAAGACAGGCTTTCAACTGCTCGGACACCCAACGCAGCACCCGGTCACCGGCATCGTGGCCCAGGGAATCGTTGACCCGTTTGAAGCCATCCAGGTCCAGGTACAACAACACCCACGCGCTGTCGGAACGCTCACCGCGCAATAGCAGGTTTTCCGCAGTCTGGTAGAAGCCACGGCGATTGAGCAGCCCGGTCAGCGGGTCTGTGACGGCCTGGAACTCCAGCTGTTGATGCAGATGGCGCACCACCGACATGTCGAGCACGGTCACCACCATCGCCCGCTGTTCGGACGGCAATGGCGCGCAGGACAGCGCCACCGGCACTTGCTGACCCGGCGCGGTGCGCAGGATTGCATCGTGCACGCGCCAGGTCTCACCCCGTTGATAACCGGCATAAATGTCAGATTCAGCCCACACCGGCACGTGCGGCTTTTGCAGGAAATCCACGAACTCCGCGCCTTGCAATTCGGTGACCGTCGCATTGAGCAGGCGGGACATGGCCGGGTTGGCGAAGCGGATCAGGCCGTCATCACCCACCACCAGAATCCCTTCGGCGGCGTTATCCAGCACCGAGGCATTGAAGGCGCGCGCGGCTTCCAGATCCTGGCTCAAGCGCTGCAAGGCGCGGCGATTGCGCTGGTGTTCAAGCAGGGCCTGGACTTTCGGTTTGAGGATTTGCGGGTCAAACGGTTTGAACAGGTAATCCACTGCGCCACTGGCATAGCCCTTGATCACAGCATCCTGGGACTGTTCGTTGGCGGTCAGGAAAATGATCGGGGTCAAACGGGTACGCTGGCTACCGCGCATCAAACGTGCCACTTCAAAACCGTCCATCTCTGGCATCTGCACATCGAGCAGCACCAGGTCGATTTCATGTTCGAGTAACAGGCTCAAGGCTTCAAAGCCGGAAGCCGCGGTCATCACCTGCCAGTCCTGGCGCTGTAACAACGCACGCATGCTGATCAGGTTTTCAGGATAATCATCCACGATTAGAAGAACTGAGCTGCCTTCAACTGGCTTGGGTTGCGCGCATTCCATGCTGCTTCTCTTTTGGTGACGTCAGGCCGGTACCGTCGAAAAAAACCGGACAACTCCACTCTAGACCGGGATCTGCCAAAGCAGTAGGCATCATCACGCCATCACCGATGGCAAAGCCTCAGACTCCGACTAACGGTCAGTTCCGAAGCCAGCAATACTGGGAAAAGCGGTAATTCGACAGAACGTTGACGCCAGTTATCCGCCAGACGGGCATTAACAAACACCTGTTCTACGCTTATAAAGACTGCCCTCTAACGTGCGGACTAGAGCTTCTGGCACGTTCGTTCAGCTAGAATTCGCGGATGCTTTGACCATGATCGATCTCGCAACCTGGAACCTCAGTGTTCCTGTCGGCAGCCCACCGTACACCGTAGATACCGCCAAACTGGTGGACGGTTTCAAGGATCAATACTTCCACTCCGACACCGGCACGTTGTTCTTCTGGGCACCGGTGACCGGCTCTCGCACGGAAAACGCGATTTACCCACGCACCGAGCTTCGCGAAACCTACAGCAACGGCACTTTGCGCAACTGGCTCTACCCCGACGCTGACAACTTGCTGCATGCGACCCTCGCGGTGAACCAGGTGCCGAGTTCGGGCAAGATCGTCATCGGCCAGATCCACGCCTACAACAGCCAAAAACCTTTGGTGAAAGTCGAGTACCAGTACAAAACCAGCACCGCGACTGGCAACATCGTCGCCAAGGTACGCATGCACCCGGACGACGATGTTGGTCGGGTGATCACTATCGCCACGAGGGTGAAGCTGGACCAGAGCTTCTCCTACCTGATCCACCTCAGCCCCGGCGGGGCCCTGGGTATCAGCGCCGCGGGCTACTCTTGGGACACCCAGATCAGCGCCACTTGGCGCGACAAGCCGCTGTACTTCAAGGCCGGGGTGTATGTGCAGGACAACACCGGATACACCAGCGAGGGTGGGAAAGTGACGTTCAGCAAGCTGAATATTGATCACAACCCGAGCTGACGGCTTGATCTCACCCCTTGAGGACGACTCGATCCCCGTAGCAGCTGTCGAGCCTGCGAGGCTGCGTTCGGCCGCAAAGCGGTCGTAATCCGGCAAATGCGGTTTGCCTGAAAAAACTCGGTGTCAGGCTTTACGACTGCTCCGCAGCCGAACGCAGCCTCGCAGGCTCGACAGCTGCTACGGGCATGGGAACGATTTGACCGTCCGCAAATCCCGTAGGATTGCTCCCACTGTGGCGAGGGAGCTTGCTCCCGCTGGGTTGCGAAGCAGCCCCAAACCCTGCCATCTCATTTCCTCAGACACACCACACCGCTCGGTTTACGACGGCTACGCCGCCGAGCGGGAGCAAGCTCCCTCGCCACAACGGTCGCCGCACCGTCCTACACCCCAGTTGCTACCACCAAAATCGGCGCTTACAGTCCATCCCGTCAGTTGGCTTCGGTCAGCGGCAGGGTTTCGCAGCCCCTAACAACATGAGCTACATCCGTCCCAAAAAGTTATGCTGGCAACCTCTCGCCAGCATGGTGATTTATGGCGGCTGTATGTGGGAGATCTTCGGGTCTGCCGGGTTCTCTTGTTGCTCGGTCTGCGAACCCGCGTACAGCTGCCACCCAATTTGTTTCGCAGCGAACGGTGGCAATCTTTCTTTAAATAAGAGGTTGCACCCAATGACTACGCAAACCCCGCCCCGCCGCTTCACCCCCTTCACCCAAATCGCCACCGACTACCCCGTCCTGCTCATCGACAGCCACGCCCCGCTACGCGAACTCCACGCCTGCGTCAGCGAACGCCTGCACGCAGTCCTCAGCTACCTTACCCTCATGGCCTGCACCAGCCTGCCCGACTACGCCGAACGCGACATCAACACCGTCACCAACGTGGCGCGCTTGATGGTTCAGGACATTACCGATGTGTTCGGGGTGATTGAGCAGCGAGGGTTTGACGAGCCAGCGAATCGCTGAGACTTAGGCTTATACGAACAAAAATGGGGGGCCGACTGAAAGAGTCGGCGCCCTTTCAACTCAAAAAATCCGCCTCACTGTGCTTTTCTGACTGATGCCAAAAAAAATCGCCCCTTTACATCTGAGAAATCTTTACAAACAAGAAACATTTATTACAGAATGAATCCTTATGATGGCGAATATAATGTCTGTCCTATAGGTATTTTTCACATCCAAATACCCGCACCGCCTCAGGGGAACTGAGTTCCATGAACACTCGAGTCATCCGCAAGAAAGCAGTCTCGGCAGTCACCATTTTTGGTATTGCCGCCATTATTTATAGTTTCCCGGTGGCCACCCTTTGGTTTCTTGCTGTGCTTTGTATTTGCGGCCTCTATGACTTCCTGCGCAATGGCATCTTCGACAAAGACATCATCAAAAAGTATTTTATAGGTGGCGGCCGCAATACGTGGTTGCTTGCGCCTCTGAATACTTTTTTCGACCTGCTGAGCAAGCCAAGCCGTTACGTTTACAAGTTACGCGAGCTTCCCGAAAGCCATCAGCAAGACATCAACTACGTGATTGAAACCGCGATGGCTCACAAGGAAGAAATCATTGCATTCCTCGATGCGCGCATGGCCCAGAAAAAGCGTGGCATGCTGTTCTTCCAATGGTATGGCCGCAAGATCGATACCGAACTCAACATCCCCGCACTTCAGAAGAAACTGCCTTATATAAAGACCATCGGCGTATCTGTTTTCAATGAAAACCAGTCGACGTCCTTTCACTTCGGGCCTTTGCGCATGATGTACCGCGTGCTCTACAACATCATGCCGGCAGCCCATCATGACGGTGTATACATTCAGGTCAGGAAGCAAAAACACTACTGGCACGACGATCCGCTGTTCATCTTTGATGACACGCTGTTACACGCCTCCTTCAACAAGAATGACGCCAAGCGCTACTGCCTGTTCCTCGACATACTGCGCCCATCCTGGGCCTCTTTTATCCTGAACGGCATCGTCGCTTCGTTTGCGGGAGTTGCGTTTGCCTTGCGCCGATTCTTTTACAAAAACTGGAAACTTATTCAGTAAACGTAAACAACGGGAAAAGCCTGCTTACGCCATCGCTACCACCCAACAAAAAACCCGCCTCTCGGCGGGTTTTTCGTTAGCGCAATCAAACGCTCAGACTTAGTTAGCCTTGGTGCTCAACCCACCCTTCAAATAACGATGGAACATCGCTTCCAGAGAGATCTGGTTTGATCTTCGAAGCATTACCGGCAGTCCTGAACGCTTGGGGGCATCCATCAGCGTGACTTGAAGCCAGCCAATGGGCATCCCTATTTCACTATTTCCAGCGCCCTCTCTCTGTCTATCGCGAAATGATATTAAAACCTGTCAAATTTCACAGGTGACCTTGCGAAAATCAACATCTAACCTGCACTACGAAACGCAAAAATCAGGTCCAGGCCGAAAATTATCATGCGCCCTAAAAATCAAAAATCGCAGAGAGAACAAAATAATGAGCATCACTTTAGACATGGCCTACACAGGCAATTTCTCTGATGGGGTATTCACCTTTACAGGAACTACCGAAGCACAAAAAACTATATACCTACACCAGACGGATGCGGGAGGCGAATACGCAAGGGCTTTTACTAGAAACGGTGATTTTGTTTTGACAGCCTCAGGACTACCAGGTGGGCAACATGATTTTTCGCTACGCACAAGCAGTGACAACGGACAAACCTTCTCCGAGTGGTTCCAGCTAAGAAATTTGAACGTCGCTTACTCAGAGAAAGGAAAAAACGGTTGATTGGGCACGACGGGGCTGACGAGAAACCGACTAATGGGCATCTACTTTTTTTACGTTCCCTCGACTCTAAACGAGATAATTCCTGCATGTTTTGGAGCCATCTTTACACTACGTCGACTCTTTTATAAAGACTGGAAGTCTGATTCAGTAATCGCCGACAAATAGGAAAATCCTGTCCCGCCCCTGTCAGTTCCACCCAACAAAAAACCCGCCTCTCGGCGGGTTTTTTATGAGTGCAACTAAACGCTCAAACTTAGTTAACCTTGGCGTTCAACTCACCCTTCAAATAACGCTGGAACATCGCTTCCAACGAGATCGGCTTGATCTTCGAAGCATTACCTGCAGTCCCGAACGCTTCATAACGTGCGATGCACACGTCGCGCATGGCTGTAACGGTCGCACCGAAGAATTTACGTGGGTCGAATTCGCTCGGGTTGGTGGCCATCAGGCGACGCATCGCGCCGGTGGACGCCAGGCGCAGGTCGGTGTCGATGTTGACCTTGCGCACGCCGTGCTTGATGCCTTCGACGATTTCTTCAACCGGTACGCCGTAGGTTTCTTTGATGTCGCCGCCGTACTGGTTGATGATCGCCAGCCACTCTTGCGGAACCGAAGAAGAACCGTGCATCACCAGGTGGGTGTTCGGGATGCGCTTGTGGATTTCCTTGATGCGGTCGATGGCCAGCACGTCGCCGGTGGGTGGCTTGGTGAACTTGTAGGCGCCGTGGCTGGTGCCGATGGCGATGGCCAGGGCGTCGACCTGGGTGCGCTTGACGAAGTCAGCGGCTTCTTCCGGGTCTGTGAGCATTTGGCTGTGATCGAGCACGCCTTCTGCGCCGATACCGTCTTCTTCACCGGCCATGCCGGTTTCCAGCGAACCCAGGCAGCCCAGCTCGCCTTCTACCGATACGCCACAGGCGTGAGCCATGGCTACGGTTTGTTGGGTGACACGGACGTTGTAGTCGTAGTCGGTCGGCGTCTTGCCGTCTTCGCCGAGGGAGCCGTCCATCATCACCGAGCTGAAACCCAGCTGGATCGAGCGCTGGCAGACGTCAGGGCTGGTGCCGTGGTCCTGGTGCATGCACACCGGGATGTGCGGGAATTCTTCGATCGCCGCCAGAATCAGGTGACGCAGGAATGGCGCGCCAGCGTATTTACGGGCGCCGGCCGAAGCCTGGACGATCACCGGGGAGTCAGTCTTGTCAGCGGCTTCCATGATGGCGCGCATCTGCTCAAGGTTGTTGACGTTGAAGGCTGGAACGCCGTAGCCGAACTCGGCTGCGTGGTCCAGCATCTGGCGCATGCTGATAAGTGCCATGGTGTGTGTCTCTCCCGGTTGAGGGTCGTTAATCGTGCAAGCCTGCCGTAGCGGCGGCTGCTATTCAAGTTAATGCAGATCGGGGGTAAGGCCGGCCTGCGAATCCGGTACAACATAAATCCTGTGTGTTACGAAGAACCCTGTGGCGACCGAGCTTGCTCGCGCTCGGCTGCGAAGCAGTCGTAAACCAATTGACTCGGTCCTTCTGGATCGCTGAGTCGACTGGCTTTGTGACCGCTTCGCGCTCCAGCGGGAGCAAGCTCCCTCGCCACAAAAGCTCTGTGATCAGCGGTGTTACTTGGCTTTACAGCCGCGGCCGATCAAATCGTTGGTGGCGACCCAATACACCAGGCCTTCCTCACCTTTTACGTGAAACGCCAACTGGTCGTCGCTGTACAGCGAACCACTGCCTGCCGGATCAAGCTTCAAGCGATGAACCTGGTCGTCGCTGAGCCGCACATCCACGGCGTTGTGCGTGGCGTCGGTGTAGCGCCAGTGCACGGGGGCCTGGCTATCGCAAACCCAGTTCGTCCAATTATCGGACGCAACAGGCGACGACGCGAACGGGTTCATAGTGGCGCAACCGGCAAGTACTGCCAGCGACCCCACGGCTATCAAGCCTTTCATCCATTTTCCTCGGCAGTCGGCACACGCCAACTGCGCTGGGTATCAGTGAGTCAGACCGGTCAAGGGCAACCATGTTCCTTGGCCGGGGTCCGTGTCTCGTATTTATCCAGGCCATCCGGCCCGGAACGCTTGTTGAGCACCGGGTTGGTTTCTGCTTGCCAGTCGGCCTGGTAACAGCCTTTGTCCGGCGCGCCGGTATCCGATTCCTGCGCGGCTTTCGGGGTACTCCCGCAGCCGGCCAGTACGCCCGCTGCGAACAATGTCGCTAACGTCTTGACCATGTAAACACTCCTTTGCCTGGCCAATGGATGACCCTTAGGCCTTTGCCCGGCTTTCCAGGACTTCAACCGCCGGCAGCACTTTGCCTTCGACGAACTCGAGGAACGCGCCGCCGCCGGTAGAAATGTAGGAGATTTGATCCGCAACGCCATATTTATCGATGGCTGCCAGGGTGTCGCCGCCGCCCGCAATGGAGAACGCCGAGCTGTCTGCGATGGCCTGAGCCAGGACTTTGGTGCCGTTACCGAACTGGTCGAATTCGAATACGCCGACCGGGCCGTTCCACAGAATGGTTTTCGACGATTTCAGCAGTTCAGCGAAGTGCGCTGCGGTCTGTGGGCCGATGTCGAGGATCATGTCGTCTGCTGCTACGTCAGCGATCAGCTTGACGGTCGCGGTAGCGCTCTCAGCGAACTCCTTGGCAACCACCACGTCGACTGGCAACGGTACGCTGACTTTGGCGGCGATGGCGCGGGCGGTGTCCAGCAGGTCTGGCTCGTACAGCGATTTGCCGACCGGGTGACCGGCAGCGGCCAGGAAGGTGTTGGCGATGCCGCCACCGACGATCAACTGGTCGCAGATCTGGCTCAGGCTGTTCAGCACGTCGAGTTTGGTCGAGACCTTGGAGCCGGCGACGATGGCCGCCATTGGCTTGGCCGGGGCGCCAAGGGCTTTGCCCAGTGCATCCAGCTCGGCAGCCAGCAACGGGCCAGCTGCAGCGACTTTGGCGAACTTGGCCACGCCGTGGGTCGAACCCTCGGCACGGTGAGCGGTGCCGAAGGCGTCCATCACGAACACGTCGCACAGGGCGGCATACTGCTTCGCCAGTTCGTCAGTGTTCTTTTTCTCGCCTTTGTTGAAGCGCACGTTCTCGAACAGCACGATGTCGCCGGCCTTGACGTCAACGCCGCCCAGGTAGTCGGAGACCAGCGGCACTTCACGGCCCAGGGCCTTGCTCAGGTAGTCAGCGACTGGCTTGAGGCTGTTCTCGGCCGAGAATTCACCCTCGGTCGGACGGCCAAGATGCGAGCAAACCATCACCGCCGCGCCTTTTTCCAGGGCCAGCTTGATGGTCGGCAGCGAGGCCAGGATTCGCGCATCGCTGGTGACAACACCGTCCTTGACTGGGACGTTGAGGTCTTCGCGGATCAATACGCGCTTACCTTGCAGATCGAGGTCGGTCATCTTCAACACGGTCATGGGTCGCATTTCCTGGATAGCTGTTTTAGAGAGCAGGTTTTTTAGAAGTAGAGAGTTCAGAAACAGAGAGCTTGATAGCGGTTTGCAGATAGTGTCCTGCAACATCCAGCATTCGGTTGGCAAAACCCCATTCGTTGTCGAACCAGGCCAGCACGTTCACCAGCCTTGGGCCGGAAACGCGGGTCTGACTGGCATCGACGATCGCTGAATGCGGGTCATGGTTGAAATCACAACTGGCATGAGGCAACTCGGTATAAGCCAAAAGCCCCTTGAGCGGGCCGCTGGTGGCAGCCTCGCGCAGGATCCGGTTGACTTCACTCGCGTCAGTGTCGGTAACGGTTTGCATCGTGATATCGAGGCAAGACACGTTGACCGTCGGCACGCGTACAGCTTTGGCCTGAATTCGCCCGGCAAGTTCCGGCAACAAGCGTTCGATACCGCGCGCCAGGCCGGTGGACACCGGGATCACCGACTGAAACGCCGAACGGGTGCGGCGTAAGTCTTCGTGGTGGTAGGCGTCAATAACCGGCTGATCGTTCATCGCCGAGTGAATCGTGGTGATCGACACGTAGTCCAGGCCAAAGGCCTGATCCAGCAGGCGCAACAGCGGCACGCCGCAGTTGGTGGTGCAGGACGCGTTGGACACCAGCAGTTCATCGCCGGTCAGGCACTCCTGATTGACGCCGTAGACGATGGTGGCGTCGACATCCGCTTCGCTGGCCATCGGCTGGGAAAACAGCACCCGCGGGGCGCCGGCGTCGAGGAAACGCTGGCCGTCTGCGCGCGTGTGGTAAGCACCGGAGCACTCAAGCACCAGATCGACGCCCAGCGACGCCCAATCGATGCCTTCGGGGGTGGCACTGCGCAGGACCTTCACGCAGTTGCCATTAATATGCAGACAATCGCCGTCAACCCTCACCTCACCGGGAAAACGCCCGTGGGTGGAGTCGAAGCGTGTCAGGTATTCGACGCTGGCCATGTCAGCCAGATCGTTGATTGCCACAATTTCAAACCCGGCAGCCGCCCCTCGCTCGAACAAAGCACGCAAGACGCAACGACCAATCCGGCCGTAGCCGTTGAGTGCAACTTTGTAAGGACGCGGTTGAGGCATGGGGTTCTCGATTACCGTGGTGAATCCGTCATTGCAGTGCTGGCCGAACTGACGCCTTCGCGAGCAAGCCCGCTCCCACATGGACGGTGATCATCCTGTGGGAGCGGGCTTGCTCGCGAAAGCGGCAGTCCAGACGACACAATTTCTGGATCAGTCTTCCAGCAGCTCTTCAGCCTGACCCAGGATGTTTTCCAGGGTGAAACCGAACTCTTCGAACAAGGCAGGCGCAGGCGCCGACTCGCCGTAGGTGGTCATGCCGATGACGCGACCTTCCAGGCCCACGTACTTGTACCAGTAGTCCGCGTGTGCGGCCTCGATGGCGATACGGGCGCTGACCTGCAACGGCAGAACCGCTTGCTTGTAGCCAGCATCCTGAGCATCGAACACGCTGGTGCATGGCATGGAAACCACGCGCACCTTGCGGCCCTGTTCAGTCAGCTTGTCGTAGGCCTGAACGGCCAGGCCGACTTCCGAACCGGTGGAGATCAGGATCAGCTCAGGCTCGCCAGCGCAGTCCTTGAGCACATAACCACCGCGGTTGATCAGTTCGATCTGCACCGCGTCACGGGTTTGGTGCTGCAGGTTCTGACGCGAGAAGATCAGTGCCGTAGGACCGTCTTTACGCTCCAGGGCGTTCTTCCAGGCCACTGCCGATTCAACGGCATCGGCTGGACGCCAGGTGTCGAGGTTCGGCGTGCAGCGCAGACTGGCCAGTTGCTCGATAGGCTGGTGAGTCGGACCGTCTTCGCCCAGACCGATGGAGTCGTGGGTGTAGACGTGGATCACGCGCTGCTTCATCAGGGCGGACATGCGCACGGCGTTGCGGGCGTATTCCATGAACATCAGGAAAGTTGCGCCGTAAGGCACCAGACCGCCGTGCAGGGCAACGCCGTTCATGATGGCAGTCATGCCGAACTCGCGAACGCCGTAGTACATGTAGTTGCCGCTGGCGTCTTCAGCGCTGACACCTTTGCAACCTTTCCACAGGGTCAGGTTGGAACCGGCCAGGTCAGCCGAACCGCCGAGCATTTCCGGCAGCAGCGGGCCGAACGCGTTCAGGGCGTTCTGGCTGGCTTTACGGCTGGCGATGGTTTCGCCCTTGGCTGCGACTTCAGCGATGTAGGCCGAGGCTTTTTCAGCGAAGTCTTCTGGCAGCTCACCGCTCAGACGACGGACCAGCTCGTTGGCCAGCTCCGGGAATTCGGCGGAGTAGGCAGCGAAACGTTGATCCCACTCGGCTTCGACCGCGCGACCGGCTTCCTTGGCATCCCACTCGGCATAGATGTCGGCCGGGATTTCGAACGGGCCGTAGTTCCACTTCAGCGCAGTGCGGGTCAAGGCGATTTCCGCGTCACCCAGTGGGGCACCGTGGCAATCTTCCTTGCCTTGCTTGTTCGGCGAACCGAAGCCGATGGTGGTTTTGCAGCAGATCAGCGTCGGTTGCGCGCTTTTGCGTGCCGTCTCGATCGCGATCTTGATCTCTTCCGGGTCGTGACCGTCAACGTTGCGGATCACTTGCCAGTTGTAGGCTTCGAAACGCTTCGGGGTGTCATCGGTGAACCAGCCTTCGACTTCGCCGTCGATGGAGATGCCGTTGTCATCGTAGAAAGCGATCAGTTTGCCCAGGCCCAGGGTACCGGCCAGGGAGCTGACTTCGTGGGAAATGCCTTCCATCATGCAGCCATCACCCAGGAACACATAGGTGTGGTGGTCGACAACGTTGTGACCTGGACGGTTGAACTGCGCCGCCAGGACTTTTTCTGCCAGGGCAAAGCCCACGGCGTTGGCCAGGCCCTGACCCAACGGGCCAGTGGTGGTTTCAACACCCGGGGTGTAACCGAGTTCCGGGTGGCCCGGGGTGCGGCTGTGCAGTTGGCGAAAGTTTTTCAGGTCATCGATCGACAGGTCGTAGCCGGTCAGGTGCAGCAACGAGTAAAGCAACATCGAGCCGTGACCGTTGGACAGGATGAACCGGTCGCGATCGGCAAACGATGGATTGCTCGGGTTGTGCTTGAGGTAGTCACGCCAAAGCACTTCGGCGATATCCGCCATACCCATAGGGGCACCGGGATGGCCGCTGTTGGCTTTTTGCACGGCATCCATGCTGAGGGCACGAATGGCGTTGGCACGCTCACGACGGCTGGGCATCGCTGTTCTCCTGCTGATACTGAATCGAGAGTGAATAAAACGAAACGGAAAAAAGGCGAGCATTTTCCCTCAGCGGACAGCCTCGGGGCAATGACAGATAGTCATCTGGAGACGTTTTTCCCACGGATAACGACGGTTTCGGGTGATGAAACCTTTCCGCTGTACGTTTGTAGAGTTAATCATCCCGTGAGAAGTGCCATCCATCGAGCAATATCAAAACTTTTTGATATTGACCTTGCAGGGATTTCGACGCATCACTAGACTGCTGGCCTTATGAACTTACGCGTGCCTTCCATTCGCCATGACGATTGCGATGAGCTGGCGGCCTTGTGCAAGGCCGGCGGCGATCCGTTGCGGCTGAATGTTTTGCGCGCACTGGCCAACGATTCGTTCGGCGTGCTGGAGCTGGCGCAAATCTTCGCCACCGGCCAATCGGGCATGAGCCACCACTTGAAGGTGCTGGCCCAGGCTGAGCTGGTAGCGACCCGCCGTGAAGGCAACGCGATTTTTTACCGTCGCGCCCTGCCCCACACCGAATTGTTGGGCGGCAAGCTGCATGCAGCACTGCTCGACGAAGTGGACAACCTGACCCTGCCCAGCGATGTGCAGGCGCGGATCAGCCAGGTCCACGGACAACGAGCCGCTGCCAGCCAGGACTTTTTCTCACGGGTTGCGGAAAAATTTCGCGCCCAGCAAGACTTGATCGCCGGCTTGGCGCAATACCGTGAAAGCGTGCTGACCCTGCTCGACAAGTTGAGCTTCAGCGAAGGTGCCACCGCGATTGAAGTCGGCCCCGGCGACGGCAGTTTTCTGCCGGAACTGGCGCGCCGCTTCAGTCAGGTCACAGCGCTCGACAACAGCCCGGCGATGCTCGAACTGGCGCGTCAGGTCTGCGAACGTGAAAAGCTGGCTAACGTCAGCCTGCAATTGGCCGATGCATTGGATGGCGTAAGCCTTGAGGCCAATTGCGTTGTACTGAACATGGTCTTGCACCATTTCGCCGCGCCAGCCGATGCGCTCAAGCACATGGCCGGCTTGCTGCAACCAGGCGGTAGCCTGTTAGTGACAGAGTTATGTAGCCACAACCAAAGTTGGGCCAAGGAGGCCTGCGGTGATCTTTGGCTGGGGTTTGAACAGGACGATTTGGCCCGTTGGGCCACCGCTGCGGGACTCGTTCCCGGGGAAAGCCTCTATGTAGGCTTACGTAATGGTTTCCAGATCCAGGTCCGCCACTTTCAGCGACCGGCTGGCGACACTCACCATCGGTAAATTCAGGAAAACATCGAGATGAGCGAATACTCCCTTTTCACCTCCGAGTCCGTGTCTGAAGGGCATCCGGACAAAATCGCCGACCAGATTTCTGATGCGGTGCTGGACGCCATCATTGCTGAAGACAAGTTCGCCCGTGTGGCGTGCGAGACTCTGGTGAAAACGGGCGTGGCGATCATCGCCGGCGAAGTCACCACCTCGGCCTGGGTCGATCTGGAAGACATCGTCCGTAACGTGATCCTCGACATCGGCTACAACAGCTCGAACGTCGGCTTCGACGGCGCAACCTGCGGCGTGATGAACATCATCGGCAAGCAGTCCCCCGACATCAACCAGGGTGTTGATCGTGCCAAGCCTGAAGACCAGGGCGCCGGCGACCAGGGCCTGATGTTCGGCTACGCCAGCAACGAAACCGACGTGCTGATGCCAGCACCGATCACCTTCTCGCACCAACTGGTTCAGCGCCAGGCCGAAGCCCGCAAGTCCGGCCTGCTGCCTTGGCTGCGTCCAGACGCCAAGTCGCAAGTGACCTGCCGCTACGAAAACGGCAAGGTTGTCGGTATCGACGCCGTTGTACTGTCGACCCAGCACAACCCGGAAGTATCCTACAAAGATCTGCGCGAAGGCGTGATGGAACTGATCGTCAAGCACGTGCTGCCTGCCGAGCTGCTGTCCAAGGACACCCAGTTCCACATCAACCCGACTGGCCAGTTCATCATCGGTGGCCCAGTGGGCGACTGCGGCCTGACCGGTCGCAAGATCATCGTTGACAGCTACGGCGGCATGGCCCGTCACGGCGGCGGCGCATTCTCCGGTAAAGATCCATCGAAGGTTGACCGTTCGGCTGCCTACGCCGGTCGTTATGTGGCCAAGAACATCGTGGCTGCCGGCCTGGCCGAGCGTTGCGAGATTCAGGTTTCCTACGCCATCGGCGTCGCTCAGCCGACTTCGATTTCGTTGAACACCTTCGGCACCGGCAAGATCAGCGACGACAAGATCGTCAAACTGGTCCGCGAAGTGTTCGACCTGCGTCCATACGCAATCACCACCATGCTCGACCTGCTGCACCCGATGTACCAGGACACCGCTGCGTACGGCCACTTCGGTCGCACCCCGGAAACCAAAACCGTGGGCGACGATACGTTCACCACGTTCACCTGGGAAAAAACCGACCGCGCCGACGCCCTGCGCGCTGCTGCCGGCCTGTAAGACTTTCCTGGCTGCACAAAAAGCCCCGCACGGTTCGCCGTGCGGGGCTTTTTCATGGGCGCTGATCCGGCCTGGACACACCCTGAAAACTACCTGCGCTCGCTAGCCTCCCTGCTGATCTAGCCTTCAGGCATCCCCCTCGAGCAAGGATGCTCATGATGCTGCCCACGCTTCGTCTGTTGATCGGGTTCTGGTTGATCGTTACCTGCCTGAACGCCAATGCCAATAGCTGTCCCGACTGGCTCCCCACCCGGGCCCAAGCCGAAATCACCGCGCTGCAAGAGCAAATCGAGCATTGGGACGACAGCTATCACCGACAAGGACATTCACTGGTCGCCGACGAGCTCTATGACCAGTCCCGTACCCGCCTCAAAGCTTGGCGAGAATGCTTTGCCCCGACCACAACACCTGAGAATCCGCTGCGTGCCGCCCGTGGCACGGTTACCCATCCGATTCCCCACACCGGCCTCGAAAAGCTCATCGACGGACGTGCCGTCGAAGCCTGGTTCAAGACACGCGACGATATCTGGGTTCAGCCCAAAGTCGACGGCGTAGCGGTCACGTTGATTTACCGTGAGGGTCAGCTCCAGCAGGCGATCAGTCGCGGCGACGGTATCAACGGCCAGGACTGGACCGCCTCGGCGCGCAAGATCGCCGCGATTCCCCAGCAACTGCCGCAGCCACTGGATTTGCTGCTGCAAGGCGAGCTCTATTGGCGCCTGACGGATCATCTGCAAGCCAAACACGGCAGCCTGAACGCCCGCAGCGCCGTGGCCGGGTTGATGGCCCGTAAAGAACTGAACCCTGTGGACGCCAACGGGATCGGGCTATTTGTCTGGGACTGGCCGCAAGGTCCGGCCAGCCTGCCGGAGCGCCTGCTCGCCCTGAAAGCACTGGGCTTCCCTGACAGTGAGTTCTACAGCCAGCCCGTCAGCGCATTGGCCGATGCCGAACGTTGGCGCGATCACTGGTATCGCACACCCCTGCCGTTTGCCAGCGACGGTATTGTCTTGCGTCAGAGCCAACGTCCGGCGGCAGAGCGCTGGGAGGCGAAAACTCCGTTCTGGAGCGTAGCCTGGAAGTACCCTTTCGCCCAGGCGTTGGCTGAAGTGCGCAAGGTCAACTTCAAGATCGGGCGCACCGGACGCATCACCCCGGTGCTCGAGCTCGCTCCGGTCATGCTCGATGACCGACAGATCAAACGTGTCAGCGTCAGTTCGTTGCTGCGGTGGCAGGCCATGGATATCCGCCCCGGCGATCAGGTCGCCATCAGCCTTGCCGGGCTGACCATCCCGCGACTCGACAGGGTCGTGTTGCGCAGCACTGAACGACCCGAGGTGAACGCACCACGCGCAGAAGACTTTCATCACCTCAGCTGTTGGCAACCGACACCGGGCTGCGAAAGCCAGTTTCTCGCACGACTGACCTGGCTCAGTGGCAAGCAAGGCCTGGCGCTGCGCCATATCGGCCCCGGCACCTGGGAAAAACTGATCAGTGCCGGACGCCTCAAGGGTTTGCTCGATTGGTTGACCCTCGATGCCCAAGAGCTTGCTAACATTGACGGCTTCGGCGAGCGCAGCAGTGTCCGCTTGCTGAACAGTCTGCAAAGCGCCCGGCAACAGCCCTTTTCACGCTGGCTGAAAGCATTGGGCTTGCCGCCTACCGGTGAGGCCAGTCTTGCAGACTCATGGCAATTACTGGCGCAACGAGACACTGAGCAATGGCAGACCGAAGCCGGAATCGGCCCGGGGCGCGCGGCGCAGTTGAGCGCATTTTTCCGCGACCCGCAGGTGCTGGCCTTGAGCGAACAATTACACGCTGCCGGGATAGACGGCTTTTAGCTATGCAGAGAGCCGGCAGTTTTGAACCCAATGAGTATTGATGCGCTCCAACAGCCCATCTGCTGCCGACCTGATGATTTTTTAAACGGAGCCTTTATGAAATTTCTTTCACCGCTCGTCATGCTGACCCTTTGTGGCGTCATGGCGACACCGCTGATGGCTGCCGAAGAAACTCCGCAACTCACTGGCTGCGCCGCCAAGCGCCAGTCCATCAGTAACCAGATCGAACAGGCCAGGGCACATGGCAATGCCGGACAACAGTCTGGCCTGGAAAAAGCCCTGAGCGAAGCCACCGAGCACTGCAACGACGCCGCCTTGAAGAAAGAGCGCGAGAACAAGGTGCTCGACGCCAAGCACGAAGTCAGCCGCCGTCAGGCCGACCTCGACAAGGCCATGAAACAGGGCGATGCCGAGAAGATCAACAAACGCAAAGACAAACTCGCCGAGTCCCGTAAGGAATTGCAGCGAGCGCTGGATGAGCTGGATAAGTAAATCCGAGATCGATGAGTGCAGCAGCTTTTGTGGCGAGGGAGCTTGCTCCCGCTCGGACGCGTAGCGTTCGCAGTCTGGCTATCGAGATTTCCCGGGATAATCGCGATAGCCGATTTTGGGGCGGCTTCACCACCCAGCGGGAGCAAGCTCCCTCGCCACAGAGTTATCAGTTGAACCTGAAATCAGTGATCACGAAACTGTTTATGGCACGCACTACAGGCGTCTTCGACTTTCTGCACGGCCGGGCCCAGGTTACTGGCCTTGTACGGCTGAACCTGGCTGGCAATCACCAATTCACCGGTGGCGGCTTCCAGTGTGCGGGCCATTTCCTGGAAACGTGCCTGCTGCTGCCAGACACCGTCTTTGGCGCTGGTGTTGCCGTCCTCACGAACCTGTGGGAAATGCTTCCACGGCTCATGGGACAAGGCATCGAGCTTGACGGCGCCTGCGGTAAAACGCGGGCCATCGAACGGGATACGTCCCCGCAACATGCCGCCCAGGTCTTCGCCGGTCTTGAGCATTTGCTTGAAAATCGCCTTGCGCTGACCCAGCGGCGAGTTCGGATCGACACCGCCACAGGCGGACAGCGTCAGGCAGGCCAGCAATACAACAGAAAGTCTTTTAAGAGTCATGGTGGCTTCAGGTCACGGGAAACGGCGGCCAGTATCCTCGCGTCGTCGGCAAAGACCAATAGCCCTATTAACAATAAGGGTTGCCTGAACGCTGGAAGCGCTCGGGCAACCTGCACAGGAAATACCGCATGAACAGCCGTTTCAAGGCCTGGCGCAACACTCTGCTCTGGACCGTACCGATGGTCGCCCTGCTCGCCGGTTGCAACAGTGGCGACACCGCAAAACCACAAACCCACGCCATCGCCACCTATTCCAGCGCGACCTGGGAAGCCTTGCCGGCGGTATCTGATAATGACTTGCTGGCCGGCTTCGGTTCCTGGCGCAGCGCCTGTACCCGCCTGAAATCCGACCCGGTCTGGGGCGCGACCTGCGCAGCGGCCGCCAATGTGCCGCAAACCGCAGACGCCATCCGCGGCTTTCTCAAGGAACAGCTGGCGGTCTACGGCCTGCGCTCCTCCAGCGGCAATGCGAATGGCTTGATCACCGGCTATTACGAGCCGGTCTATCCGGGCAGCCTGACGCAGAACCCGGTGGCCAATGTGCCGGTTTACGGTGTACCGGACGACATGATTATCGTCTCGCTTGAGAGCATTTACCCCGAACTCAAAGGCAAGCGCCTGCGCGGTCGCCTTGAAGGCCGGGTGCTCAAGCCTTACGACGATGCCGCTGCGATTGAAACCAAAGGGGTCAAGGCGCCTGTGCTGGCGTGGCTGACCGATCCGATGGACCTGCAGTTTCTACAAATCCAGGGCTCGGGCCGCATTCAGCTGGAAGATGGCCGCCAACTGCGCATCGGTTATGCCGACCAGAACGGTCACCCCTACCGCCCAATTGGCCGCTGGCTGGTAGATCAGGGCGAACTGAAGAAGGAGGACGTGACCATGGGCGCCATCAGTGCCTGGGCCAAGGCCCACCCGACGCGCATCCCCGAACTGCTCGGCAGTAACCCGAGCTACGTGTTCTTCAGCCGCAATCCTGACAGCAACGAAGGCCCGCGCGGCTCGCTGAACGTGCCGCTGACCTCGGGTTACAGCGTGGCGGTGGATCGCAAGGTTATTCCGCTGGGCAGTCTGCTCTGGTTATCCACCACCCGCCCTGATGGCAGCGCACTGGTACGCCCCGTCGCCGCACAGGACACCGGTGGCGCGATCACCGGCGAAGTTCGCGCCGACCTGTTCTGGGGCACTGGCGATGCCGCCGGGCAACTGGCCGGCGACATGAAACAGCAAGGGCAAATCTGGATGCTCTGGCCAAAAGGCGCGGCACTACCGCAACTGCCGCAGGTGACCGACACAAAGTAAGTCGCACCCAATACGCTGTTGACTCCTGTAGCAGCTGGCGAAGCCTGCTGCTACAAAAACGGTTCCGCATCGCGTCAGATCGACACAAAAAAGAAGGCGGCAATCAATCCCATGCCGACAAACCACACCAGCGAACGCAGGATCGCCCAGTCTGCCAGGTAGCAGATGATGTAAAGCAGGCGGCTGGTGATGAACAGCACCGACAGCACGTTGATCGTCACCAGTTCGGCATTGCCGACCAGGTGCGCGACGATGACCGCGGCGGCAAACGCCGGGGTGACTTCAAAGCTGTTCAACTGGGCCCAGTGGGCACGCTTGGCGAACCCTTCGAGGGACTCAAGAAAATCTCGCGGATCATGATTATCCCGAAGCCCGAACTTGCCGCCGATCTTGGCAATGGCGGTGCAAACGTACGGCAAGAAAATCGCGATCAATACACACCACAGGGCAACGTTCATTGCAGATTCCTTTTTAGAGTTTCGTAAACACTCGCTCAGAACTTCATCACGAGCATGCCGGCCAGTACCAGCCCACAAGCCAAGAGCCTGGGCCGGCCGAAAGGTTCCTTGAGGTAACGCATGCCGAACAGCACCACCAGAATCACACTGATCTCGCGCAACGCCGCCGCTTCGGCAATCGACCCCAACTGCATGGCCCAGAGCACCAAAGCGTAGCTGAACAACACGCAGAACCCGACACCCAAGCCCAGTCGCCACTGCTCACGCCAGAACAGCATAAAAGCCGGACGCTTGCGCACCAGTGCCAACAGCGGAAACGGCCAGGCACTGAGCAGCGTCACCCAGACCAGGTAATCGAGCGGGTGCGACCAGCGCCGCAACGCCTGCCCATCGATAAAGGTGTAGCCGCCAATGCACAAGCCGATCAGCACCACTACCGGCAACATCGACCACGGCAAACGCTCCCCGCCACCGCCCTGCCAAAGCAGGCACAGCATGCCGAACGGGATCAGCAAAATGCCGAGGATCTGCTGGGTCGTCAGCACTTCGCCGGCAAAGATCAGTGTCAACGCCAGGACCACCAACGGCGACAAACCGCGCATCAGCGGATAGACCAGCCCGAGATCGCCGACCCGGTAGGCCTGGATCAGCAGATAGCGATAGAGCAACTCGAAGGCGGCTGAAGCGAGTATCCACGGCCAGATGTCCATCGGCGGCAGCGCGACGAAACCCAGCATCAGCGCGACAAACAGCAGCGCGACGCTGTCCATGCAGGCCACGACCAATAACCGCTCGGCACTGAACTTGATCAGGGTATTCCAGGCGGCGTGCAACAACGCCGCCACCAACACCAGAATCGTCGCAAGCACCCTGTTCTCCTTGCCCGCATCAACCGAATTGATTCGCCATATGTCAGCAGCTGTTTATACTGCAACCGACCACGCCGCACTCAGTTGCGCACATACTTATTCCAATAAATTTCTGCTGCTACCCGATTCTCACGGAACCGGGAGCTCGCATGCGTATGCCTGATCAGAGCGTCAAGACTACCGACAGAGACCTTGCGCATGCCACTCGCCTTGCTTGCACTGGCTGTTGCCGCCTTCGGCATCGGCACCACTGAATTCGTCATCATGGGCTTGCTGCCCGATGTCGCCCGCGACCTCGCCGTGAGCATCCCCGAGGCTGGCCTGCTGATTACCGGCTATGCCCTGGGCGTGGTGTTCGGCGCGCCGATCCTCGCGATCGGCACCGCCAACATGCCGCGCAAAGCCACGCTGCTGGGCATGACGCTGATGTTCATCCTTGGCAACATGCTCTGTGCGCTCGCCCCGAACTACGCCACATTGATGGCCGCACGGGTGATTACTGCGTTGTGCCACGGCGCATTCTTCGGCATCGGTTCAGTGGTCGCTGCAGGTTTAGTGGCACCGAACAAACGCGCCCAGGCAATTGCGATGATGTTCACCGGCCTGACCCTCGCCAACGTACTCGGCGTACCGCTGGGCACCGCGCTCGGGCAATACGCCGGCTGGCGCTCGACCTTCTGGGCGGTGTCGGTGATCGGCGTGATCGCGGCCATCGCCCAGTGGGTCTGGTTGCCGAAAGAGATCGCCATGGACAAAGCCAATCTGGCCAGCGAATTCAAGGTACTGGGCAAAACCAATGTGCTGCTGGCGTTGGGCATGAGCGTGCTGGCGTCGACCAGCCTGTTCAGTGTCTTCACCTACATAGCACCGATCCTGCAGGACATCACCGGCGTCAGCCCGCACGGCGTAACCATCATGCTGTTGTTGTTCGGTGTGGGTTTGACCGCTGGCAGCATGCTCGGCGGACGCTTGGCCGACAGCCGTTTGCTGCCGTCATTAGTCGGCATGGCCCTCGCGGTCGTGCTGGTGCTGGCCGCATTCAGCCAGACCAGCCACTCGGTGATCCCGGCCGCCATCACCCTTGTACTGTGGGGTGTGTTCGCCTTCGCACTATGCCCGATCCTGCAACTGCTGATCATCGACCAGGCTCATGAGGCGCCGAACCTGGGTTCGACGCTAAACCAGAGCGCCTTCAACCTGGGCAATGCCGCCGGAGCGTGGATCGGCGGACTGGTCGTCGCCAGCGGCGCCAACCTTGCAGACCTGCCATGGACCGGCGCACTGGTCAGCGGCTTGACCGTGCTGACGGCGCTGTTCTTTATCTACCTGCAACGCCGCAGCGCAGTGACAGCCAACGTCCCCGGCTAATCGACGCGCCCCGCCCGACCACCATCGCGCGTCCTGCACAAACCTGTGGCGAGGGGGCTTGCCCCCGTTCGGCTGCGAAGCAGTCGCAAACCGGGTGATGCGGTTTCCTGACGCACCTCGAAAGCCGATTTCAGGGCCGCTACGCGCCCCAACGGGGGCAAGCCCCCTCGCCACAAAGAGCATGGTCATTCGACGGCGGGGTCATCCTGGAACTGGTCCTTGACGTACTTGATCTCGGTCCGGCCATGGGGCGTCGGCAAGCCGTCTTCACCCAGGTTGACGAAGACCATCTTCTCGACCGTCAGGATGCTTTTGCGGGTGATCTTGTTGCGCACCTCGCACGTCAGGGTGATCGAGGTACGACCGAATTCGGTAGCGGTGATACCCAGTTCGATGATGTCGCCCTGGCGCGAGGCGCTGACGAAGTTGATTTCGGAAATGTACTTGGTGACCACACGCTGGTTACCCAACTGGACGATCGCATAGATCGCCGCTTCTTCGTCGATCCAGCGCAGCAGGCTACCGCCGAACAGCGTGCCGTTGGGGTTGAGGTCTTCGGGTTTTACCCATTTGCGGGTGTGGAAATTCATGCTCGCTCCTGACCGTCTTGCCGATTAATGCCGGCCATCATGGCAGACCAGGCAGTCATGCTCCATGAGGCTTCGACTATGGTCGCCATTAGCGATCTTCATCTGGCCGACAGAAACCCTTTGGAAGTCTGGCCCAGACGGCTATAATCGCCCCCGTTTCAAAACGGTCATCTTCGATTGATACCGTTTTCCCGCCACCTGTCCGAGGGGCGCTGCAGCAGGTTCGACCTGTCAGGCTCGGATGGGGCGTTGCCCGGCCATGATCGGCTGGACACTAAACGCACAACGGCGCCCATTCGCATACTTACGAATGGAGGCTCTTCATGAGCGCTGTTATCACGCCTGCAGATTTTAACGACTACAAAGTTGCCGACATGTCCCTGGCTGCCTGGGGCCGTCGCGAAACCATCATCGCCGAATCGGAAATGCCGGCCCTGATGGGTCTGCGCCGCAAGTACTCCGTCGAGCAACCGCTCAAGGGCGCGAAGATTCTCGGCTGCATCCACATGACCATTCAGACTGCCGTGCTGATCGAAACCCTGGTTGCCCTGGGTGCCGAAGTACGCTGGTCGTCCTGCAACATTTTCTCGACTCAGGATCAGGCCGCCGCTTCGATCGCCGCTGCCGGCATCCCGGTATTCGCCTGGAAGGGCGAGACTGAAGAAGAGTACGAGTGGTGCCTGGAGCAAACCATCCTCAAGGATGGCCAGCCTTGGGATGCCAACATGATCCTCGACGATGGCGGCGACCTGACCGAGCTGCTGCACAAGAAGTACCCACAAGTACTGGACCGCGTTCACGGCGTCACCGAAGAAACCACCACCGGCGTTCACCGTCTGCTGGACATGCTGGCCAAGGGCGAGCTGAAAATCCCGGCCATCAACGTCAATGACTCGGTGACCAAGAGCAAGAACGACAACAAGTACGGCTGCCGTCACAGCCTGAACGACGCGATCAAGCGCGGCACCGACCACCTGTTGTCCGGCAAGCAAGCGCTGGTCATCGGTTACGGTGACGTGGGCAAGGGTTCGGCCCAGTCCCTGCGTCAGGAAGGCATGATCGTCAAGGTCTCCGAAGTTGACCCGATCTGCGCCATGCAAGCCTGCATGGACGGTTTCGAACTGGTTTCGCCGTTCATCGACGGTATCAACAACGGTACTGAAGCGAGCATCGACAAGGCCCTGCTGGGCAAGATCGACCTGATCGTGACCACCACCGGCAACGTCAATGTTTGCGACGCGAACATGCTCAAAGCCCTGAAGAAGCGCGCCGTTGTCTGCAACATCGGTCACTTCGACAACGAAATCGACACTGCTTTCATGCGCAAGAACTGGGCATGGGAAGAAGTGAAGCCACAGGTTCACAAGGTTCACCGTACTGGCGCGGGCGATTTCGACCCACAGAACGACGACTACCTGATCCTGCTGGCCGAAGGCCGTCTGGTTAACCTGGGCAACGCCACTGGCCACCCAAGCCGCATCATGGACGGTTCGTTTGCCAACCAGGTTCTGGCACAGATCTTCCTGTTCGGCCAGAAGTACGCCGACCTGTCGCCAGCCCAGAAAGCCGAGCGCCTGACCGTTGAAGTACTGCCGAAGAAACTCGACGAAGAAGTGGCTCTGGAAATGGTCCGCGGTTTCGGTGGCGTGGTCACTCAACTGACCAAGCAACAGGCTGAATACATCGGCGTGACCGTCGAAGGCCCGTTCAAGCCGCACGCTTACCGCTACTGATAGGCACAGACTGTCCGCTCCCCCTGTGGGAGCGGGCTTATGTAGGAGCCCTGTTTACTGCAGGAGCAAAGCTTGCTCGCGATAGCATCACCACGGTGTTCCTGAAACACCGCGGCGCTTGCATCGCAAGCAAGCTTTGCTCCTACAGTGAGCGCGGCGCCTACAAGGCTTACGAGTTTCAAAGGGTATTCCTATGTCCCAAGACCGCCGCTACAGCTTCGAGTTCTTCCCTACGAAGACCGATGCCGGGCATGAAAAGCTCATCGCCACTGCCCGTCAGTTGGCCACGTACAACCCGGATTTCTTCTCCTGCACCTATGGCGCTGGTGGTTCGACCCGTGATCGCACCCTCAACACCGTGTTGCAGCTCGAAAGCGAAGTCAAAGTCCCTGCCGCACCGCATTTGTCTTGCGTTGGCGACAGCAAGGCTGACTTGCGCGGCCTGCTGGCTCAATACAAGGCGGCCGGCATCAAGCGGATCGTTGCTTTGCGCGGTGACCTGCCTTCAGGCATGGGCATGGCCAGCGGCGAAATGCGCCATGCCAATGACCTGGTGAGCTTCATTCGTGAAGAGACCGGCGATCACTTCCACATCGAAGTCGCCGCTTACCCGGAAATGCACCCGCAAGCACGCAACTTCGAAGACGACCTCACCAATTTCGTGCGCAAGGCCAACGCCGGCGCCAACAGTGCGATCACCCAGTACTTCTTCAACGCCGACAGCTATTTCTACTTCGTCGAGCGTGTACAGGCGATGGGCGTGAACATCCCGGTTGTTCCGGGCATCATGCCGATCACCAACTACAGCAAGCTGGCACGCTTCTCCGACGCCTGCGGTGCGGAAATCCCGCGCTGGATCCGCAAACAGCTGGAAGCCTACGGTGACGACACCCAAAGCATTCAGGGTTTCGGCGAGCAGGTGATCACCGAAATGTGTGAACGCTTGTTGCAAGGCGGTGCACCAGGGCTGCATTTCTATACCCTGAACCAGGCCGAACCTAGCCTGGCCGTCTGGAACAATCTGAAACTGCCACGCTGAAACAGGCGTAGCATTCAGAACAAGGCCCTGGCAAAACCCAGGGCCTTTTTTTTCATTCTCCCAATTCGCCAGGGATGATCGCAGTAGATGTCCACCATTACCCCAGCCACAAACCCTCAACTGATTTATCTGGTTTACGGTGCCAACACCTACCACCAGGAAGCAGTGTTCAGTATCGCCAGTGCCTTGGCAGGGTTGCGCGAAACACCAGGCGAAAGCTTGGACATCCAGGTTTTCACCGACAACCCAGCGCCTTACCGCGACTTGCCGGTTCGGGTTCGAGAGCTGGATGAAAGCACCCGTCAGGCGTGGATCGCTCCGCATGGTTATCACTTTCGCGCCAAGCACGTGGTGATGCAGCAGGTGTTGCGCGAGTCCGAGCGTGCGCTGCTGATCGACACGGATACATTCTTCCACTGCTCACCGCTGGAACTGTTCCGTCGCGTCAAGCCGGGCACCCTGCTGTGCAATGCCTTTGGATTGCAATACGGCAGCAACAAAGAGGCGGGGTTGTATCGGACACTGGCTGGCGTACTGCAGCAAAGACAGCTGGCGGATGACCAGATGCCGCTGCTGAACTCGGGAGTCATCGGCCTTGATCGCGTCGATGCCGGCGTTCTCGATCATTCGATCGCCTTGATGGATGAGCTGTACCCTCTGGCGCAAGGCGCCTATACCCTTGAAGAGTTCTGCCTGTCGGTAGCGGCCTACCGCACAACGCAGGTGCGCGAGTGTCCGGACCTGATCCATCATTACTGGAGCCGCAAGCAGCTGTTTCGCGCCAAGATCAATGCATGGCTGGACAAGCATGGTGCCGACCCGATCAGCACCTTCGCGCTGGATGAAACCCGCCTGGTGACCGCGACGCTGCCGCGACCACCAACGCTCCAGCGTCTGGCCTATAAAATCGTGACCCTGGCGTTGCCCAGGCATCAGCGCCAGTTCATGCGTGAAATCCTCTACGGCTGCTACCAGCACACCAACCCGTTCGATCAGGCCTGCACGCCAGTTTGGTGGGAAAAGGCTCGTGACAACGTCGAGCGGCGCCTCGACATCCCCCTTGAAAATCATCAACTCGAACACTGGTTCAACCACCCGATGATTCGCCTGGTGCTGGGTGAACGCCGCAAGGCCATCTACTTGCACCTGGTTCAGACAAAGGGCGACTAACCCTCGGGCTAGACCGCCCTCTAGCTATTTCATCGGCTCTCGTCGTAATCTCCAGCGATGCCCGTCATTGCCCAATTGCTGACAGCCGTGCTTTTTGCTTGCCTGAGCTTTACCGCTCGGGGCGAGAAGCTGCGCATTGTCACCGAGCCCTGGGCGCCCTACGTCTACGAGGAAAACGGCCAGGCCCTCGGGCTGGACTACGAAACCACGGCGATCGTCTTCCAGCGCCTGGGGATTGAGGTGGAGTGGCAGTTCCTGCCATGGAAACGCTGCCTGGCCATGCTTGATCAAGGGTTGGCCGACGGCGCGCTGGATATCTTCCACAGCAGCGAACGCGACGCCACCTTGCTCTATCCCAGCGAACCACTCTCGGAAGTCGAGTTCGTGCTGTTCTATGCCAAGGATCGTCCTCACCCCTTCCGTACCCTTGAAGACCTGCGAGGCCTGACCATCGGCACCTCGCCCGGCTACCTGTACAGCCAGGACTTCAGGGACTCGACCCTGTTCACCCGCGAGCCTGCGCCGACCCATGAAGCCAACTTTGGCAAGCTGCAGCGCGGTCGTATCGACCTGCTGATCACCGACCGTCGGGTTGGCCAAACCCTGCTCGACACCTTGAAACTGCGCGACCAGATCAGCGAAAGCCCCACGGTCATCAGTCACCAAAGCCAGTTCCTGGCCCTGCGCCGCAATGCCGGCATGGACCTGCTGGTGCAGCGTTTCGGCGCCGAGCTCAAGCGTTTCAAACGCGAACCGGCCTACGCTCAATTGAGTGCGCGTTATGGTGCCAGCCCGGTACCTGACGCCACACAGATCACGCCGCAAGCCAGCAACGGGAAAACCGTTGAGCAGCAGGAAAGCAGCGCTCCGTGATTGCTCTGTTATACTCCGGCCTTCCCGCCAGGCTTACGCCCGGACGCTCGGTCTTGTTTAAGGCATCCCGACACTGCTACAGCGCAGCTTTTCAGCCCGCGCGAGTACTCGAAGATGAGCCTTCAAGCCCCAGCAGGACCGGACGCGATTGCGCTTCTCCATAAACGCCATTCGCGCCAGGCAAGACTATCCCATTGGGCCAAGCCCTAACTAAAACAGGATTACTCATGTCCTTTGCTTCCCTCGGTCTCTCCGAGGCTTTAGTCCGCGCCATCGAGGCAGCGGGCTACACCCAGCCTACCCCGGTGCAACAGCGGGCCATTCCCGCCGTGTTGCAAGGTCGCGACTTGATGGTTGCGGCGCAGACAGGTACGGGTAAAACCGGCGGTTTCGCCTTGCCGATTCTGGAGCGCTTGTTCCCCAACGGTCACCCGGACAAATCCCAGCGTCACGGCCCGCGCCAACCACGCGTCCTGGTCCTGACCCCGACTCGCGAACTGGCCGCCCAGGTGCACGAGAGTTTCAAGGTCTACGCCCGTGACCTGAAATTCGTCAGTGCCTGCATTTTCGGCGGCGTTGGCATGAACCCACAGGTTCAGGCGATGTCCCGCGGTGTCGACGTGCTGGTGGCTTGCCCGGGCCGTTTGCTCGACCTGGCCGGCCAAGGCAGCGTCGATCTGTCCCACGTGGAAATCCTGGTACTGGACGAAGCGGACCGGATGCTCGACATGGGCTTCGTCCATGACGTGAAGAAAGTCCTCGCCCGCCTGCCGGCCAAACGTCAGAACCTGCTGTTCTCGGCAACCTTCTCCAAGGACATCACTGACCTTGCCGGCAAGTTGCTGCACAACCCGGAACGCATCGAAGTCACGCCACCGAACACCACGGTCGAGCGCATCGAGCAACGGGTGTTCCGTCTGGCCGCCAGCCACAAGCGCTCGTTGCTGGCGCACCTGATTACTGCCGGCGCCTGGGAACAGGTTCTGGTGTTCACCCGTACCAAGCACGGCGCCAACCGCCTGGCCGAGTACCTGGACAAACACGGTCTGAGCGCCGTCGCGATCCACGGCAACAAGAGCCAGAACGCCCGCACCAAAGCCCTGGCCGACTTCAAGGCCGGCGAAGTGCGTATCCTGGTGGCCACCGATATCGCTGCTCGCGGCCTGGATATCGACCAACTGCCACACGTGGTCAACTTCGAGCTGCCAAACGTCGACGAAGACTATGTGCACCGTATCGGCCGTACCGGCCGTGCCGGTCGTTCGGGCGAGGCGATCTCGCTGGTTGCCCCGGACGAAGAAAAACTGCTGAAAAGCATCGAGCGCATGACCAAGCAGAAAATCGCCGATGGCGACCTGATGGGCTTTGATTCCAGCGCTGTAGAAGCCGAGAAACCAGAAGTTCGCGAGCGTCCGGACGTGCGTAACCCGCGCAATCCACGCGGCCCACGCGGCGACGGTCCAAACGGCAGCGGCGGTGGCGGCGGTCGTAAAGACAAGGGCAAGGACAAGGGCGGCAAGGAAAAACCGGCTGCCGGCCGTGGCGAACGCCCGGCTCAAAAGCCGCGTGAAGGCACCCCGGCCCGCGAACAGCAGCGTCCGGCACCCCGCGCCGCTGCTGACCGCGCACCGGACGAGTTCCTCGACGACGATATCGATAACTTCGGTAACCGCGTCGACTACGTTCCGCAGCAGAAGGCCCCTCAAGGCCGTGGCCGCCGTCCGGGCGCTCCGGCACAAGGCGCTGCTGGTGCAGGTGCTCCACGCACCGGCCAGCCACAAGGTCGCCAGAACGGTCCGCGTAACAGCAGCGGCGCCAGCACTGGCACCCCGCCTGCCAAGCGCAGTGGTCCACGCAGCGGTGCTCCACGTGACGGCCAGGCCCGTCGCGAGGAATCGCGCAACCGCCGCCCGGCCCGTGACGACCAGCCGCGTCAGGAACCCGCAGTGCAGAACCCGCGCGGTACGCAGCCGAAGATCATGCACAAGGAGTCCAAGGCTGATCGCTTCCCGACGCCTGAGCAGCTCGATCAACTGCCAAGCCGCCCACGCGGCGAGAAACCGGCGTTGCTGACCCGCAACCGCTGATTTCTCCTGCTAACAAAAACGCCCCTGATCTCGCGATCAGGGGCGTTTTTGTGTCAGCAGCGAAAATTATTTCGCTTGAACACCTTCAAACGTGATGTCCAGGTCCAGGGTCTGGGAAGTAGGACCTGGGCCTTTGATGCCGAACTCGCTCAACTGCAGGGTAGTCGTGCCGTTGAAGCCGGCACGGTAGCCACCCCATGGGTCCTTGCCTTCGCCGTTGAAGGTTGCCTTGATCACAACTGGCTTGGTCACGCCGTGCAGGGTCAGGTCGCCGGTCACGTCAGCGGTTTTTTCGCCAGTGGATTTGACACTGGTGGAAACGAACTTGGCTTCAGGGTATTTCGCTGCGTCCAGGAAGTCCGGGGTACGGATGTGCTTGTCACGTTCAGCGTGATTGGTATCAACGCTGGCGGTTTTCAGCACAACGTCGATTTTACTGGCTTCTGGAGCTTTGGCGTCGAAGCTGAACTTACCATCCCAGTCCTTGAAAGTACCGTGGATGAAGCTGTAGCCCAGGTGGCTGATCTTGAAGTCGACGAAAGCGTGATTGCCTTCCTTGTCGATCTTGTATTCCGCGGCCATCGCTTGCCCTGCCGACAACAGAGCAGTACCGATTGCCAGAGCGGCGAGAGTCTTTTTCAACATGCTTTCTATTCCTTGGAGTCGAGGTTGAACATCAGGCTTTGCGTCCCAGCATTCGCGTCAGGGTCGCATCACGGTCGATAAAGTGGTGCTTCAGTGCTGCCAGCGCATGGAGACCGGAAAAAATCACCAGCGCCCAGGCCAGATACAGATGAATCGCACCGGCGGTGTCTGCCTGGTCCGGTAGACCGGAAATCAGCGCAGGAATTTCAAACAGACCAAACACCGGAATCCCGACACCGTCTGCGGTGGAAATCAGGTAACCGGCAATCATCACCGCGAACAGGCTGAGATAGAGGAAGGAGTGACCGAGCTTGGCGCCGAGGCGCGTCATGCGGCTATAGCTTTGCAGCGTCGGCGGCGGTGGGCTGATAAAGCGCCACAACACCCGCAACGACAAGAACGCGAACAGCGTCAAGCCGATGCTTTTGTGCAAGTCCGGCGCTTCTTTGCGCCAGTTGCTGTAGTAGTCCAGACCGACCATCCACAAGCCCAGAGCAAACAGACCGAAGACCGCCAGCGCCACGCCCCAGTGCAGAAAGATGCTGACCCCGCCATAGCGGGAGGAAGAGTTACGTAGCTGCATTGCCCAAATCCTGTAAGAACTGCGACCAAGACTATCGAGTTATCTATCGATTTAAAGCCGAAAATTTCGCTTTGAAATATCGAGAAATACGATCAAGAGTCTGAAAGGGGTGGGTTAAGGAAAGATTAACCCCCAACGTGCGACCCAAACATCAGACGCTCTAGCGTGCCCTGTCAGCGTATGTGCACGTCAATACAACCACGTAACACACCTGCGTTTCCATGCGCAAACGCCACAATAGGTTGTCCGCTCGCCCGGCATTGCATAGGCTTGCGCGATTGTATGTCCGCGCATCTCACGGACCGCCTCGAGGAGAGTGAAAATGGGCTTGAATAATCAGTGGATGCAGCGCGATCTCGCGGTTCTGTGGCATCCCTGCACCCAGATGAAAGACCACGAACAGCTGCCGTTGATCCCGATCAAGCGCGGCGAAGGCGTATGGCTCGAAGACTTCGAAGGCAAACGCTACCTCGACGCGGTCAGCTCCTGGTGGGTCAACGTGTTCGGCCACGCCAACCCGCGGATCAACCAACGGATCAAGGACCAGGTCGATCAACTGGAACACGTGATCCTCGCCGGCTTCAGCCATCAACCGGTGATCGAGTTGTCCGAACGCCTGGTGAAAATGACGCCGGAAGGCCTGACGCGGTGTTTCTACGCCGATAACGGGTCGTCCTGCATCGAAGTGGCGCTGAAAATGAGTTTTCACTACTGGCTCAACCGCGGCCAGCCGAACAAGAAGCGCTTCGTCACGCTGACCAATAGCTACCACGGCGAAACCATGGCCGCGATGTCGGTCGGCGACGTGCCGCTGTTCACTGAGACCTATAAAGCGCTGCTGCTGGACACCATCAAGGTGCCAAGCCCGGACTGCTACCTGCGTCCCGAAGGCATGAGCTGGGAAGAACACTCGCGCAACATGTTCGCGGCGATGGAACAGACCCTCGCCGAAAACCACGAAACCGTTGCTGCAGTGATCGTCGAACCGCTGATCCAGGGTGCTGGCGGGATGCGCATGTATCACCCGGTGTACCTGAAACTGCTGCGCGAAGCCTGTGACCGTTACGGCGTGCACCTGATCCACGATGAAATCGCCGTCGGCTTCGGCCGCACCGGGACGATGTTCGCCTGCGAACAGGCCGGCATCCGCCCGGACTTCCTGTGCCTGTCCAAAGCCCTGACCGGCGGTTACCTGCCACTGGCAGCGTGCGTCACCACGGATGAGGTCTACAGCGCTTTCTACGACGACTATCCGACCCTGCGCGCCTTCCTGCATTCCCACAGCTACACCGGCAATCCGCTGGCCTGTGCGGCGGCGTTGGCGACGCTGGATATCTTCGAAGAAGACAACGTCATCGAGAATAACAAGGCCCTCGCCCAACGCATGGCCAGCTCGACCGCGCACCTGGCTGACCACCCGCATGTTTCGGAAGTACGTCAGACCGGCATGGTGCTGGCCATCGAAATGGTTCAGGACAAGGCGAGCAAAACTGCTTATCCCTGGCAGGAACGCCGTGGGCTGAAAGTGTTCCAGCACGCACTGGAACGTGGCGCGCTGTTGCGGCCGTTGGGCAGCGTGGTGTATTTCCTGCCGCCCTACGTGATCACCCCCGAGCAGATCGACTTCCTTGCCACGGTTGCCAGCGAAGGGATCGATATCGCCACCAGCAACAAGGTCAGCGTGGCAGTGCCGAAGGACTTCCATCCGGGCTTCCGCGATCCGGGCTAACAGACACTGAGTAACCCTGTGGCGAGGGGGCTTGCCCCCGTTCGGCTGCGAAGCAGTCGTAAACCCGGCCAACTCGGTGTGCCTGAACTAACCGAGTTGCAGATTTGGGGCCGCTTCGCGACCCAACGGGGGCAAGCCCCCTCGCCACAAAGTGCCACTCGATCCAACTTACTACGCCGAACATCAGATTCAGTAGAGAACTCAGAATGAGACTGTCCCGCTTCTTCATCGACGCCCCCTTGAGCCTCGGCGAGCATGAATTGCCAGAGGCTCAGGCGCACTACATCAGTCGCGTACTGCGCATGGCCGAGGGCGATGCGCTGCAAGTGTTCGACGGTTCAGGTCAGGAGTTTCGCGGCACGCTGGCGGAAGTTGGCAAGAAACGCGTGCGCGTGACGTTAACGGAAAGCTTCGCCGGGCAAATCGAGTCGCCGTTGCAGATTCATCTGGGCCAGGGTTTGTCCCGCGGTGAGCGGATGGACTGGGCGATTCAGAAAGCCACCGAACTGGGCGTGACTGAAATCACCCCGATTTTCAGTGACCGTTGCGAAGTCCGGCTCAAGGACGAACGCGCCGACAAACGCCTGCAACACTGGCGTCAGGTCGCTATCAGTGCATGCGAACAATGCGGTCGTTCGCGAGTGCCGGTGATCCACCCGCCGCTGTTGCTGGCCGACTGGCTCAAACAATCCGAGGCCGAACTGAAGCTGGTGCTGCACCCGGTGGCCGAGCCGCTGGTCAGCCATGCAAAACCTTCGACACTGGCGTTCCTGATCGGCCCGGAAGGCGGGTTGTCGGACGTGGAAGTCGATCAGGCTCAAAGCGCCGGCTTCCACTCCGCCCGCCTCGGCCCACGAGTGCTGCGCACCGAAACCGCGCCGGTGGTGGCATTGGCCGTGGCCCAGCAGTTGTGGGGGGATTTCTAACCGCACTTTTTCTGATTTGCGGTGATTGGAAAAGATCGCAGCCTGCGCCAGCTCCTACGGATGAACGCGATCCCCGTAGGAGCTGGCGAAGCCTGCGATCTTTTTGCCGTTTATTCCACCGGATCACTTACCGGTTTGGCGATGATGGCTTTCAGCTCGCTGGTCATCGGAAACTCCAGGTTCAGCCCTTTAGGCGGGATCGGCTGTTCGAACCAGCGTTGGTAGATGCCGTTGATTTCACCCGAGCTGTACAGGTCCGCCAGGGCTCCGTTGACCAGCGCGAGGAATTGCGGATCATCCTTGCGCACCATGCAGCTGTAGATTTCCCGCGACTGCTCTTCTCCAACTACCACCCACTTGTGCGGATCACGGGCCTTGGCGCGCTCGCCGTAAAGCAGTGCATCGTCCATGTAAAACGCCGCTGCCCGGCCCGATTGCAACATCTGGAAGGCTTCGCCGTGATCCTTGGCACTGATCACGAACATGTCGATCTTGTGGTCGGCGTTGTAGCTTTTGAGAAAGCGCTCGTTAGTGGTGCCGGCGGTGGTCACCACGCTCTTGCCGCGCAGGTCGGCGAAGCTCTTGATGCCGCTGTCGCTGGCCGTGAGTAACTGGCCTTTGACGTAAATAAACCCGTAGGAAAACGCCACCTGTTTTTGCCGCTCGGCGGTCACCCCGGTAGAACCGCATTCAAGGTCTACGGTGCCGTTCTGCACCAGCGGGATCCGCGTCTGCGAGGTCACGAGGTTGTACTTCACCTTGAGCTGCGGCAACGCGAGTTTCTGCTGGATACGCTCGACGATCTTGTTCGCCAGGTCCACCGAGTAACCCATGGGCTGGCCCGACTGATCCCCCACATAAGAGAACGGCACCGACGCATCGCGATAGCCCAGCGTGATGCTGTTGGCGCTGGCAATTTTGCTCAAGGTGCCGGTCAGCGGCGCCTCGGCCGCCTGGACTTGAGTCCCGAGCAGCAGGCCCAGGGTGCAGCCGATCAACGTGATTTTTTGCATTGTTATTCTCCGTTGTGGATGGTGTTTATTTAGCGGCGAGCAGCGATAACGGTGATTTCCACCAGCACCTGCGGGCGTGCGAGTTCAGCCTGCAAGGTGGTGCGACTCGGTGCGTGTCCCGGCGACAGCCAGGCCGACCAGACGTCATTCATCGCCGCAAAATCCTGGCCGATGTCCTTCAGGTAAATGGTCGCGCTCAGCAGATGGTCCTTGTCGCTGCCCGCCTCGGCCAGCAACGCGTCGATCTTCTCCAGCACCTCGCGGGTCTGCCCTGAGACATCGGTGCTGTCGCCCGGCACCTGACCGGAGAGAAACACCAACTCGCCAAAGGTCACGGCGCCGGATAAACGACTGTTGCTGTTGATACGAGTGATGGTCATGAGACGTTCCTTTGCATGGATGAGAGGTCAGGCAGCACGATGCGTAAAACCCTGCAGGTCGATGGAAGGGTTGCGTTGGCCGATCAGTTCGCTGAGCACCCGGGCACTGCCGCACGCCAGGGTGAAACCCAACGCGCCATGGCCGAGGTTGAGCCACAGGTTGCGGTAAGCCGTCGCCCCCAACAGCGGCACGCCGCTGGGAGTGGCCGGGCGCATACCAGCCCATTCGACAGCCGCGTCGTAGGTGCCGGCATTCGGAAACGTGTCGCAAGCCTGGCGCTTGATCAGTGCCAGGCGCTTGGGATCCGGCGCCGGATCGAAGCCAACGATGTCGACCATCGCCGCCACCCGCAATTGCTCGCCGATCCGCGCATAGACGATCTTGCGGTCGTAGTCGGTGATGCTCAGGTCCGGGGCACGATGCTCTGCACCAATCGGTACCGTCAGGCTATAACCTTTGAGCGGATACAGCGGCAGGTGCACACCGGGCAGTGCCAGCAACGGGCTACGGTGGCCGGCGGCGATGACCAGTTGTTCGACCGGCAACACCTCCTCAGCCAATTCAATGGCGCTTACCGCACCGTCGACATGACGAATCCCGGTCACCGCCCGCCCCAGCCGAAACTCGCATCGGCCCGAGGCTTTCAGCCGCTTCATCAGTTGCTGGCAGAAGGCGTGGCAGTCGCCCACCTCTTCGTCCGGGGTATAAATCGCCCCGACAAACGCAGCATCAGCCAGCGCTGGCTCAAGACGCGCGCTTTCAGCTGGCGACAACACTTGCTGTTGCTGTGGATCGACGAGGCTGTTGCGGGCATGCTCGAAGCTCGCAGCCTGGCGAAAGGTCACCAGTTTGCCGTTGCGCCGCCAATTGAAGCCGTCCAGCGAGTCCTCTTCGCGCCAGCCTTGCAGGGTGGTCTGGCTCAATAGCGCCAGACGTAGCAAATGGGCCGCATTCTGGCGATTCACCGAGGTCCGGCAAGCACCAAGGAAGGACGCCATCCAGCGCCACTGCGCCGGGTCGAAACGCATGCGCAGCTTCAGCGGCGAATCCCCTCGCAGCATCCAGCCGATGGCCTGTAACGGCACGCCGGCATCGGCCAGCGGCGCAACGTAGCGATAGGATAATTGGCCGCCGTTGGCAAAACTGGTTTCGCTGCCCAGCGAGTCACGGGCCTCGACCACCGTCACCTCAAAGCCATCGCGAACCAGCGCGTAAGCCGTTGTCAGGCCAATCACCCCACCGCCGATGATGCAAACTCGCTGAGCCATGTCAGTCCTTAGCCATTGTTGAGACGAGCCTGAGGTTAGAGCCAGGTGACAGGCGCCGAACAATGAATAAAGATGCCTGACCCATAAGCAAAGGTTATGGAATCGCCATGCGCCTTCGACACATCGAGATTTTCCAGGCCATCCGCCAGACCGGTTCGGTCAGCGGCGCCGCGCAATTACTGCACGTCTCGCAGCCTGCGGTGACCAAGGTGTTGCAGCACGCCGAGCAACAACTGGGCTTCCCGCTGTTTTTGCGGGTGCGTGGTAAATTGCAGGCTACGCCTGAAGCACTGGAACTGGAGCGCGAGGTCGACAAGGTCACTGAAAGCCTGCAAGGAGTACGACGCCTGGCCCAGAGCCTGCGCCGCGAGCCGGGCCACAGCCTGCGGATCGGCGCGACACCGGCGCTGGCCCTGTCGCTACTGCCGCCGGCGGTCAACGAGTGGACCCGGCGTTACCCGGACATCGTCTGCGAACTGTCCAGCGCCCACAGCCGCGAATTGATGCAGAACCTGCTGATGCGTGAAATCGATGTCGCGCTGACCCTGCAACAACCCGACCACCCAGGGCTCAAGGCCCAGGCGTTGGCCTGTGGGGTGCTGGTAGCGTTGGCGCCGAGCGGTTACTGGCCTGAGGCAGACCAAGGCAAGCCACTGCCATTGATGGCCTTGGCCGATGCGCCTTTGATTGGTCTGTCCAGCGCCGATCCGTTGTCCGCCAGGCTCGACAGTTACCTGAAAGCCGTCGAGCCACCGCCACGGGTCAGCATCTCCGTGCAGACCTATTCATTGGCGCGGGCCATGGTCGAATCCGGTGCCGGGCTGGCGGTCATCGACCCGTTCACAGCCCTCGGTGCCTCACCGAGGACTACGACCATCCGGCCATTGGCGCCGCCGTTGCCGATCACTTTGTACGCCGTGACCCGCGTTGACGAGCCACCGCCGCACACCCTGAGCGATTTGCTGACGATCTTCAGCACGCGCGCACAGGAGCAACTGGATCGGTTGGTGGATCGTTGATGAGCACCAGCTAAAAGATCGCAGCCTGCGACAGCGCCTACAGAGCAACGCGTTCGGTGTAGGAGCTGCCGCAGGCTGCGATCTTTTGCTTCACAAGACGTAAAACAGGATCGCCACGAAGTGCAGCAAACTGCCGGCGATGACGAACAGGTGCCAGATGCCGTGGGCGTGGCGCAGTCGGCTGTCGAGGGCGAAGAAGATAATGCCGACGGTATAAAACACCCCGCCCGCCGCCAGCCAGGCAAAACCGACAGTGCCCAACGCCGCCAGCAGCGGCTTGACCGCCACCAGCACGATCCAGCCCATCACCGCGTAGATCACAATCGACAGAATCCGCGCCTCGGAGCGCGGCTTGATCTCTTGCAGCATGCCGATCACCGCCAGCCCCCAGACAATCCCGAACAAGGTCCAGCCCCACGGTCCGCGCAAAGTCACCAGACAAAATGGCGTGTAACTGCCAGCGATCAGCAGGTAGATCGACAGGTGATCGACCTTCTGCATGATCACCTTCGCCCGCCCGCGCACGCTGTGATAAACCGTCGAAACGCTGTACAGCACCAGCAAGGTAAACCCGTAAATCGCCACGCTGACAATCTTCCAGGGGCTACCGTCCAAACTGGCAATCACCAACAACCAGACCGCCCCGACACACGCCGCAACCGCCCCGAACAAATGGCTCCAGGCGTTGAATTTTTCTCCGTGATACATGCGTCTCCAACCTCAAAAAATCACTGCTACATCGCACAAGCCTCAGGCTTGTAGCCTGGGTGTGCAATGTTTCAAATCAAATGTCATGGACTAAAGCGGTCCCTTTGTGGGACTTATCGTTCCCCATAAGGGACCGATCAACTCACTGCGCAACCAACCCCGCCCCCACCAACAACTCTTCCAGCGCCAGCAGATCCGGGACTTTCGCCACGTGTTCGGCAACCTGGACCGCGGCGTGTTCCAGCGAGCACAGCGGCACGTCGACATAGCTCAACTGGCTGTCGAGCTTGTAGGAGCGTGGAATCCCTTGCACCAGCAAGGCGATGAATTTGAGGTGCGGGCGCCCGCCGAGAGCGTTGAGGACGACGATACGCGCACGGTCGCCGATCACGGTTTTGTTGCCGCAGGCCAATTCGAAACTCAACAGCGGGATTTGCCGCTCGCGCCAGGTCACCAGGCCCAGGTACCAGGGCGGTGAATCGAGGTCAAAGGCGCCGGGCTGATAGTCGATCAACTCGGCGACGGCGACATTGGGCAGGATCAGGTTGCGATCGGCCAAGGGCAGCAGCAGCCCGGTGAGGTTGCTGGTGCGGTGTTCAAGCATGGGTTTTGCTCCATAAAGCGATGCTTTCGAGCAATACCGATTCCTGGTACGGCTTGCCGAGGTAGTCGTTGACGCCGATAGCCATCGCCCGGTCGCGGTGTTTCTGACCGGTGCGCGAGGTGATCATGATGATCGGCAGGTGCTGCAACCGTGGATCGTTGCGAACCTGCATGGCCACTTCAAAACCATCCATGCGCGGCATTTCAATGTCCAGCAGCATCAGGTCGGGCATATGCTCTTCCAGCAACAGCATGGCGTCGACGCCGTCCTTGGCGGTCAGCACGTTCATGCCGTGGCGTTCGAGCAGGCGGCTGGTGACCTTGCGCACGGTGACCGAGTCGTCGACCACCAGGACCAGCATCGAACGCTGCGGCTCGGCCTCCGTGGCCGTCTCCTGAATGACCCGCTGCGGTGACACCTGCGTCTGCATGGCGCGGATATGCGTCAGCAGGTCGAGAATCAGCACCACCCGGCCATCGCCAAGAATGGTCGCGCCAGACAACCCCTGCACCGCCGCGAACTGCGGGCCGAGACTTTTCACCACGATTTCCCGGGTACCGGTCGTCGCATCGACCTGCACCGCGATGCGCCGCTCGTTGCACTGCACCAGCAACACCGGCAACGGCAGGCTCTGGCCCAGCAGTTTCGGGCGGACGCTGGTCTTCAGCAGCTCGCCGAGGTAGCACAGTTCATAGCGTTGCCCGGCGTATTCATATAGCGGTGGATCGAGCTGGTAATAGCCCTCCAGCTCAAAGGGCAGCACGCACACGATGCCCTCGATGGTGTTCAGCGGGATCGCGTATTGATCCTCGGCACACTGCACCATCAACGCGCGGTTGACCGACACGGTGAACGGCAGACGAATGCGAAAGTGCACGCCGTGCCCAGGCACAGAGTCGATGACCATCGAGCCACCGAGTTGCCGCACTTCTTCGTGAACCACATCCATACCGACGCCACGCCCGGAGATCTGGGTGATTTTCTCGGCAGTGGAAAACCCTGGCTGCAGAATGAACTGCAACACGTCGCGATCGCTCATGTCGCTACCGGGATCGAGCAACCCGCGCTTGATCGCCTTGCGCCGCACGGCATCCAGCGGCACGCCGGCACCGTCGTCGCGGATGTCGAAAATGATGTCGCCGCCCTCACGAGACAAGTCCAGGGTGATGCGGCCTTGCTCGGGTTTACCGGCCGCACGACGGACTTCGGCGGACTCCAGACCGTGGTCGACAGCATTGCGCAGCATGTGCTCAAGCGGCGCCGCCATGCGTTCCAGCACATTGCGGTCCATCTCGCCTTCGGCGTTCCCGACAATGAACTCGACGTCTTTGCCCAACTCGCTGGAAACCTGACGAACGATGCGCTTCAAGCGCGGCAGCATCCGTTCGAACGGTACCATGCGCGAACGCATCAAGCCTTCCTGCAGTTCGGTATTGATCCGACCTTGTTGTTGCAGCAGGTTCTCTGCGTCGTGGTTGCAGCGCTCGAGGGTTTCCTTGAGGTCGAGCAAGTCGGACGCCGACTCGAACAATGCCCGCGACAACTGCTGCAACTGCGAGTGACGGTCCATTTCCAGTGGATCGAACTCTTCGTAGCCCAGGCGCTCGGCCTCAACCTGCTGCCGGCTGAGGATCCGGCCCTGAGTTTCGGTGTCGAGCCGGCGCAACTGATCGCGCATGCGCTCGATGGTGGTTTCCATCTCGCTCAGGGCGACTTGCGCATCGTTGACTTGCTGCTCGATGCGACCGCGAAAGATCGAGGTTTCCCCGGCCAGGTTGACCAGATCGTCCAACAATTCGGCCGACACCTTGACCATATCGGCGCCAGCGTCCGGTTGCAGCGCCGCGGCCTCTGGCTTGGCCACCGGTGCCACTTCAACCACCGGAGCCGGTGTCGGGGCCTTGTCAGCTGTCGGGTGAGTGAAGGCCTTGATCGCGTCGATCAGGCTGTCCGCCGGCAGCACCGGCTGGCCGGCGCGGGTCGCATCGAGCATCTGCGCCAACCGGTCATGGCTGCGTTGCAACAGATCGAACAACGCCGGTATGGCGTGCAGCAAGCCGGTCGACAACCCTTCGTAAAGAAATTCCAGCTCATGGGCCAGGTCGCCAATCGGGGCGATTTCGACCATTCGCGCGCCGCCCTTGAGGGTGTGCAGGTCGCGCAGCAGGGTTTCCATTTCCTGACGATTTTGCGGGTCCGCCTGCCAGCGCGACAGCGCCGCACCCGAACTGTCGATGATGTCGAAACCTTCCTCGAGGAAGATCTCCAACAGTTCCGGATCGTGGCTCGCCGCATCATTCGCAGCCGCCGCCTCGACCACTTCAGCCGTACTGCCAGTGCTTTGCCGAAATTGCTGGATCGCCTCGATCAACGTACCCGGATCGCTCAGTGGCTGATGGTTTTGCAACTGTTCGAGCAACATCGCGAGGCGGTCGTGGCTCTGTTGCAATAACACCCCGAGCGCTGGTGAATGACTGAAGCGCCGGTCGACCAAGCCTTCATAAAGGCTTTCAAGCTCGTGGGCCAGATCGCCGACCGGCCCAACCTCTGCCATTCGTGCGCCGCCCTTGAGAGTGTGCAAGTCGCGCTGCAATGACGACAGCGGCGCAGCGCTCTCTGGATCATTGAGCCAACGCTGCAAGGCCTGTCCGGCGCTTTCGAGGATATCCACCGCTTCTTCGAGAAAGATCGAAACGATTTCATCGTCAATCGTCAACGCCTGCGCCTGTGCCAGCTCGCTGGTGGCGCTGCCCAGTTCGGTAATGCTCAGCGTGCGACTGCCATCGCTGCGAATCAGGCCCATGGCCGACGGATCAAGGCCCTCATTGAGCAAATCACGCAAGGCCCGCACCCGCGCCGGTTGTGAACCGACTTCCTGGCCGGCGGCCAGTTCATCAAGCATGTTGATCAGCGCTTCGTGAGCACTTTGCGCTTCATGGAAGAACCGCTCGTTGACCGCCAGGCTGCTTTCCTCCACCGCGCCGTAGAGGTCGAGCAAGGCTTCGCACAGCTCGTCCACCGGATGCAGATCGGCCAGGTGCGCGTTCTCGCCCAGGGTCGTCAATTCATCCAGCAGCGCGCTGAGTTCCTGCCGCTCGCCGGGGTGTTGCTGCCAGCGCTGCAAGAGGTTTTCGGCGTCCAGCAGGATATCCATGCCCTGGGCCAGGAATTTGTTGATCAGTTGCGGATCACGCTTGATCCGCAACCCCGTGTTCGGCGCATTGAGGATGGCGTCCAGGCGCTCGGCAAGCAGCGCCTGAGTGCGCCCGATCAAGTCTTCGGCACCCCTGATCGGCATCAGCGGATCACCGCTCAATTGCTTCAGCCCGCGCCGCAACAGTTCACCGGCTTCGAGCAGCAGCTCGACTTCATCCAGGTCCAGCGCAATCTGGTGCGCCTTGTACTCGCGGGCCAGATGATCGAACGGCGCCGCCAGTTCGGCAATCGGCAACACACCGGCCATCGAAGCGCTGCCCTTGAGGGTGTGCAAGGCGCGTTGCAACTCATCGCTGGCCTGCAACGGCACATGCTCAGCGGCCCGGTCGAGAAAACGGTCGAGGCTCTGGAGGTGGGTTTCAGCTTCGTTGCGGAAGATCTCCAGCAACTGCGGATCAAGCATCGCGTCATCATGCGACGCAGTGTCCGGCAGGGTTTCATCCCCCTTCGCCAGGGCATGGGCGCGAGCGGCCAGGCGGTCGACATCATCGCGCTGACGCTGGGTGTTGGCGGCGAACTCAGCGATCAGTTCAGGGAGCAGTTGCAGCACTTCATCCAGCAGCTGATAAACCGGCGGACCCGGTTCGACACTGCGTTCCAGCACCCGGTTGAGCAGATTCTCCAGCGCCCACGCCAACTCGCCCAACACCAGAGCGCGGACCATTCGCCCGCTGCCTTTCAAGGTATGGAAAGCGCGACGCAACTCGCTCAGGACCGAGGTGCTTTCGGGGCTGGCGACCCAGCGCGGCAAGTATTCGCGCAGGATATCCAGGACTTCATCGGTCTCCTCGAGAAAGACTTCGCGCAGCTCGGCATCCACCGGTTCTTCATCGGCCGGCGGCGGCAACAGACTGCCCGGCGTGATCAGCGCAGGCGGATTGACGGCACGGGCCGGGCTGGCCAACACCTCGGCCAGCGACTGGGCGATCTGCGGGTTATCCAGTGCCGGCAGATCCGGCATCACCAACGCCAAGCCTGGGCTCAGCACGTCTTCGGGCAGCGGCACAGGCACCTCGCCAGGGAAATACCCCAGAGCGGCCAGGCTTTGCTCGGCGACATCGAGGATCTTTTCGCCAGGCGCCTCAGGGTCTTCGCTCAAACGTTCCAGGTAATACTCGATGCTGGTAATGGCGTCGGCCAGGCTATCGAGTTGTGGCCAATCGGGACGCGTCTGGTCTGCCAGCAGATGCTCGCGAATGAAACCGTTGCAGGCTTCCAGCAGGCTTGCCGCGCGACTCAACGGAATCATCGCCAACGCGCCACGCACCTGGGTCAGCACGGCCGGAAGCGGCTGCAAGACCTGTCGATCCCAATCGCTGTCGATGTAGTCGACGATCATGTCCTTGGCCTGTTGCAGGCAGATTCGCGCTTCCTTGATAACGATCTGGTGGATCTGCGTCAGGTCGGTGGTCGGCAACCGGCTCTCTTCGCGGTTTTCCTCAACGGTGCCGACCATTCCGGCCAGGGTCGCCTCGACGTAAAGCAGGGCTCCGGCGACATCCATCAGGATCGCGTCGTTCGGCTCGCGCTGGCCTTGGGCCAGGCTCAGAACCACCGCCAGTTGATCGATGATCACCTTGCGCGGCTGACCGAAGCCGAGCACCGCCAGGGTGTCGGCGATTTGCCGCAGTGGCGCCAGCAGGCTGTCGAGGTCCGAGACATGTTGTCGGTCACTGCGCACGAACAGGTCGAGGCGCTCCTTGACCCGCACCAGTTCTTCGCAGAGCGCGGCCAGCACCGAGCGCATCGCGTCGCGGTCCGGGCCAGCCAGGCGAGCGCGTTCTTCATCGACCATTGCACTGTCGGGCAACGCGTCGTCCAGGGCATAACGCTCTTTCATGGCTTGCATCTGCGCAGTGGGATGTTGTGCCTTGGCAATGTAGAACAGCAGGCTCTTGAGCAATTCAGGCGGCGCTGGCTGATTGATTTCCGAGATGCCGTGTTCAAGCAGGCGCTTGAGTTCCTTGTCAGCGTCCTTGAACAGGCTGCGCAGCGCCGGACTGTTGGCGACACTGCCGCTGAGCATGCCTTCGACCAGCGCCGAAGCGATCTGCCACAACGGCCCCAATGGCGCCCCGTCGCAGAGCATTTCGAGGCGTGCAAAGACCTTGGCCAGATAGCCGAGATTGGTGGTGTCGTCCTGTTCGCGAAGCAACCCGACCAGTCCCATCTGCAACATTTGCCGCAATTTGCGCAGCACATTCGGCAGCTCGGCCGGCTCAAGCATTGCCAGCGTGTCGTCATCCAATTCGGGAAGCGCTTGCCACTGCGGGCTGAACAGGCTGGTTTCCGACAACAGGCTTTCGCCACGGGCGCTGCGCAGGTCGTTGATCAACGGCAAGACCACCAACGGCAAGTCACGGCGGGCACTGTGTACTCGGTCGAGGTAAATCGGCAGTTGGCCGAGGGCTTGTTGCAGCAGGCGAATGGCTTCATCGCGGTGGCTGACGCGGTTGTGCTGCAACGCCGCCGCGAGCTGCTCCATCTCTTCGGCGAGCAACGCCGCGCCGTAGAATTCGACCATCTGCAAACTGCCGTGAACCTGATGAATCCCCGCCAGGCACTCCGCGATCGCGTGCGCCGTCAGCGGCTCTTCGACCCGGTTGTCGAGGGCCATGCTTTCAAGGGCAATAAACGCCTGCTTCAACGTTTCGGCAATTTCGCCCTTGACCCATTCGAGGGCCACATAGTCGTGCCGATCACCCATAACCACTCCCATCAAAATGCTTTTCCAGCAGGCATCGTTCAAGCCTTGTCGGCGCTGCGCTCAGGCACCGCCGGCAAGGTGAAACCAGACACCGAACGCCGCAGCTGGCTGGCCATCTTCGCCAGGTTGCCGATGCTCTCGGCGGTGGCCGTGGAGCCCGACGAGGTCTGCGTGGTGATCTGCTGGATCACGTTCATCGTCAAGGATATCTGACCCGCCGAAGACGTCTGTTGCTGCGCCGCGTTGGAAATACTCTGGATCAACGCTGCGAGCGTTTTCGATACGCCTTCGATTTCTTCCAGGGCCACCCCCGCATCCTGCGCCAGTCGCGCGCCGCGCACCACTTCGGTGGTGGTCTGCTCCATGGAAATCACCGCTTCATTGGTGTCAGTCTGGATCGCCCGCACCAGAGTTTCAATTTGTCGGGTGGCCGCCGACGAGCGCTCCGCCAGCCGCTGGACTTCATCGGCAACCACCGCAAAACCACGCCCGGCGTCACCGGCCATGGAGGCCTGGATGGCGGCGTTCAGCGCGAGAATGTTGGTCTGGTCGGCAATGTCGTCGATCAGGCTGACGATGTCGCCGATTTCCTGGGACGACTCGCCCAGACGCTTGATCCGCTTGGCCGTGTCCTGAATCTGCTCACGGATATTGTCCATGCCGTGAATGGTGTTGTGCACCACCTCGTTGCCCTTGTTGGCGATCTCCACCGAGCGCTCGGCAACGGCGGACGACTCGGCGGCATTGGCCGAGACCTGATCGATGGACTGGGCCATTTCGTTGATCGCTGTCGAAGCTTCGGAAATCTGCTGGGCCTGATGCTCCGAGGCCTGGGCCAGGTGCATCGCGGTCGCCTGGGTTTCCTGCACTGCGGCAGCGACCTGGCCGGCGGTCAGGTTGATGGTCGCGACCAGATCGCGCAGCTGATCGACCGAGTAATTGATCGAGTCGGCGATGGTCCCGGTGAAGTCTTCGGTGACCGATGCCGTGACCGTCAGGTCGCCATCGGCGAGGTCTTCGATCTCGTCGAGCAAGCGCATGATCGCGTTCTGGTTACGTTCGTTCTTCTCGGCGGTTTCCCGCAACTGGCGATTGGTTTCACGAACCATCACCAGGCCGATCAGGATGATTGACATCAGCGCCAGCAAGCCCAGCACGTAACCGCCGATGGTGTCGGTCGAACGCCCGCCCACCATGTTTTCGAAGCCGTTGGCCAGGTGCGAGGCTTCATCGAGCAAGGTCTGCGACAAGTTGAAGATGTTGCCCGCCGACTCGCGGACCTTGAACAGTTCAGGCGAGGTTTCGAGGATCTCGTCGACCGAGCCCGAAACGAACTCGAACAGCTCGGAAATCTCGGTCAGCCGGGCACGCGCGTCATGGTCTTCGACCTCGCTGATCTTCAGGGACGGATTGCCCTGGAGCATGCCGTTGAGCACCTGACCGAAGCGCGCCGCATCACGGCCAAAGGCGTCGGCCGCCTGTTGGGCATTTTCGTCGCCGACGAGCACCGTGTTGACCGCGCCCAGGATCCGTTCGGCCAGCAACGACTGGCGCTGAGCCATGGCGACCTGAGCAGCAGGTGCGCCGCGCTGGAGCAGGATTTCGACGACTTTTTCGTACTCGACCTGCAGCTGCGGCACGGTCTCGGCCAGGGTCGCGGCGACCTGATGCAGCGACAACACAGTCTGTTCGCTGGAAAGGATCGCGTCGGTATTTTTCAGCAGGCGCTCCCAGTCCTGCTGCACCGCGCGCATTTCGGCGTGCACCGCGTGGGGTGCTGGTGGCAGACCGGTGGTCGGGTCACCTTTTTTCAAGTAACCCCAGCGTTGGGCGAAGTCGTTACGCGAATCACTCAGCAGCTTGAACGCCGCCGCTTTGCCGGCCGCCGCTTCAGTGGCGTTTTTGGCAATGCGCTGGGACAGCACGCGCAGCTCTCCGGCGTGACCGATGTACTGCTTGTCGTAGGAGGCCTGGGTATTGAGGTAAGCGAAGTTGGCGAACAGCAACACGATGAACACGATCAGCGCCATGAACAGCACAATGATCTGTGCACGACTGCGCGACCCTTCCGTAGCCTTGCCTGTATTTGCTTTTATCATCGATCCTCGCCTAAAAGATCGCGATCCGTAGCAGCTGGCGAAGCCTGCGTCCGGCCGCGAAGCGGTCGTAAATCCTGCCAACCTTTTCAACCTGACACTCTGCGGTGCCTGGTTTTGCGAGTGCTCCGCACTCGAACGCAGCCTTCGGCAGCTGCTACAGGGATAGTGCCAACCCGTCCGTCGTGTTTACAGGGCTACATCCATGAACCGTGGGGACTGCACCAGGGCAAACGGGCTGAAGACCTGCCACCGTTGCTCGCGTTCGAACTGTCCCTTTATGAAAAGTCCCGCCGCACCACCCTGAGCGTCCAGTGATGCCGGCTCGAAACTGGCCTGATTGAAGTGCTGCATGCCGAGCACCTCATCGACCATCAACCCGACGAACAGCTCTTTATACTCAACGACCAGTACGCGCCGCTGTTTGCGCAGCGCAGACAACTCAATCCCGAGGAAACCGCACAGGTCCATGACCGGCAACAGTCGTCCGCGCAGGTTACCCACGCCCCTGACCCACGACTTGACCCCCGGCAACTGAGTCAGACGCGGCTCGTGCAACACCTCGCTCACCTCGCCCATCGGCGCCACGTACCAGCGCTCGCCGAGGCGAAAGCCGATCCCGCTCCAGCCGTGATTGCGGGTTTGCTGCGAAGGCAGGTCCGCCGCCAGCAGGCGGCAGCGCTGATCGATCTGCAGCAGCAGCTCGAAGGCGGTCAGCGACTCGGCCATGGGTCGGCCGTCAGCCTGCCAGCACGTTGTTCAGGGTCTTGATCAGGGTGTCTTCTTCCACCGGCTTGGTGAGGTAGTCCCTGGCGCCCTGGCGGGTGCCCCAGACCTTGTCGGTTTCCTGATCCTTGGTGGTGATGATGATCACCGGGATGTGCCCGGTTTCCGGGTCTTTGGTCAGCTGGCGGGTGGCCTGGAAACCGTTGAGGCCGGGCATGACGATGTCCATCAGCACCGCGTCGGGTTTTTCCTGGCGGGCCAGTGCCACACCGTCTGCGCCGTTTTCGGCTTTCAACACTTCGTGACCGTGCTTTTCCAGCATGCCGGTCAGTTTGTACATTTCGGTCGGCGAATCATCGACGATCAGAATACGTGCCATGGTCTTCCCCATTCTTGTAGACGCCGGGCCCGCTGGCCGAGCGTCACTGTGCGTGTCTTACTGCGGCGAAACAACGGCAAAGCCCGGTACATGGGCCTGGATCGCACTCAGCAGTTCTTCCTTGCTGAAAGGCTTGGTCAAAAACTGGTCGGAGCCGACGATGCGCCCCTTGGCCTTGTCGAACAACCCGTCCTTGGACGACAGCATAATCACTGGCGTGGACTTGAACGCGCTGTTGTTCTTGATCAACGCGCAGGTCTGATAGCCATCCAGACGCGGCATCATGATGTCGACAAAGATGATGCCGGGATGATTGTCGGCAATCTTGGCCAGGGCATCGAAACCATCGATGGCCGTGATGACCTCACAGCCTACGTTTTTCAACAACGTTTCGGCGGTACGGCGAATCGTTTTCGAATCGTCGATCACCATGACCTTCAAGGCGCTGGAATGCTGTTCCATATCTGCTCTACCGTCGCCTTTGCGAATCAAATTGTCGTTTGCGGCTTACCGAGGGCCCGAAACCCTTGATGCTCAAGGGCCAGAACGATATGGCAGCCTTTTTAGCACAGTCTCCAAATCCAATCTATCGAGCAACCTTCGAGGTGGTTTTTCCTTGACCGGGAACACACTGGGCGCCACTCTGACGCCACTTTTTCATGTCGCTTCGACCACCCAAATTTCGAGGAAAAACCCATGAGCGTTCGCGTCGGGATTGTCATGGACCCTATCGCCAGCATTTCCTATAAAAAGGATAGCTCGCTGGCCATGCTGTTGGCCGCCCAGGCGCGCGGCTGGACGCTGTTCTATATGGAACAGCGCGATCTGTACCAGGCCGAAGGTGAAGCCCGGGCGCGGATGCGTCCTTTGAAAGTCTTCGCCAATCCGGAAAAATGGTTCGAACTGGAAGCCGAAACCGACGCGCTGCTGAGCGATCTGGACGTGATCCTGATGCGCAAGGATCCGCCGTTCGACATGGAGTTCGTTTACTCCACCTACTTGCTGGAGCAAGCCGAGCGCGCGGGCGTGCTGGTGGTCAACAAGCCGCAGAGCCTGCGCGACTGCAATGAAAAACTGTTCGCCACACTGTTCCCGCAGTGCACGCCGCCGACCGTGGTCAGCCGCCGTCCCGATGTACTGCGCGATTTCGCCGATCATCATGGTGATGTGATTCTCAAGCCGCTGGACGGCATGGGGGGTGCGTCGATCTTCCGTCACACCAAGGGCCATCCGAACCTGTCGGTGATCCTCGAAACCCTGACTCAGCACGGCAAACAGCAGATCATGGCGCAGGGTTACCTGCCGGCGATCAAGGACGGCGACAAGCGCATCCTGATGATCGATGGCGAACCGGTGGATTACTGCCTGGCGCGGATTCCGGCCGCTGGCGAAACCCGTGGCAACCTGGCCGCCGGCGGTCGTGGCGAAGCACGCCCGCTGACCGACAAGGACCGCTGGATCGCCGCACAGGTCGGCCCGACCCTGCGTGAAAAGGGCTTGCTGTTCGTCGGCCTCGACGTAATCGGCGAGCACCTGACCGAAATCAACGTCACCAGTCCGACCTGTATTCGCGAGATCGACAACGCTTTTGGCACGAACATCGGCGAAATGCTGATGGCTGCCATCGATCAGAAGCTTAAAGCGCGTTGATATAGAACACCCAAGTTACGACCAACATTGCGTTATCATGCCCGGCCTGTGAAAAACGCGATGTTGGTTTTCTTGTTATGACACTTCCGTCCGATCTGCCTCCCGAACTCGCCCACCGTGGCGTGCGCCCGGCCGATCGCCTCGGTTTTACCCTGTTTCTTGCGGCGCTGATTCACCTGGCCTTGCTGTTGGGCATCGGGTTCACCTTTGTCGAACCCAAGCAGATCAGCAGAACCCTGGAAATCACCCTCGCCACCTTCAAAAGCGAAAAGAAGCCGGCAAAAGCCGATTTCCTCGCCCAGGAAAACCAGCAAGGCAGCGGCACCCTGGATAAAAAAGCGATCCCCAAGACCACCGAGATCGCACCATTCCAGGACAACAAGGTACAAAAAATCTCGCCCCCGCCATCGGTCAAACCCCAGGTAGAGGAAGCCGCGCCGAAAGCCGCCGTGACCACTATCGCACCCGCGCCAAAGAAAGCCGTGGCCAAGAAACAAGAGGTCAAGGCCGAGCCGACGCCCAAGGCCGTGACACCGACATTCGACAGCTCACAGCTGTCCAGCGACATCGCCAGCCTGGAAGCGGAGCTGGCCAACGAACAACAGTTGTATGCCAAGCGCCCGCGCATCCACCGCCTGAGCGCCGCCTCGACCATGCGCGACAAGGGCGCCTGGTATAAGGACGAATGGCGCAAGAAGGTCGAGCGTATCGGTAATTTGAATTACCCCGAAGAAGCCCGGCGCAAGCAGATCTATGGCAACTTACGACTGATGGTCTCGATCAACCACGACGGCTCGCTGTATGAAGTGCTGGTGCTGGAATCCTCCGGCCAGCCGCTGCTGGATCAAGCCGCACAGCGCATCGTCCGCCTGGCCGCACCGTTTGCGCCGTTTACCGGCGACCTGTCGGATATCGACCGGCTGGAAATCATTCGTACGTGGAAATTTGCGCGCGGAGACAAGCTCTCCAGCAACTGACACTGGCGCTCATCTGTGGCGAGGGAGCTTGCTCCCGCTGGGCTGCAAAGCGGCCCCAAAAGCAGCAACCCCATTCAATCGGGCACAACGCGCCAGCTGGATTGCGACTGCTACGCCCGAGCTCGGACCGACCGAGCGGGAGCAAGCTCCCTCGCCACAGGGGCCTGCGGTGAATCCAATCAGCATTTCCTGCGCATCCCCAGCTTGTCAGTTTGCCCCTCCAACGCCACACTAGCGCCTATGAAGAACGTCAGCCCGAGCTACCTCAAGCATCACTTCCTGATCGCCATGCCTCACATGGCCGACCCGAACTTTGCGCACACCTTGACCTACATCGTCGAGCACACGGCCAATGGTGCCATGGGGTTGATCATCAACCGCCCACAAGACCTGAGCCTGGCGGACATTCTCGAGCAATTGCGCCCAGACATCGAACCCTCGCCACTGTGCCAGCACGTGCCGATTTTCACTGGCGGCCCGGTACAGACCGATCGCGGTTTTGTCCTGCACCCGATCGGCTCGACGTATCAGGCAACGGTCGAACTGGATGGCTTGGCGCTGTCCACTTCCCAGGACGTGCTGTTTGCCATCGCCGATGGCGTTGGCCCGAGCAAAAGCCTGATCGCCCTCGGCTACGCCGGTTGGGAACCCGGGCAACTGGAAACCGAGCTGGCCGACAATGCCTGGCTGACCTGCCCGTTCGATGCCGACATCCTGTTCAACACCAGCAGCGAATTGCGCCTGGAAGCAGCCGCCAAGCGCCTGGGCATCAACCTCAGCCTGCTGACCAGCCAGGCAGGACACGCCTGATGGCCCTGCGTCTGATTCTGGGTTTTGACTACGGCACCAAACAGATCGGCGTTGCGGTCGGCCAGGTGATTACCGGCCAGGCCCGCGAGCTCTGCACCTTGAAGGCGCAAAACGGCATTCCTGACTGGAATCAGGTCGAAGCCCTGATCAAGGAATGGAAACCCGACGCCGTGGTGGTCGGCCTCCCGCTGAACATGGACGGCACGCCCAGTGACATGTGCTTGCGCGCCGAGAAGTTCGCCCGCCGCCTGAATGGCCGCTACAACCTGCCCTTCTATACCCACGATGAACGTCTGACCACCTTTGAGGCCAAAGGTGAACGGCGGGCACAGGGCGGGCAGAAAGGCAGTTACCGCGACAACCCGGTCGACGCCATCGCTGCCGCCCTGCTGCTGCAAGGCTGGCTCGACGAAAACACTGCACTGTTCGAATCCTGAAAGCCGAATCCTGAAGAGGCGCCACAGTGCCTCTCTTCGCTACAACCCGAGCCGCACTGTGCACGCAGCGTGCTCGGGCCCATGAAGGAGCAACCATGAGCCTGCCCAATCCCGCCGAACTGATCAGCCAAATGGCGGTCCGCCTCAAGGCCCATCTTGAACACCGTGGCATCAGCGAACCGCGCTACATCGGCATTCGCACCGGTGGCGTGTGGGTCGCCCAGGCCTTGCTCGAAGAGCTGGGCAGCGACGCGCCACTGGGCACCCTGGACGTTTCCTTCTACCGCGACGACTTCAGCCAGAGCGGCTTGCACCCACAGGTGCGCCCTTCGGCACTGCCGTTCGAAATCGAAGGCCAGCACCTGGTGCTGATCGACGACGTACTGATGAGCGGTCGGACAATCCGCGCCGCCATGAACGAACTCTTCGACTACGGCCGTCCGGCCAGCATCACCCTGGTGTGCTTGCTCGACCTGGATGCCGGCGAGCTGCCAATCCGCCCGGACGTGGTGGGCGCCACCCTGTCGCTGGCGGCCCACGAACGGGTCAAGCTGACCGGCCCTGACCCGCTGCAGCTCGAACTGCAAGACCTCGCCCTTTAATTCGCCCTTTTAAAGAGTCCATTGCGATGACGCCTTTAGACACCAAGCGCCCGCTGCAGCTCAATGATCAGGGCCAGCTGCGCCACTTCCTCTCGCTCGACGGTCTGCGCCGCGAGCTGCTGACGGAAATCCTCGACACCGCCGACTCATTCCTTGAAGTCGGCGCACGGGCGGTCAAGAAAGTCCCGCTGCTGCGCGGCAAGACCGTGTGCAACGTGTTCTTCGAAAACTCCACCCGCACCCGTACCACCTTCGAACTGGCAGCCCAGCGGCTGTCGGCAGACGTAATCACCCTGAACGTGTCGACGTCGTCGGCGAGCAAGGGCGAAACCCTGCTCGACACCCTGCGCAACCTTGAAGCCATGGCCGCCGACATGTTCGTGGTGCGCCACGGCGACTCTGGCGCCGCGCACTTCATCGCCGAACATGTTTGCCCACAGGTGGCGATCATCAACGGTGGCGACGGCCGTCACGCCCACCCGACCCAGGGCATGCTCGACATGCTGACCATCCGGCGGCACAAAGGCAGCTTTGAAAACCTCTCGGTGGCCATCGTCGGCGACATCCTGCACTCGCGGGTTGCACGCTCGAACATGCTCGCGCTGAAAACCCTCGGCTGCCCGGACATCCGCGTGATCGCGCCGAAAACCCTGCTGCCGATCGGTATCGAGCAGTACGGCGTGAAGGTCTACACCGACATGACCGAAGGCCTGAAGGACGTCGACGTGGTGATCATGCTGCGCCTGCAGCGTGAACGCATGACCGGCGGCCTGCTGCCAAGCGAGGGCGAGTTCTATCGCCTGTTCGGCCTGACCACTGCACGCTTGGCCGGTGCCAAACCGGATGCCATCGTCATGCACCCGGGCCCGATCAACCGGGGCGTGGAGATCGAATCGGCGGTGGCCGACGGTCCGCACTCGGTGATCCTCAATCAGGTGACCTACGGGATTGCCATTCGTATGGCCGTGTTGTCCATGGCCATGAGCGGGCAGACTGCCCAGCGCCAATTCGAGCAGGAGAAGGCCCAGTGAAGCTCAGCATTCTCGGCGCCCGCGTCATCGATCCAAGCAGCGGCCTGGATCAAGTCACCGATATTCACATTGAAGCCTGCAAGATAGTCGCCATTGGCGCCGCTCCAGCCGGTTTCGTCGCTGTCGAGACCATTGAGGCCAAAGGCCTGGTGGTCGCCCCCGGCCTCGTCGACCTGAACGTCGCCCTGCGCGAACCGGGTTACAGCCGCAAAGGCACGATTGCCAGTGAAACCCGCGCCGCTGCGGCCGGCGGCGTCACCAGCCTGTGCTGCCCGCCACGGACCAAACCGGTGCTGGACACCTCCGCCGTGGCTGAGCTGATCCTCGACCGCGCCCGCGAAGCCGGTAATGCCAAAGTGTTCCCGATTGGCGCCCTGAGCAAAGGGCTGGACGGCGAACAGCTGGCGGAACTGATTGCCCTGCGCGATGCTGGCTGCATTGCATTCGGCAATGGCCTCGAGAGTTTCCGCAACACCCGGACCCTGTGCCGGGCACTGGAATACGCGGCGACGTTCGACCTGACGGTGATCTTCCATTCGCAGGATCATGACCTCGCCGAAGGTGGCCTGGCTCACGAAGGCCCGACCGCGAGTTTCCTCGGCTTGCCGGGGATTCCCGAAACCGCTGAAACCGTGGCCCTGGCCCGCGATCTGCTGCTGGTCGAACAAACCGGCGTACGTGCGCACTTCAGCCAGCTCACCAGCGCCCGTGGCGTGGCATTGATTGCTCAGGCTCAGGCCCGTGGCATGAAAGTGACGGCCGATGTGGCGTTGTATCAGCTGATCCTCACTGACGAGGCGCTGATCGACTTCAACAGCCTGTACCACGTCCAGCCGCCGCTACGCACCCGTGCTGACCGTGATGGCCTGCGCGCTGCCGTGAAGTCGGGGGTGGTTCAAGCCATCTCCAGCCATCACCAGCCGCACGAGCGCGACGCCAAGCTGGCACCGTTCGGCGCGACCGAGCCGGGCATCAGCAGCGTTGAACTACTACTGCCGCTGGCCCTGACGCTGGTAGAAGACGGTTTGCTCGACCTGCCGACGCTGCTGGCACGCTTGAGTGCCGGTCCGGCCGATGCCCTGCGCCTGCCGGTAGGCAAGCTGGTGGTGGGCGCTCCGGCGGATCTGGTGGTGTTCGATCCAGCCGCCTCCACCGTAGCCGGTGAGCACTGGCTGTCGAAAGGCGAAAACTGCCCGTTCCTCGGCCATAGCCTGCCAGGCGTGGTGCGCTACACCCTGGTGGACGGACGGATCAGCCACCAGGCGTAAAACGCGTCACCTGTGGTGAGGGGGGCTTGCCCCCTCACCACATATTCAGCGGCTCTGCGCGTTACGCACCGAGATCTGGTCATTCAATGTCCAGAAGTCATACAACACCCCCAGAAAGAACAACCCGCCGGTCACCAGGTACAGCAGGCCCGTCAGCCACTTGCCTTGGTACATGCGGTGCAGACCGAACACGCCCAGGAAGGTCAGCAGGATCCAGGCAACGTTGTACTCGATAGGACCAGCGGTAAAACGCAGGTCCGCTTCACGGTCCATCGCCGGGATCAGGAACAGGTCGATCAGCCAGCCAATGCCCAGCAACCCGAAGGTGAAAAACCAGATCGTACCTGTCACCGGCTTGCCGTAATAGAAACGGTGAGAGCCGGTAAAACCGAAAATCCACAGCAGGTAACCGATCACCTTGCTGTGGGTGTCCTGGTGTGAAACATCCTGACGATAGGTGTTCATGGGTTCCCTCATTTGCCTCGATAGATAAATATTCTTGAATTCTTTGTGACTTTTTTACAGGCGACCGACGTGTGGCAAATGCTACCTTGTCTCCCGTCAAAGCCTTGTAACACCTGACTTCTGTCCGACAATTGAGTCCGTTTGCCGCTTCTTTGCTGCAGTTGACCCCCGGGTTGAATCGACCAACGGCCTCGGAAAGGACAAAAAAGCTGTTATAAAGTTGCGCGCTTACCTACATAGAGCCTTGCCTAATGCGTCCATTTTTCAAGACATGGCTAACCATTTGCCTATTAATGCCACTGGCCGCCCACGCCACCAATCGTGAGCAACGTCTTCCAAACGTTAATGGTTACACCCCAAAATCTCATGTTTCTGCCGTCACCAGCAAAAACAAACACGCTGTAAAAGGTCTGACTCACCTGAGCAAGGCCGACAGCAAACCGGTCCCGCCAATGGGAGCCAAACAAAGCAGCAATGTACTGAGCCGTGCAGTAAACGTGCTTGGCACTCCTTATCGTTGGGGCGGCAGTAGCCCAAGTAAAGGCTTCGATTGCAGCGGGCTGGTGAAATACGCCTTCAATGGCGTGGGTGCGGCTGATCTGCCACGCACATCCAACGCCATGGCCGCCGGTCACGGACAGAAAGTCGATCGCAAGGACTTGAAGCCGGGCGACCTGATTTTCTTCAATATCAAGAGCCGAAAGGTCAACCACGTCGCCATTTACCTGGGCAACGACCGCTTCATCCACGCACCGCGTCGTGGCAAGTCGGTGACCATCGACACCCTGAAGAAACCGTACTGGGAAAGCCATTACGTGGTTGCCAAGCGGGTTGAAACGAAAGAATCGAAAACCCTGCGCCTCGCTCAGCGCTGATTCGAAGCAAGATCATTGTGGTGAGGGGGCAAGCCCCCTCACCACAGACCTGCAATCCCCTCTCAGAAATTATCCGGTGACCGCGCCCTCTCCCGCGCATGCTCGCGAGTGATCAGGCCTTTGTTCACCAGTTCCTTCAAGCTCATATCCAGCGTCTGCATCCCCAACGAACCCCCGGTCTGAATCGACGAGTACATCTGCGCAATCTTGTCTTCGCGGATCAGGTTACGAATTGCCGAGGTGCCCAGCATGATTTCGTGGGCCGCTACCCGGCCACCGCCGATTTTCTTGATGAGGCTCTGGGATATCACTGCCTGCAGTGACTCCGAGAGCATCGAACGCACCATCGACTTCTCGTCACCCGGAAAGACGTCCACCACCCGATCAATGGTTTTCGCCGCCGAGTTGGTGTGCAGGGTGCCAAAGACCAGATGCCCGGTCTCGGCCGCCGTCAGCGCCAGGCGGATAGTCTCCAGATCACGCATTTCCCCTACCAGAATCACATCCGGGTCCTCGCGCAATGCCGAACGCAACGCCGTAGCGAAACTGCGCGTATCGCGGTGCACTTCACGCTGATTGATCAGGCATTTGCGTGATTCATGGAGGAACTCGATAGGGTCTTCGATGGTGAGGATATGGTGATGCCGGTGGTTATTCAGGTAATCGATCATTGCCGCCTGGGTGGTCGACTTACCGGAACCTGTCGGCCCGGTGACCAGCACCAGCCCGCGCGAGACCTCGGCAATACGGCGAAACACATTCCCCATGCCCAGATCTTCCATGCTCTGGATTTTCGAGGGGATGGTCCGGAACACCGCGCCCGGGCCGCGGTACTGATTGAACGCATTGACCCGAAAGCGCGCCACACCCGGCGCCTCGAAGGAAAAGTCGGTCTCCAGCGCCTGCTCGAACTCCACCCGCTGCTTGTCGTTCATGATCGCGTAGATCAGTTCGCGCACCTGCTTGTCATCCAGCGCCGGCAGGTTGATCCGCCGCACATCGCCATCCACCCGGATCATCGGCGGCAGCCCCGCCGACAGGTGCAAGTCGGAAGCCCCTTGTTTGGCGCTGAACGCCAGCAGTTCAGTGATATCCATAGCACTCCCCAATTCCAGTAGAATGCCGCGAACCTCAGACTGCCGGCGTCCCTTGAATGTCCACGATAGCAGACAACATAGCGCAGGTAGCTGCGCGTATCCGCGCAGCGGAGCAAGCCGCGCAACGTGCCGAGCACAGCGTCCGCCTGCTGGCCGTGAGCAAGACCAAGCCCAGCGATGCCGTGCGTGAAGCCTATGCCGCCGGCGTGCACGACTTTGGCGAGAACTATCTGCAGGAGGCCCTGGGCAAACAGCTCGAGTTGGCCGACCTGCCCTTGATCTGGCACTTCATCGGCCCCATTCAATCGAACAAGACGCGTGCTATCGCCGAGAACTTCGCCTGGGTGCATTCCGTGGATCGCTTGAAAATCGCACAACGCCTGTCCGAACAGCGTCCGGCCGAGCTGCCACCCTTGAACATCTGCATTCAGGTCAATGTCAGCGGTGAAGCCAGTAAATCCGGTTGCACCCCGGCCGATCTGCCGGCACTGGCCAGCGCTATCAGCGCGCTGCCGCGGTTGAAACTGCGCGGTTTGATGGCAATTCCCGAGCCGACTGAAGATCGCGCAGCTCAGGACGCAGCCTTTGCAGCCGTACGTGACTTGAACAAAAGCCTGCAAGCCAGCCTGAATCTGCCACTCGACACACTTTCCATGGGCATGAGCCACGACCTGGAGTCGGCCATTGCCATGGGCGCCACCTGGGTTCGTATCGGTACGGCCCTGTTTGGTGCCCGCGACTACGGTCAGCCGTAACGTGGCTGACTTACCTCTCTAATAAGGACCTGACATGAGCAAGACACGAATTGCCTTTATCGGTGCCGGAAACATGGCCGCCAGCCTGATCGGCGGCCTGCGTGCCAAAGGCCTGGACGCTGCACAGATCCGCGCCAGCGACCCGGGCGCTGAAACTCGCGCACGGGTAACCGCCGAACACGGCATCGAAACGTTCGCCAACAACGCCGACGCCATTCAAGGCGCAGACGTGGTCGTGCTGGCGGTCAAACCCCAGGCCATGAAAGCCGTGTGTGAAGCACTGCGCCCAAGCCTGGCGCCGAATCAACTGGTGGTGTCGATTGCCGCCGGGATCACCTGCGCCAGCATGAACAACTGGCTCGGTGCTCAGCCAATCGTGCGTTGCATGCCCAACACCCCGGCGCTGCTGCGTCAGGGCGTGAGCGGTTTGTACGCCACAGCCCAAGTGACTGCCGAACAGCGTCAGCAGGCCCAGGAGCTGCTGTCTGCCGTTGGCATCGCCCTGTGGCTGAACGAAGAGCAACAACTTGATGCGGTCACCGCCGTTTCCGGTTCGGGCCCTGCGTACTTCTTCCTGCTGATCGAAGCCATGACCGCTGCGGGCGAGAAACTTGGCCTGCCACGGGACATCGCCGCCCAGCTGACCCTGCAAACCGCGTTGGGCGCTGCGCACATGGCCGTCGCCAGTGACGTCGACGCCGCTGAACTACGCCGTCGCGTGACCTCGCCAGCAGGCACCACCGAAGCCGCGATCAAGACCTTCCAGGCCGGTGGCTTTGAAACCCTGGTCGAAAAAGCACTCGGCGCCGCAGCCCACCGTTCAGCCGAGATGGCCGAGCAACTGGGTCGCTAATCAGCTCTTACAAAGGAATCCATAATGCTCGGACTCAATGACGCTGCCATTTTCATCATCAAAACCTTGGGCAGCCTGTACCTGCTGATCGTGCTGCTGCGTTTTATCCTGCAACTGGTTCGGGCGAATTTTTACAACCCGCTCTGCCAGTTCATCGTGAAAGCCACTCAACCGCTGCTCAAGCCTCTGCGCCGGGTAATCCCAAGCATGTTCGGGCTCGACATGTCGTCTCTTGTACTGGCGCTGATCGTGCAGATGCTGCTGATAGCCGTCATCCTGGCGCTCAAAGGCTTCCTGGTCGACTTCCTGCTTTTGGTGCCTTGGGCACTGATCGCGATCTTCTCGCTGTTTTTGAATATTCTGTTCTACGCGATGATCATCAGCGTGATTCTGTCCTGGGTCGCCCCCGGGAGCCACAATCCGGGCGCAGAGCTGGTCGCTCAGATTACTGAACCGGTACTCGCCCCATTCCGCCGTATAGTGCCGAACCTGGGTGGCCTCGATATCTCGCCGATCTTTGCGTTTATCGTGATCCAGTTGCTGCAAAGCTGGCTGATCCCACGCCTTGCGTACTTTGCCCTCATGCCGCAGGGGCTGCTCGGGCTCATCTGATGAGCTACTTTCGCTGGGACGGGGATGACCTGATCCTCGACTGTCACCTGCAACCGGCGGCCCGCAGCGATGATTTCTGCGGGCTGCACGGCGATCGGCTGAAGATCCGCCTGACCGCCCCGCCGGTCGAAGGCAAGGCCAATGCCTACCTGATGGCGTTTCTGGCCAAGGCGTTTGGCGTGTCCAAGAGCCAGGTAAGCCTGATCAGCGGCGAGCTGAACCGGCAGAAGCGGGTTCGGATCAGCTCGCCGAAGAAACTGCCGGAGTTGCCGGGGTTGGTGCGCCCGGCAGGCTGACCGCGTTATCGTTCATCGCGAGCAAGCTTTGCTCCTACGGGTCACGGGTTGTGCGCAAATCCGCGACCGACACAAACGCTGTAGGAGCAAGGCTTGCCCGCGATGGCAGCACCTCGGTAGAACTGAATGAAATCAGGCCCGGCCTTTGCTTGCCGCTGGGGGCCCTGCTCATTAGACTTACGCCTCATTTCAACGAGAGCAGGGTCGATGCCAACTGCCTTTCCCGCCGATTCTGTTGGTCTGGTGACGCCGCAAGTGGCGCACTTCAGCGAGCCCCTGGCCCTTGCCTGCGGCCGCTCCTTGCCAGCCTATGACCTGATTTATGAAACCTACGGCACGCTGAACGCCACGGCGAGCAACGCCGTGCTGATTTGCCATGCCTTGTCGGGTCACCATCACGCTGCCGGTTATCACAGTACCGAAGACCGTAAACCCGGTTGGTGGGACAGTTGTATCGGCCCGGGCAAACCGATCGACACCAACAAGTTCTTCGTGGTCAGCCTGAACAACCTCGGCGGCTGCAACGGCTCAACCGGCCCGAGCAGCACCAACCCGGACACCGGCAAACCGTTCGGTGCCGACTTCCCGGTGCTGACCGTGGAAGACTGGGTTCACAGTCAGGCGCGTCTGGCGGACCGGATCGGCATCAACCAGTGGGCCGCGGTGATCGGCGGCAGTCTGGGCGGCATGCAGGCGATGCAGTGGAGCATCACTTACCCTGATCGCATCCGTCACTGCCTGGCCATTGCCTCGGCGCCGAAACTCTCGGCGCAGAACATCGCCTTCAACGAAGTGGCGCGCCAGGCGATCCTCACCGACCCGGATTTCCATGGCGGTTCGTTCCAGGAAGCGGGCGTGATCCCCAAGCGCGGGCTGATGCTGGCGCGGATGGTCGGGCACATCACCTACCTGTCGGACGATTCCATGGGCGAGAAATTCGGCCGTGGCCTGAAGAGCGAAAAGCTCAACTACGACTTCCACAGCGTCGAGTTCCAGGTCGAAAGCTACCTGCGTTATCAGGGCGAGGAGTTCTCGGGGCGTTTTGATGCCAACACCTACCTGCTGATGACCAAGGCGCTGGACTACTTCGATCCGGCAGCGAACTTCGACGATAACCTGGCGAAAACCTTCGAGGCAGCCCAGGCCAAGTTCTGCGTGATGTCCTTCACCACCGACTGGCGCTTCTCCCCGGCCCGCTCGCGGGAACTGGTGGACGCGCTGATGGCGGCCAAGAAAGACGTTTGCTACCTGGAGATCGATGCTCCGCAAGGCCACGACGCCTTCCTGATTCCGATCCCGCGCTACTTGCAGGCGTTTCGCAATTACATGAACCGAATTTCGCTTTGAGGAAGACATGAGAGCCGATCTGGAAATCATCCAGGAATGGATCCCCGCCGGCAGCCGCGTGCTCGACCTCGGTTGCGGCGACGGCGAGCTGCTGACCTGGCTGCGCGATAACAAGCAAGTGACCGGCTATGGGCTGGAAAACGACGCGGACAACATCGCCGAATGCGTGGCCAAGGGCATCAACGTCATCGAGCAGGACCTGGACAAGGGCCTGGGCAACTTTGCCAGCAACAGTTTCGACATCGTGGTGATGACCCAGGCCCTGCAAGCCGTGCATTACCCCGACAAGATCCTCGACGAAATGCTGCGGGTCGGTCGCCAGTGCATCATCACCTTCCCCAACTTCGGTCACTGGCGCTGCCGCTGGTACCTGGCGAGCAAGGGCCGGATGCCGGTTTCGGAGTTTTTGCCGTACACCTGGTACAACACGCCAAACATCCACTTCTGCACCTTTGCAGACTTTGAGGCGCTGTGCCGCGAACGTGAAGCCAAGGTCATCGACCGACTTGCTGTCGATCAACAACACCGACACGGGTGGGCCAGTAAGCTATGGCCTAATCTATTAGGTGAGATTGGCATCTACCGCGTCAGCAGTCCTGGCCTGCAGGATCACCAGGTAGCGGTTTAACGAGGTTTTTCGAGGAGAGCGATCATGGGTCGTCTAGCCCTGTTTCTGTTAACAGCCTGCCTGAGCGCCAGCGCCATGGCCGCCGAACCGATCAAAGGCGAACGTCAGGAAACTTTCGGTGACGTGACGGTGCACTACAACACCTTCAATTCCACCTACCTGACGCCGGATATCGCCAAAAACGCCGAACTGGTCCGCAGCAAGAATCAGGGTGTGATCAATGTGTCGGTGATCAAGGCCAACAAACCGGTCATCGCCCAGGTCAGTGGTACGGTGAAAGACCTGACCAGCAAAAGCATCCCGCTGAAGTTCAAACAGATCACCGAAACCGGGGCCGTCTACTACATCGCCCAGTTCCCGGTAGATCAGCAGGAAGTGCGCACCTTCGAAATCAACGTGCAAACCGGCGACAAGATCAACACCATCAATTTCAACCAAGAGCTCTTCCCCGGCGAATGATCAATTTCACGCAACTCGTATTGGCCAGCCATAACGCCGGCAAACTCAAAGAACTCCAGGCCATGCTCGGCGAATCGGTGCGCCTGCGCTCAATTGGCGAATTCAGCAGCGTCGAGCCTGAAGAAACCGGCCTGTCGTTCGTCGAAAACGCCATCCTCAAGGCCCGCAATGCCTCGCGCATTTCCGGTTTGCCGGCACTGGCCGATGATTCGGGGCTGGCGGTGGACTTCCTCGGCGGTGCGCCGGGCATCTACTCGGCGCGCTATGCCGACGGCCAGGGCGACGCGGCGAACAACGCCAAGCTGCTCGACGTCCTGAAAGACGTCCCCGAAGCCGAACGCAGTGCGCAGTTTGTCTGCGTGCTGGCGCTGGTGCGCCATGCCGATGATCCGCTGCCGATTCTCTGCGAAGGCCTGTGGCACGGGCGCATCCTGACCGAAGCCAGCGGCGAACACGGTTTTGGCTACGATCCGCTGTTCTGGGTACCGGAGCGTGATTGCTCCAGTGCAGAATTGAGCCCGGCCGAGAAAAACCAGCTCAGCCACCGCGCCCGTGCAATGGATTTGCTGCGCCAACGCCTGAGCCTGAAATGACCCACGACTCGTCCGCGTCGCCGCTGATTTACGGCGGCGCGCAATCGCCTCGGGCGGCCCTGCCAGTGCTGCCGCCCCTGGCGCTGTACATCCACATTCCGTGGTGTGTCCGCAAATGCCCTTATTGCGACTTCAACTCCCACACCGCAAGCCCGGTGCTGCCGGAAGAAGAGTACGTGGACGCCCTGCTGGCCGACCTCGATCAAGACTTGCATGCGGTTTATGGGCGCGAGCTGAGCTCGATCTTCTTCGGCGGCGGCACACCGAGCCTGTTCAGCGCGCAAGCGTTGGGCCGCTTGCTCAAAGGTGTGGAACAGCGAATCCCGTTTGCCAGCGATATCGAAATCACCCTGGAAGCCAACCCCGGGACCTTCGAACAGGAAAAGTTCGTCGCTTACCGCGCCTTGGGTATCAATCGCCTGTCGATCGGTATCCAGAGCTTCCAGCAAGAGAAACTCAAGGCCCTGGGCCGGATCCACAACGGCGATGAAGCGATTCGCGCGGCGGGCATGGCCCGACAGGCCGGGTTCGACAACTTCAACCTGGACCTGATGCACGGCTTGCCCGATCAGTCCCTGGACGACGCGCTGGACGATCTGCGTCAGGCCATCGCGCTGAAGCCGACTCATCTGTCCTGGTATCAGCTGACGCTGGAGCCGAACACGGTGTTCTGGAACCAGCCGCCAACCCTGCCGGAAGATGACACCCTGTGGGACATTCAAGAGGCCGGTCAGGCGCTGTTGGCCGAACACGGTTACGCCCAATACGAAGTGTCGGCGTATGCCCAACCCGGTCGTCCGGCGCGGCATAACCTCAATTACTGGAGTTTTGGCGACTTCATCGGCATCGGCGCCGGGGCTCACGGCAAGCTCAGCCATCCGGACGGACGCATTGTCCGCACCTGGAAGACTCGCCTGCCGAAGGACTACCTCAACCCGGCAAAAAGCTTTCAAGCGGGTGAGAAGGCCCTGACCAACGAAGAACTGCCGTTCGAGTTCCTGATGAATGCCCTGCGTCTGACCGAAGGTGTCGAGGCGCGCCTATATCCGGAGCGCACCGGCCTGACGCTGGAAAGCCTTGCGCAAGGCCGACGCGAGGCCGAACAAAGTGGCTTGTTGCAGGTCGAACCGTCACGTCTGGCGGCGACGATGCGCGGACAGCTGTTCCTCAATGACTTGCTGCAGAATTTTCTGACTTAAGGAAATCGAATGGATTTGGTACTCGATCTGCTTGCCACCGTGTCCCGCTGGAGCCGTAGCAACCTGTCGGAAATCGCTCTGGCGCTGGTGGGCTGCCTGCTGGTGCTGTTTGGCGCCGATATCAAAGGCTGGATCGATCAACGCCTGGGCAGCATTGCCGGCGCCTTGCGTGTCCCGCTGATGGCCCTGGTGTGCATGATCGGCAGCGGCGCCGCCCTGATCTACGCCACGCCGTGGATTGTTCGCGGCCTGAGCCAGTTCAACAACTACAGCCTCGCGCCGGTGTTGTTGGTGGTGCTGGTGTTGATCGGCGTCGTCGCCGACCGCCGCTGAGCCCGAACCCGCCACAAAACAACTGTGGGAGCAAGCTCGCTCCCACATTGGATTGAGATCGATGCTTTTTTTGCCGGTAGTCAGGGAAGATCATGAGTAAGAAACTGCTGGACGATACAAGCAAATTTCTCAGCTACGTGTTGCGTCACGAGCCGCAGACCATTGGCCTGGTACTGGATACCGACGGCTGGGCGGCCATCGACGCGCTGATAAGCGGCGCGGCACGCGACGGTAGAACCCTGGATCGGCAATTGATCCAGCAGGTTGTCGAGAGCAACGATAAGAAACGCTTTTCGATCTCCGCAGACGGCCAACGCATCCGCGCCGTGCAGGGTCATTCGACAAAGACCGTCGACCTGCAATTCGAAGAAAAGCGCCCCCCCGCGACGCTGTACCACGGCACCGCGACCCGGTTCATGGCGTCAATCAACGAACAGGGACTGATTCCGGGCTCACGGCGTCACGTGCACCTGTCCCAGGAGGTAGAAACCGCCAGCGCCGTGGGCCAACGCTATGGGACAGTGGTGATTCTGGAGGTTGCTGCCCAACAAATGCAGGATCAAGGCTTCAAGTTCTACCAAGCCGAGAATGGAGTCTGGCTGACAGAGCTTGTGCCTGTGAAATTCATCTCCCACCTATAGTCACCGACCGCCGCCAACTCATCTGCCAGCTATTTATTGTCGGACACCTTGCCTGCATTTCGAATCATCGTGTTGAGCCCGTTGTAGTCATTGCAGCCCAACGCTTCAGCCTTATCCAGATAGGCAATATTCTGACTGTCAGGTCGGTCATTCTCGCTTACACGCGTCAGTGCCAGAATGTAGTTGGCCTCGGCCCGATATTGGTCTTCTGTCAGGGTTAGCGCGACGGCGCGGGCCCGTATGGCCGCCAGTACACCGTGCTGCGGCAACGGTGCCCCTTCATCCAAAAAACATAGGGAATGCTTGGCCGGTAACGGATAGGCGTCACCATAGGCGTCGGACTTCTGCAGCAACTGCTCCAGCGACTGCAAGTACTTCAGGTGATCTGCGTTGTGCAGATCAAACCGTTCGTATGCCTTATCGCACAAGTGGTAATAGCCAACCGCAGCCGCCAACAAGCCTTGGTCCATAGCTTTTTGGTAAAGGCTACAAGTCTCTTTGCGCGACCGCTCAGAGAACTTCGGATTGTCCTGCAGGTTAGCCAGAAAGTACGTTGCAACTGTGTGTCCGCCATCAGACGCCCGTTTCAGACTGTCTACGAGCGCTTCAAAATCACCCTCTGCATTGCGCAGCTGCTCTGGGCTGTACTTGATATCAGGCTCCCCGGCGTCTTCCCGCCTGACCCTTTCATCGGCCTCACGCCTGATCTTATCGGCCACTCTCTGAGCGCGTTGAAAGTATTGATCGGGGGTTACAACAGGTTCGCATGCTACAGAGCACAGCAGACTTAAAAACAGCATGCAGGCGAAGATGAGTTTCAAAACTTGTCTTCCTTTACAAGTGGGGACGTAGAGCTTTCGGCGGATAAATGCAGATCTTGAACACCACACAAAACAACTGTGGGAGCGAGCTTGCTCGCGATGGCGGCCTGACAGTCAACTTGGATGTTGAATGTTATGGCCTCATCGCGAGCAAGCTCGCTCCCACATTGTGTATTGCGTAGGGCTTAGGACTGTTTCTCGAACTTCAAATCCCACACGCCGTGTCCAAGACGTTCGCCGCGGCGTTCGAATTTGGTGATCGGGCGCTCGGCCGGGCGCGGTACGCACTTGCCGTCTTCGGCAAGGTTGCGGTAGCCCGGCGCGACGTTCATCACTTCCAGCATGTATTCGGCATACGGTTCCCAGTCGGTGGCCATGTGCAGCACACCGCCGACTTTCAACTTGCTGCGTACCAGCTCCGCGAACGACGCCTGAACTATACGACGCTTGTGGTGACGGCTCTTGTGCCACGGGTCCGGGAAAAACAGCATCAGGCGATCGAGGCTGTTATCGGCCACGCAACGGTTGAGCACTTCGATCGCATCGCAATCGTAGACCCGCAGGTTGGTCAGGCCTTGAGTCAACACGCCATTGAGCAACGCGCCGACACCTGGGCGGTGTACTTCAACGCCAATGAAGTCCTGATCAGGCGAAGCCGCGGCCATTTCCAGCAGCGAATGGCCCATGCCGAAACCGATTTCCAGCGAGCGCGGTGCCGAGCGACCGAACACCTGGTCAAAATCCACCGGCGCGTCGGCCAACGGCAGGACGAACAGCGGCGTGCCTTGGTCCAGGCCGCGCTGCTGGCCTTCAGTCATGCGCCCGGCGCGCATCACGAAACTCTTGATGCGGCGGTGTTGGCGCTCTTCGCCCTGTTCCGTCTGGATAGGCGTGTCGTTCGATTCAGTCATCAATGGCTCTTACTTGATCAGACCATCCAGCGGCGAGGAAGCGCTGGCATAGAGTTTTTTTGGCATGCGCCCGGCGAGGTACGCCAGACGACCTGCAACAATGGCGTGTTTCATCGCTTCAGCCATCATGATCGGCTGCTGGGCGTGGGCGATGGCCGAGTTCATCAGCACCGCTTCGCAACCCAGTTCCATGGCAATGGTCGCGTCGGATGCCGTACCGACACCAGCATCCACCAACACCGGGATCTTGGCTTCTTCGAGGATGATCTGCAGGTTGTACGGGTTGCAGATCCCCAGGCCCGTGCCGATCAGACCGGCCAGAGGCATGACGGCAATGCAGCCGATTTCCGCCAGTTGACGGGCAATGATCGGGTCATCGCTGGTGTAGACCATCACGTCGAAACCTTCCTTGACCAGCACTTCGGCGGCCTTGAGGGTTTCGATCACGTTAGGGAACAGGGTTTTCTGGTCCGCCAGCACTTCCAGCTTCACCAGGTTGTGGCCGCCGAGCAGCTCACGGGCCAGGCGGCAGGTGCGCACAGCCTCGGTAGCGTCGAAGCACCCAGCGGTGTTCGGCAGGAAGGTGTAGCGATCCGGCGACAGGACTTCGAGCAGGTTCGGTTCGCCGGGGTTCTGGCCGAGGTTGGTGCGGCGCACGGCGAAGGTGACGATCTCGGCACCCGAGGCTTCGATGGCCAAGCGGGTTTCTTCCATGTCACGGTACTTGCCGGTACCTACCAGCAAACGCGACTGGTAAGTACGACCGGCCAGGACGAAAGGCTTGTCGCTGCGTACGTTGCTCATCGGAAATCCTCTGTTGGGGTGAGGTTCTTGCAGAATGCTGTGGATGCTCGGAAATCCGAAAGGTCTAGCCGCCGCCGATGGCGTGTACGACCTCTACGGAATCGCCTTCCTTGAGAGCAGTTTCCGTGTGCTGGCTGCGCGGAACGATATCCAGGTTGAGTTCGACCGCCACCCGGCGTCCGGTCAGTTCCAGACGGGTCAGCAGGGCCGCAACGGTTTCGCCGTCGGGCAGTTCAAGGGATTCGCCGTTCAACTGAATGCGCATGCCGGATGCCGCCATCATTTTTAGGGGCCAGCATTCTAGCCCGATCAGTCAGGTCGACCCAAGCCATTCGTCTTGAAACGGACTCTTAAGTCAGCTCAAGCGCCAGGCGGCAATCCCCAGGCACAGCCAGCCCACAAGGAACGCCAGACCGCCGAACGGCGTCACGATGCCCAGCTTGCTGACACCGGTCAGGGTCAGCAAGTACAGGCTGCCGGAAAACAATAGGATGCCGATGGCAAATGATACGCCGGCCCAGGTGATCAAGCGCCCGGGAATCTGCACGGCCAGCAGTGCTACGCCCAACAGCGCCAGGGTGTGCACCAGTTGGTAGGTGACGCCGGTGTGGAAAATCGCCAGGTATTCGGCACTCAGGCGGGCTTTCAGGCCATGGGCGGCAAATGCGCCCAGGCCCACGCCGGTGAAACCGAAAAAAGCGGCCAGCATCAGAAAGCCACGCAGCATGAGGAACTCCAGTCAGAATCATCGGGCAGGGTCTGTATAATGGCCCGCTCGACGGGTTCGGCCAAGCCATCTCTATGCTGCGTTTATTGTTCCGCCGTTTCACAAAAGCCCTGCTCTGGTTCGCCGGTGGCAGCGTGTTGCTGGTGCTGTTATTTCGCGTCGTTCCGCCTCCAGGGACGGCGCTGATGGTCGAGCGCAAGATCGAATCCTGGGTCGATGGCGAGCCTATCGACGTGCAGCGCAACTGGCAGCCGTGGGAAAACATTTCCGATGACCTGAAGGTCGCGGTGATGGCTGGCGAAGACCAGAAATTCCCCGAGCACTGGGGTTTTGACTTCGGCGCGATCCAGGCCGCGCTGGCCCACAACGAACTCGGCGGCTCAATCCGCGGCGCCAGCACCTTGAGCCAGCAAGTCTCGAAGAACCTGTTCCTGTGGTCCGGCCGCAGCTGGCTGCGCAAAGGGCTGGAAGCTTGGTTTACCGGGCTGATCGAAGTGTTCTGGCCCAAGCAGCGGATTCTTGAGGTATACCTCAACAGCGTGGAATGGGATGACGGCGTGTTTGGCGCCGAAGCAGCTGCAAGGCATCACTTTGGCGCGAGCGCCCGGTCGCTGAGCCGTCAACAAGCCAGTTTGCTGGCCGCGGTACTGCCAAACCCGCGAGCCTGGAGCGCCGGCCATCCGAGCCCTTATGTATTGCGACGCGCGAGCTGGATTCGGCAGCAGATGAGCCAGTTGGGCGGGGATAGCTACCTGACCGGACTCAACGATTCGCGCCGGGCGCCTTGGAACCAGTAGTAGATCACAACTCCAGCAGCATTGAAGATCTACTGTGGGAGCGGGCTTGCTCGCGAAAGCGATTGATCATTCAACATAGATGTCGACAGACCCAACGCTTTCGCGAGCAAGCCCGCTCCCACATTGGTTTTGTGTTGTTCCGGGATTATTGGGCACAAACAAAAACGCCCCGATCATTGATCGGGGCGTTTTTTATTGCGTTACCGCTTAAGCAGCAATCGACAGCTTGAGCTTGTTCATCGCGCTCTTCTCGAGCTGACGAATACGCTCGGCCGACACGTTGTACTTCTGCGCCAGGTCGTGCAGCGTGGCTTTTTCTTCTGCCAGCCAGCGCTGATAGAGGATGTCGCGGCTGCGGTCGTCCAGCACTTCCAGCGCTTCGTGCAGGTTGTGGGTGGAGTTGTCGGTCCAGTCGGCATCTTCCAGTTGACGGGCCGGGTCGTACCGGTGGTCTTCCAGATAGTTGGCCGGCGACTGGAAAGCGCTGTCGTCGTCCGCTTCGGCGGCCGGGTCGAAGGCCATGTCATGGCCGGTCAGGCGGCTTTCCATCTCGCGAACTTCCCGCGGCTCTACGCCGAGGCTTTCAGCTACGCGATGGACTTCCTCGTTGTTCAGCCATGCCAGACGCTTCTTCTGGCTGCGCAGGTTGAAGAACAGTTTGCGCTGGGCCTTGGTCGTGGCGACCTTGACGATGCGCCAGTTGCGCAGGATGAATTCGTGGATTTCAGCCTTGATCCAGTGCACCGCAAAGGACACCAGACGCACGCCCATTTCCGGGTTGAAACGCTTGACCGCTTTCATCAGGCCAACGTTGCCTTCCTGAATCAGGTCAGCCTGGGCCAGGCCGTAGCCGGAATAGCTACGGGCAATATGTACAACAAAGCGCAGGTGGGCGAGCACCATCTGCCGAGCCGCCCCCAAATCCTGCTCATAGTAGAGACTCTCGGCCAGTTCACGCTCCTGCTCCGGTGTCAGCAATGGAATGCTGTTCACCGTATGCACATAAGCCTCCAGGTTCGCGCCTGGGACCAGAGCATAAGCAGGTTGCAAAGAAGTGGTCATACGAAAAAACCTCCGACTCACATAACTCGTGCAGTTCAGCACTGCGAAAAGTTGACCGGGAACCGAAGGACAAGTTCCCCTATACGCTGAAAGGTCATACAAGCAATAAGACTCTACTTCGGTGCGAGCTCTCTCAAATGGCGCGCTACCGCAATCCATGCACCGATATACCCCAACAGCACTGCGCCTAGCAAGAGTGAAAGACCATCGGCAACCGGCACCCCGGCCAACGCGAAATTACTGCCATACAAGCCGGCCAGCCCAACCACTGCGTCGTTCAGCCAATTCAGGCCAAACGCCAGAACACCCCAGGAAAGAATCCCCGCACCGAAGCCATATAGCGCACCCATGTACAGAAAGGGCCTACGCACATAGCTGTCAGTGCCGCCGACGAGTTTAATCACTTCTATCTCTGTGCGGCGGTTTTCAATATGAAGACGAATGGTATTGCCTATCACCAAAAGTAATGCAGAAACCAGCAACACGGTCAGGCCGAAGACAAACCGCTCGCCCAGCTTGAGGATGGCCGCCAAACGCTCGACCCAGACTAGATCAAGTTGCGCCTGTTGTACCTTCGGCAACTCGGAAAGTTTTTGTCTTAATGCTTCAAGAGTCGTCTTGTCGACTTCATTCGGAGTAACCAGCACCACGCCAGGCAACGGGTTCTGCGGCAGCTCCTTGAGTGCCTCGCCCAGACCGGACTGCTGCTGGAACTCTTCCAGCGCCTGCTCGCGACTGATGTATTCGGCATCGGCTACGCCCGGCATGCCCTTGATCTGCTCGCGCAGTTGCTCGCCTTCGTTGGCGCTGGCATCGATCTGCAGGTAAAGCGAGATCTGCGCCGCACGCTGCCAGGAGCCTCCCAGACGTTCGACATTGTTCAGCAGCAACGACAAGCCCATCGGCAAACTCAGGGCAACCGCCATCACCAGACAGGTGAAGAAGCTGCCGATGGGCTGCTTGCCCAGACGCCGCAAGCTGTCCAGCAAACTGGCGCGGTGACTTTCGATCCAGGCGCGCAACAAGGTGCTGAAGTCCGGACCATCGTCTTCATCGCGCTTTTTCTTCTGTGGTTGCGGATCGGCGGCCTTCGGGGCCACGCGCTCGGAAACCTTCGGACTGCGTGTTGCACTCATACCCCGGCCTCCCCGTCGCCGATCAATCGGCCACGCTGCAAGGTCAACATGCGATGACGCATGCGGGCGATCAGCGCCAGATCGTGACTGGCGATCAGCACGCTGGTACCCAGACGGTTGATGTCTTCGAAGACGCCCATGATTTCTGCCGCCAGACGCGGATCGAGGTTGCCAGTCGGTTCGTCCGCCAGCAGCAAGGCCGGGCGATGGACGATGGCGCGGGCAATGCCGACACGCTGTTGCTGACCGGTGGACAGATCACCCGGATAGAGGTCGGTCTTGTCCGAGAGTGCAACGCGCTCCAGGGCCGAATCCACGCGCTTGGCGATTTCAGCCTTGGACAAGCCAAGAATCTGCAACGGCAAGGCGACGTTGTTGAACACCGTACGGTCGAACAACAACTGGTGGTTCTGGAACACCACGCCGATCTGCCGGCGCAGGTACGGGATCTGCGCGTTGCTGATGGTCGCCAGGTCCTGCCCGGCCAGCAGCAGTTTGCCAGTGGTCGGACGCTCCATCGCGAGCAACAGCCGCAGCAGGGTACTTTTACCGGCGCCGGAGTGGCCGGTGACAAACAAGAACTCGCCCCGACGGACTCGAAAGCTCAGCTCATGCAAGCCGACGTGACCGTTCGGATAGCGCTTACCGACCTGTTCGAAACGAATCATGAACGCTCCCGCTCGGCAAATAGTGCCTGGACAAAGGGTTCTGCTTCAAAGGTACGCAAGTCATCGATGCCTTCGCCGACACCGATGTAGCGAATCGGCAGGCCAAACTGCTTGGCCAGGGCGAAAATCACCCCGCCCTTGGCCGTGCCATCGAGTTTGGTCAAGGCCAGGCCGGTCAGTTCGACTGTCTGGTTGAATTGTTTGGCCTGGCTAATGGCGTTCTGGCCAGTACCAGCGTCGAGCACCAGCAGCACCTCATGCGGCGCATCGGCGTCGAGTTTACTGATCACCCGGCGAACCTTTTTCAGTTCCTCCATCAGGTTGTCTTTGGTGTGCAGGCGACCGGCGGTATCGGCGATCAGCACATCAATGCCACGGGCCTTGGCGGCCTGTACCGCATCGAAGATAACCGAAGCCGAGTCGGCGCCGGTGTGCTGGGCGATCACCGGGATCTTGTTGCGTTCGCCCCAAACCTGCAATTGCTCGACCGCCGCGGCACGGAAGGTATCACCGGCTGCGAGCATGACTTTCTTGCCTTCAAGCTGCAGCTTCTTCGCCAACTTACCGATGGTGGTGGTTTTGCCGGCACCGTTGACGCCGACCACCAGAATCACGAACGGCTTGTTCTGCGAGGTAATTTTCAGCGGCTGCTCGACCGGCTTGAGCATGTTGGCAAGCTCGGCCTGCAAGGATTTGTACAGTGCATCGGCATCGGCCAGCTGCTTGCGCGCGACCTTCTGGGTCAGGCTCTGAATGATCACCGATGTCGCTTCGACACCCACGTCAGCGGTCAGCAGGCGGGTTTCGATGTCTTCGAGCAGTTCGTCATCGATGATCTTCTTGCCGAGGAACAGGCTGGCCATGCCCTCGCCAATGCTGGCGCTGGTTTTCGACAGGCCTTGCTTGAGGCGGGCAAAGAAGCCGGCTTTGGTTTCTTCGGTGCGAACCGGTTCGGCTGCAACCGGAGCCGTAACCGGAACGACCGGCGCTGGCGCTGTTACCGGAGCCGCAACGACGGGCGCTGGTGCAGGCACAGGTTCTGGAGCCACAAATGCCGCAATCACTGGCTGAGGCAGATCAGGTTCATCAACCATCAACTGTTCAGCCGCCGGATCAATGACCGGGACCGGTTCGACCACCAGCAGCTCTACCGCTTGCTGAACCACTGTCGGCGCAGGAATCGGTGGCGTGACATGCGGCGCCAGCTCGTTTTCGACCAGGGCGACCGGTTCTTCAGCCACCGGCAGCGTCAACCACGGTTTGTGTATGACTTCTGGTGCGCGCGGCACTTCAGCCAGGGGCACAGGCGCTGGCTCGACAACCGGCTGCACTACCGGCTCGGCTATCGGCAATACGGCAGCAGCCGGTGCTTGCGCAACGGGCGCTGCTTCTATTACCGGCTCAGGCGCAACCTCTGGAAGTGGCTGTGGCTGTTCGACGGCGGGTGCCTGCGGCTTTTTGCGCAGCCATCCGAACAGGCTTTTCTTCTCGCCAGCCGCAGCTGGGGTCTTCTTGTCGTCGTTGGAACCAAACATGGAGGACGGCTATCTCACGGTAGCGACGCGCCAATGGCGCCTCGGCAAATAAATATTCGATGCAGAACAGACTGCGTTTCACCCAGCTTGTTCACGCGCAACATTTTGTCGAAGTGCTCAACAGCACCTCAAGGATCGATTTTACGAAGGACTGAACTGGCAAAATCGGCGAAAAAGCGGAGTTTAGCTGATAAACAGAGGCTTTCCGCCGTGAACCCATACAGCCTGATCAAGCACAAAAGCCTGATAGGCGTGGCCGCCAGTAAAACGGATCAGTATCCTAGCACCCTCTAGCCCGCTGACGCTAAGACCTAGCGGGCAGCCCAACAGGTTTAAAAACGAATGAATGCTCTAGCCCGCCGCGCTGCAGGCCTGCTGCTCAGCACAGTTTGTCTGCCCCTTTCAGCTTTGGCTGCCGCCCCCCAACCGACCCACGAATTCACCCTCGACAACGGCCTCAAGGTCGTCGTGCGCGAGGATCATCGTGCCCCCGTCGTCGTTTCCCAGATCTGGTACAAGGTTGGCTCCAGCTACGAAACCCCGGGCCAGACCGGTTTGTCCCACGCCCTGGAACACATGATGTTCAAGGGCAGCGAGAAAGTCGGCCCTGGCGAAGCGTCGTTGATCCTGCGCGACCTCGGTGCCGAAGAGAACGCCTTCACCAGCGACGACTACACCGCGTATTACCAGGTGCTGGCGCGTGATCGCCTGGGCGTGGCCTTTGAACTGGAAGCCGACCGCATGGCCAACCTGCGCCTGCCGGCCGACGAGTTCAGCCGCGAGATCGAAGTGATCAAGGAAGAGCGCCGCATGCGCACCGACGACAAGCCGATGGCCAAGGCTTACGAGCGCTTCAAGGCCATGGCCTACCCGGCCAGCGGCTACCACACGCCGACCATCGGCTGGATGGCTGACCTGGATCGCATGAAGGTCGAAGAACTGCGCCACTGGTATAAATCCTGGTACGTGCCGAACAACGCCACGCTGGTGGTGGTCGGTGACGTAACCCCGGACGAAGTCAAAGCCCTGGCCCAGCGCTACTTCGGACCGATCCCGAAGCGCGACGTGCCGCCAGCGAAGATTCCGCTGGAACTGGCCGAGCCCGGCGAGCGCCAGATCACCCTGCACGTACAGACACAATTGCCGAGCCTGATGCTGGCCTTCAACGTGCCGAGCATCGCCACTGCGCAAGACAAGCGCTCGGTCAATGCCCTGCGGTTGATCGCGGCATTGCTTGATGGCGGCTACAGCGCGCGCATCTCGGCGCAACTGGAGCGCGGCGAAGAACTGGTCTCCGGTGGTTCATCGAGCTACGACGCCTACACCCGCGGTGACAGCCTGTTTACTTTGTCAGCCACGCCGAACACCCAGAAACACAAAACCATGGCCCAAGTCGAAGCCGGCCTGTGGAAACTGCTCGAACAGCTGAAAACCACCGCGCCTTCAGTTGATGAAGTTGAACGTGTACGCGCACAAGTGATCGCCGGCCTGGTCTACGAGCGTGACTCGATCACCAGCCAGGCCACTGCCATTGGTCAGCTGGAAACCGTCGGTCTGTCGTGGAAGTTGATGGACACCGAACTCGCCGAGCTGCAAAGCGTGACACCGGAAGACATCCAGAAAGCCGCCCGCACCTATTTCACTCGCGAACGTCTCAGCGTTGCGCATGTACTGCCACTGCCCGAGGAAACCGCTCATGAGTGAGAGTAAAAAGCCACGTCTGGCCCTGATCGGCCTGTTACTCGTCGCACTGGTCGCCGCGTTCGGTTTCTACCTCAGCCGTTCGACCGAGACCAACGCCAGCGAAGCCCTCGACCAGGCCAAGGCCAGCAAAAAGCTGCAATCACTGGCCGAACTCGACAGTAAAGCGCCGAGCCACCGCACGCTGGACGTGCAAACCTGGAAAACCGCTGAAGGCTCCAAGGTGCTGTTCGTTGCAGCCCCGGAACTGCCGATGTTCGACATGCGCCTGATCTTCGCCGCCGGCAGCAGTCAGGACGGTGATAAACCGGGTCTGGCGGTGCTGACCAATGCCATGCTCAACGAAGGTATCGCCGGTAAAGATGTCGGCAAGATCGCTGAAGGCTTCGAAGGCCTTGGCGCAAACTTCGGCAACGGCGCCTACAAAGACATGGCCGTCGCCACATTACGCAGCCTGAGCGCTGTGGATAAACGCGAACCGGCGCTGAAGCTGTTCGCTGAAGTGGTCGGCAAACCGACGTTCCCGACCGACTCATTGGCGCGCATCAAGAACCAGTTGCTCGCCGGCTTCGAATACCAGAAGCAGAGCCCCGGCAAACTGGCGAGCCTTGAGCTGATGAAGCGCTTGTATGGCAACCACCCATACGCGCACTCAAGCGACGGCAATGCGCAAAGTGTGCCGCCGATTACCGTGGCGCAATTGCGGGCCTTCCACGAGAAAGCCTATGCCGCAGGCAACGTGGTGATTGCACTGGTGGGCGACTTGTCGCGCAGCGAAGCCGAAGCGATTGCCGAACAGATTTCCGTCGCACTGCCAAAAGGCCCGGCGCTGGCGAAAATCGAACAACCGGCTGAACCAAAAGCCAGCATCGGGCACATCGAGTTTCCGTCCAAGCAAACCAACCTGATGCTCGCGCAACTGGGCATCGACCGTGACGATCCGGACTACGCGGCCGTCTCCTTGGGCAACCAGATTCTCGGCGGCGGTGGCTTCGGCACCCGACTGATGAGCGAAGTACGTGAAAAACGCGGCCTGACCTACGGCGTTTATTCCGGTTTCACCCCGATGCAGGTCCGAGGCCCGTTCATGATCAACCTGCAAACCCGCGCCGAAATGAGCGAAGGCACACTCAAACTGGTGCAGGACGTGCTCGCCGACTACTTGAAAACCGGCCCGACCCAGAAAGAACTCGACGACGCCAAACGTGAACTGGCCGGCAGCTTCCCGCTGTCCAACGCCAGCAACGCCGATATCGTCGGCCAACTGGGCGCCATGGGCTTTTATAACTTGCCGCTGAGTTACCTTGAAGACTTCATGCGGCAGTCGCAAAGCCTGACGGTCGAGCAGGTCACCGCGGCAATGAACAAACACCTGAGCACGGACAAAATGGTCATCGTTTCTGCTGGTCCGACCGTGCCGCAAAAGCCGTTACCGGCCCCAACTGACAAACCATCCGAGCAGCCGCTCGGGGTTCCGGAGCATTAATGGCCAGTCCATCGCGTCCTAAAAAACCTGTTCATAACGTGCATAACGGCGTGAACCAATTGCGCATCATCGGCGGCGAGTGGCGCAGCCGTCGCCTGAGTTTCCCGGACGCTCCGGGCCTGCGTCCGACGCCCGACCGCGTGCGTGAAACCCTGTTCAACTGGCTCGCACCGTACGTTGCCGGGGCCAAGGTTCTCGATCCGTTTGCCGGCAGCGGCGCGCTGTTTCTCGAAGCGCTGTCCCGTGGCGCCGCCATGGGCCAGGCGCTGGACGCCAGCAGCCTGGCGGTTTCCAGCCTGAAAGAACATTTGGGAACGCTGCGTTGCACCGTCGGCCAGGTGCAAACCGCCGATGCCTTGCGTTACCTGGAAACCCAGCCAGCGATCGCCTACGACCTGGTGTTCCTCGACCCACCGTTCAACCAGAACCTGTTGCCCGCCGTTTGCACATTACTTGAAGAACGCCAATGGCTCGCCGACGACGCGTGGATCTACACTGAAAGTGAGACCGCGCCATCGACCCTCGGTCTGCCAGGGGGCTGGCGTCTGCACCGGGAGCAAAAGTCCGGGCGGGTCTACTACGCGTTGTGGCACCGTATGGCAGAGATCGCCGGTTAATCCACCGGCCTGAACAAGGCGCGTGCCTGGGGTTAACAATCTCTGGCACGCGCCGCTGCATCGAGAACAACCGTGCCTACACCGCCTGATCGTTTCATCCCGGCCTTCGGCCTCGGCAACCCGCATCTGCAAACCTTGTGGGGACCGCTGTGGCGCAAAACCACTCATCTGGATCGACAACGCGAACGTCTGTGGCTCGACGACGGCGACTTCCTCGATCTCGACTGGCACGGGCCGCACAGCGCCAATGCGCCTCTGGTGCTGGTGTTGCACGGATTGACCGGCTCTTCGAACTCGCCGTATGTAGCCGGCCTGCAAAAAGCCCTGTTCGCCCAAGGCTGGGCCAGCGTGGCGCTGAACTGGCGCGGCTGTTCGGGCGAACCGAATCTGTTGCCGCGCAGCTATCATTCCGGCGCCAGCGAAGACCTCGCGGCGGCTATCAACCACCTGCGAGCCACCCGCCCATCGGCGCCGCTGTACGCGGTCGGCTATTCGCTGGGCGGCAACGTGCTGCTCAAGCACCTGGGTGAAACCGGCAGTGGCAGTCAGTTGCAGGGCGCGGTGGCGGTCTCGGTCCCCTTTCGCCTGGACCAATGCGCCGACCGCATCGGCCAGGGACTTTCCAAGATCTATCAAGCGCACTTCATGCGCGAAATGGTCGCCTACATCAAGAACAAGCAACAGAAGTTCCTCCACGACGGCCACCACGAGGGCCTGGAGACCCTGGCCAGACTCGGCTCACTGGAGAACCTGCGCACGTTCTGGGATTTCGATGGGCGGGTGACTGCGCCACTGAACGGTTTCAAGGACGCGCATGACTATTATCGCCGCGCCTCCAGCCGGTATTTTCTCGGTGAGATCCGCACGCCGACCTTGATCATTCAAGCGGCCGACGACCCTTTCGTGTTTCTCCACAGCTTGCCGCACGCCAGCGAGTTATCGGGCTGCACGCAGTTCGAGTTGCAGGCCAAGGGCGGGCATGTCGGCTTTGTCGACGGCACGTTCCGCAACCCCGGTTACTACCTGGAACGGCGCATCCCGCGCTGGCTCGCCAACACGGGTCGCGAGTAAGGCCATGGAGGCCACTCCGAGCGAGTCGATCCACTTCTGGCAAACGGCACCGTTGGCCGGCGTCGAGCTGTTGTCCGCGCGCTACATCGAACAGCGCTTCGTCCCTCACGTACACGACGGTTTCGTCATCGGCATCATCATGGCCGGCGCTCAACGCTACCGCTATCGTGGTGCCGAGCATCTGGCCGGCAGCGGGACGCTGGTGGTGATCAATCCGGACGAACTGCACACGGGCCACAAAGGCACGGACAACGGTTGGCTGTACCGGGCGTTCTATCCCGACAATCAGCAAATTCTTTCGTTGCTCGGCGAACTTGAGCTGCCTGACCACGACTTACCGGCCTTTGGTGCGACGCTGTATCGCGACCCGGATCTGGTGAGTGGCCTTTGCCAACTGCACCGTTTGCTGGAGAGCCCTGCCAGTGCGCTGCAACAGCAGACCGCATGGCGGGAAATGATGCTGTCGTTGCTGCAACGTCACGCCGCAGTAGCAACGCCCGGTCAACCTGGACAGGAACATCGGGCCATCGCCCGGGCCAAGGAACTGCTGCACGCGCAGCTCGCTGCACCGCCCTCCCTGGAAGAACTGGCCGCTGCGGTGAACCTTTCGCCCTTCCACTTCGCCCGAGTGTTTCGCTACGCCACCGGCATGCCGCCGCACGCCTGGCTGATGCAGCAGCGTATCGCCCAGGCCCGTGCGTTATTGCAGGAAGGTTGCCTGCCGCTGGAAGTCGCCACCCAATTGGGTTTTGCCGATCAAAGTCATCTGAGCCGACAGTTCAAGAAGGTTTACGGCGTTGGGCCGGGGGCGTATCGCAGTGCCCGACAATCGTCCAGGAAATAAGCATTACTGTGGGAGCGGGCTTGCTCGCGAAAAGGCCATGTCAGCAGATATCAACGTCGACTGACACACCGCTTTCGCGAGCAAGCCCGCTCCCACATTGGATTGGCGATTAGTCGCCGGTAGCGACGCCCCGCGCCGGATCGGTGATCCATTCGCTCCACGACCCGGCATACAGCGAGCCCAATGGATAACCCGCCAGGCACAACGCAAACAGGTTGTGGCACGCGGTCACGCCAGAGCCGCAATACGCCACCAGTTCGGTCGGCGAACGATCACCCAGTTTCGCCGCAAAGCGCTGCTTGAGCTGATCGGCGGGAAGGAAACGCCCGTCGGCATCCAGGTTGTCGGTAAAGGCCGCGCATTGCGCGCCGGGAATGTGCCCGGCGACCGGATCAATCGGCTCGACCTCGCCACGAAAACGCGGCAGGCCCCGGGCATCGAGCAAGGTCAGGGTCGGCTGACCGAGGCGCTGTTGCAGTTTTTCGGCACTCACTAACAAGGTGTGGTCCGGCGCGCCGGTGAAGGAGCCACGGCTGATTGCCGGAGGATCCAGGCTCAGCGGTAAACCCGCCGCGTGCCAGGCCTTGAGGCCACCGTCGAGAATGAACACACCGTCGCGCTTGCCCAGCCACGCCAGCAACCACCAGGCCCGCGCGGCATACATGCCGGGGCCGTCGTCATACAAAACGATTTCGCTGTCGTTACTGATGCCCCAATCCTGCAAACGCTGAATCAAGTGGTGCGGCGTCGGCAATGGATGGCGACCGGTGACACCCTTGACTACGGGTCCGCTGAAGTCACGTTCGAGGTCCGCAAACGAGGCACCCTCGATATGCCCCAGGGCATAGCTGCGCTGGCCGTAATCCGGGTCTTCGAGGGCAAAACGACAATCCAGAATCACCAACCCGGCCTGAGCCTTTTTCTGGTCCAGGGCATTCGGGCTGATCAGTTGCGCAATGGGCATAGCGGGCTCCTGTGATTAAGTCTTTGATCGATCCTACTGCACTTCTTCCAGAGCCTGGGCCAACGGCACGTAAAACTCCTCGAACAAGGTAGTGACCGCCTCGCGCGCTTGTTCCGTGACAAATCCGGCTTCCAGCACCAGCACCTGATACACGCCACGTTTAATGGCTTGCTCGCTGAGGTGGTTGGAATTTTCCCGTGTGGTGCACAGAAAACGCACCCAGGACGTGAGGATGATCCAGGCATTGAGCGTCAGGGATTCGATCTGGACCTTGTCCATGCACAGGATGCCGGCGTCGACGAAGCCTGCGTAAATCGCCGTGCCCTGGATCAGGCAACGCTGGGAAAAACGCCGGTAGCGGGCAGCCAGTTCCACATCGTTGTCGAGCAAGTGCTCGAGATCGCGGTGCAAAAACCGGTAGCGCCACATGGCGGACAGCAGTTCCTGCAAGTAGAAGCGCTTGTCTTCAACGGTCGCGGCGCGGCCCTGGGGTGGGCGCAGGAAGCTCTCTACCAGGGCTTCGTACTCACTGAACAACACGGCGATGATCGCCTGCTTGTTGGGGAAGTGGTAGTACAGGTTGCCCGGAGAAATCTCCATGTGCGCAGCGATATGGTTGGTACTGATGCTGCGTTCACCCTGTTGATTGAACAGCTCCAGGCTGTTCTGCACGATGCGCTCGCTGGTTTTTATTCGTGGGGCCATGGCTTGAGCTTTAATTCTTCAGTGCGTTGCCGGGCATCTTACGACCTATCCGCTGGCGGATAAATCATCGCTTCCGGAGGATGTCATTTGACTTTCTAGAGCATAGACTCTAAAAACTTCCTCATTCTAAAAAAAACCGGAGCTACGATGCCCGCCGACATTGCCTACCTGCAAAACTCTCAACAGCCATTGAGTGAGCTACACGCTCTGTTTGCCGCCCAGCGCCAGGCCTACGCGGCCCACCCGATGCCGCCGGCCGCGCAACGCCAGCAATGGCTCAAGGCATTGCGTGATCTGTTGAGTGACGAGCGTCAGGCCTTGATCGACGCGATCAGCCAGGATTTCAGCAACCGTAGCGCCGATGAAACCCTGCTCGCCGAGCTGATGCCGAGCCTGCACGGCATTCAATACGCCAGCAAACACCTCAAAGGCTGGATGAAAGCGTCCCCGCGTAAAGTAGGAATCGCCTTTCAGCCGGCGGCGGCCAAGGTGGTTTATCAGCCGCTGGGTGTGGTCGGGGTCATCGTGCCGTGGAACTACCCGCTGTACTTGGCCATCGGCCCATTGGTCGGCGCGTTGTCGGCGGGCAACCGAGTGATGCTCAAACTCAGCGAGTCCACCCCGGCCACCGGGCAACTGCTGAAAACCTTGCTGGCCAAAGTGTTCCCCGAAGACCTGGTGTGCGTGGTGTTGGGCGAAGCCGAAGTCGGCATGGCCTTCTCCAAGCTGCCTTTCGATCACCTGCTGTTCACTGGCGCCACCAGCATCGGCAAACATGTCATGCGTGCGGCGGCAGAGAACCTGACGCCGGTGACACTGGAATTGGGTGGCAAGTCTCCGGCAATCGTTTCCCACGACGTACCGCTCAAGGACGCCGCAGAACGTATTGCCTTCGGTAAAACCCTGAATGCCGGACAAACCTGTGTCGCGCCGGACTACGTGCTGGTGCCGGAAGAGCGGGTCGGCTCCTTCGTCGAAGCCTATCGTCAGGCGGTTCGCGGGTTTTACCCGACACTCGCGGACAACCCGGACTACACCGCGATCATCAATGAGCGTCAATTGGCCCGGCTGCGCAGCTACCTCAGCGACGCCACCAGCAAGGGCGCGCTGCTGATTCCGATGTTCGAGCAGGATCAGGAGCGACGCATGAGCCACAGCCTGCTGCTGAATGTCAGCGACGAGATGATCGTGATGCAGGACGAAATCTTCGGCCCGGTGCTGCCGATCGTGCCTTACAAGAATCTGGACCAGGCGTTTGCCTACATCAACCAGCGGCCACGTCCGCTGGCGCTGTACTTCTTCGGCTACAACAAGGCCGAACAAAATCGCGTCCTCAACGAAACCCATTCCGGTGGTGTGTGCCTGAACGACACCTTGCTGCACGTCGCGCAAGACGACATGCCGTTTGGCGGTATCGGCGCTTCAGGCATGGGCCATTACCACGGACATGAAGGCTTCCTGACGTTCAGCAAAGCCAAAGGCGTGCTGATCAAGCAGCGCTTCAACGCGGCAAAGCTGATTTATCCGCCTTACGGCAAGTCGATCCAGAAACTGATCCAGAAGCTGTTCATCCGCTGACGCCTCGGGTCTGTACGAAAACTCGCCGAGCGGTGATCAGGCAAGGCAAAAACAGGCGAGGAACGGCTGGGGTCGCACCCGACTTTAGGGACCTAAATGAGCATTCCGAGCCTGTTTTTAACGCAGCCTGGTCGACGCGCAGGCAGTTTTCGTACAGAGCCTCATGACCGGGTAATAACAATAATGCATCCAAGCCTTTCCGAATCCCCCGCGCTGACACGGCGCGGCCTGCTTAAATTCAGTCTCTGCGCTAGTGCCTTCCTGACCACGGCGGGTCTCGGCGCCAGCCTCAGCGGATGCTCGGCCAGCAGCCCGGCCAGCGGTTTCGTCATGTTGCGCAGCAGTGATCTGCCGTTCTTGCGCGCACTGATCCCGGTGATGCTCGACGGCGCCGTGGCCGTCGAAAAACTCCCGGCCGCCGTCGAAAGCACCCTCCAAGCGCTGGACCATGACCTCAATCACCTGTCGCCGGAAATGCTCAAGCTGACCCAGCAACTGTTCGACGTGCTCGGCATGACTATCACTCGCGGGCCACTGACCGGCATCTGGGGCCACTGGGAAAACGCCAGCAGCGACGACATCCGCCAATTCCTGCAGCGCTGGCAAAACAGCTCGCTGAGCCTGTTGCGAATGGGCCACAGCTCGATCCTGCAACTGGTGATGATGGCCTGGTACAAGCGCGCCGAGTCCTGGGCACATTGCGGATATCCGGGGCCGCCCGCCGTTTGAGGCCGAGGTGTCCCTATCGCGAGCCGCATCACCACCGAATCCAGAACAATAAGAGAGCCCAAAGATGCCCGTACCCGATCCGTTCCGCGAAGGCCTGGCCCGTGGCTGGAAAACCTACAACGGCTCGCAACTGGCCAATGATCTGACGCTGGAAGCCGACATTGCGATCATCGGCAGCGGCGCTGGCGGCGGCACCACCGCCGAAATCCTCAGCGCTGCCGGCTACAAAGTGCTGCTGATCGAAGAAGGCCCGCTCAAGACCAGCAGCGACTTCAAGATGCTCGAAGACCAGGCCTATTCCAGCCTTTATCAGGAAGGTATCGGCCGCATGAGCAAGGACGGCGCGATCACCATTTTGCAAGGCCGCGCAGTCGGTGGCACGACGCTGGTCAACTGGACCTCAAGCTTTCGCACCCCCGAACCGACCCTCGAACACTGGGCAACAGAACACGACGTCAAGGGCCACAGCCCGGCCGAAATGGCGCCCTGGTTCGAAAAAATGGAGCAGCGCCTCGGTGTCGCCCCATGGCTGGTGCCGCCGAATGCCAACAACAACGTGATCAAAAAAGGTTGTGAACAGCTCGGCTACAGCTGGCACGTGATCCCGCGAAATGTGCGCGGTTGCTGGAACCTCGGCTATTGCGGCATGGGCTGCCCGACCAACGCCAAGCAATCGATGATGGTCACCACCATCCCCGCAACCCTGGAAAAAGGTGGCGAGCTGCTCTATCTCGCCCGCGCCGAACACCTGCTGATCAAGGATGACAAAGTCACCGGCCTGCACTGCGCGGCAATGGATGAACGCTGCGTGGCGCCGACCGGGCGTAGCATCACCGTCAAGGCGCGGCACTACGTACTGGCCGGTGGCGGCATCAACAGCCCGGCATTGTTGCTGCGCTCAAAAGCCCCGGATCCCCATGAGCGCCTTGGCAAGCGGACTTTTCTGCACCTGGTGAACATGTCTGCCGGGCTGTTCGACGAGGTGATCAACCCGTTTTACGGCGCGCCGCAGTCGATTTACTCCGACCACTTTCAATGGCAGGACGGCACCACCGGCAAAATGTCCTACAAGCTGGAAGTGCCGCCGCTACACCCCGCGTTGGCGGCGACCTTGCTCGGTGGCTTTGGCGAAGAGAACGCTCGACACATGCAGCAATTGCCGCACACCCACGCGATGCTGGCCCTGCTGCGTGACGGTTTTCACCCGGACAGCCCGGGTGGCAGCGTCGAGTTACGCGGCGATGGCTCACCGGTGCTCGACTATCAGGTCTCAGCCTATGCCTGGGAGGGTATACGTCGAGCGTTCCACAGCATGGCCGAGATCCAGTTTGCCGGCGGTGCCAACGCGGTCATGCCGATGCACGCCGATGCGCGCTACGTGAAAACCCTCGCCGAGGCACGTGCTCTGATCGACGGCCTGAGCCTTGAGCTGTACCGCACACGACTGGGCAGCGCTCATGTGATGGGCGGATGTGCCATGGGTGAAGACCCGAAAAATGCCGTCACCGACAGTCTCGGTCGTCATCATCAACTGAGTAATCTGTCGATCCATGATGGCTCGCTGTTCCCCACCAGCATTGGCGCCAACCCGCAATTGTCGGTCTATGGACTGACCGCGCAACTGGCGACAGCGCTGGCCATGCGTTTAAAAAACCCATGAAAAAACCCATAATTCGCATCGTCTATAGTGCTTTCTTACCCCAAAGGCGACTTGGCCGACCGGGAAGGCTGCGATACCATCCGACTCCCCAACGGACTCCCGCCAGGACGACGCGATGAACCGAGTGTTGTACCCAGGTACCTTCGACCCTATTACCAAGGGCCATGGCGATCTGGTCGAACGCGCCTCGCGCCTGTTCGATCACGTGATCATCGCCGTCGCCGCCAGCCCGAAGAAAAACCCGCTATTTCCCCTGGAACAGCGTGTGGAGCTGGCCCGCGAGGTCACTAAACATCTGCCGAACGTCGAAGTCGTCGGCTTTTCGACGCTGCTGGCGCACTTTGCCAAAGAGCAGAACGCCAACGTGTTCCTGCGTGGCCTGCGCGCGGTATCGGACTTCGAATACGAATTCCAGCTGGCTAACATGAACCGCCAATTGGCCCCGGACGTGGAAAGCCTGTTTCTTACCCCGTCCGAGCGTTATTCGTTCATTTCTTCGACGCTGGTCCGTGAAATTGCTGCCTTGGGCGGCGATATCACCAAGTTCGTCCACCCTGTCGTGGCCGACGCGCTGACCCTGCGCTTCAAGAAGTAGGCGCTGCCACAGACTGCTATCTATTGCAGTCCATCGCGCCTGCGTGCACTGCGGGCGCCGATGCGGCACAATTGTACGCATCAGTTTTCAGATGCCTGGGCAGAACACCCCGGCAGGAGTCCCAATGTCCCTGATCATCACCGACGATTGCATCAACTGCGACGTCTGCGAACCCGAGTGCCCGAACGCCGCCATCTCCCAGGGCGAAGAGATCTATGTGATCGACCCGAACCTCTGCACCCAGTGCGTCGGCCACTACGACGAACCACAGTGCCAGCAGGTTTGCCCGGTGGATTGCATTCCGCTGGACGAAGCGCATCCAGAAACTCAAGAGCAGTTGATGGAGAAGTACCGCAAGCTTACCGGCAAGGCTTGAGTATTTTGGTGTCAGTTCCGACGCCATCGCGGGCAAGCCTTGCTCCTACAGGTCGGTGAAATCCCGTAGGAGCAAGGCTTGCCCGCGATGCTTTTAAAGCTACTGCTGCTGCTCAAACCCCTCCCCGATACACCCCAGGCAACGGACGAACGCCGCTTTCGCCGGATCGACCACCAGCGCCTGGCCCGCATCGCCTACCCCGCCGCCCAGCGCGGTAAACGGCAAGGACACAATAAACACCCCGGCACCGATCACCGTCGCCGCGACCAGCAACGGGCGAGCGATCAGCAGATCGCCGATCATCGCGTAGGCCGGTGGGTTGTGGATGCTGTAACTGGGGTCGCCGCTGCCGCCGTCGGACGCCTGGGCAGATAAGCCGATGCTCAACAGCAACGCGGCAGCAAGGGTTCGAATCGATCTCATGGCACGGTCCTTCGGCTAGGCAGTCAGACCACTAACTATAGACCGTAGGAATTCTCAGCTCTGACAACGCGGGCAAAAGACGCTGGCGCGCTGCCCGAGGCGAACTTCCCGCAATTCGCTACCACAGACCTTGCACTGCTCACCGCCACGGCCGTACACGAACAACTCTTGCTGGAAATACCCAGGCTGGCCGTCACCGCCAATGAAGTCGCGCAGCGTGGTGCCGCCGCGTTCGATAGCGGCGGCCAGAATGCGTTTGATCTCGATCGCCAGCTTCAGATAGCGCGCCCGGGAAATCCCCTTGGCCTCACGACGCGGGTCGATCCCGGCAGCAAACAGTGCTTCGGTCGCATAAATGTTGCCAACCCCGACCACCACGGCGTTGTCCATGATGAACGGCTTGACCGCCATCGAACGCCCGCGTGACAGCTGGAATAGCCGCTCGCCATCGAACAGATCCGTCAGCGGCTCCGGCCCCAGACGAACCAGCAATTCGTGATTCAGCGGATCGAGGCTCCAGAGCATCGCGCCAAAACGTCGCGGGTCGGTGTAGCGCAGCGCCAGGCCGGATTCGAGTTCGATGTCCACATGCTCGTGCTTGAGCGCCGGCAAGCCGACTTCCACCAGACGCAAATTCCCCGACATGCCCAAATGGCTGATCAACGTGCCGACTTCGGCGTTGATCAGCAAATACTTGGCACGTCGCTCCACCAACACGATGCGCTGCCCGGACAGCCGCACATCGAGGTCCTCGGGGATCGGCCAGCGCAGACGCCGATCACGCACGATCACGCGACTGACGCGCTGCCCTTCAAGGAACGGGGCAATACCGCGACGGGTGGTTTCGACTTCTGGCAGTTCAGGCATGGTGTTCCCGGATCAGCTGAAAACCGACACTCAATGATGAGCGCCGAGCTCGCGAATCGTCTGTTTGAGGTTTTCGAAGTCGTAGTCCGAGAGGCCGACATAATCGAGCACCAGGTGCCCGATGCTATCCCACTCGTGGTCTTCGGTCTGATTGCCCAACACCCGATACGACGCGCAAATGTGTTCCGCCATCTTCAGGATCGCCAGCAAGTTTTTCAACTGGCTGTTACGGGATGATTCGTCGCTGAAAATCGCCAGCGCATTGTGGTGATTGGCGATAGCGTCGGTCACATGCTCCGGCAGGCGCCAGGACTTCGCGGTGTAGTAACCGACCACGGCGTGGTTGGTGTTGAGTACGCGGTTCTCGGTATCAACCACGCGACACTCGGCGTTGGCACTGGCGTAGGCTTCTTCCAGCACCGACATATAGTCGGGGAAGCGCTTGAGCATCAACGGCACACCGCAATCGTGGAACAGGCCTAACGCATAAGCCTCGTCCACAGCCTGCGAACCAATGCGCTTGGCCAGGCTCAGGCTGGTCATCGCCACGTCCTGGGCGGTGTCCCAGAACCGGTTCAAGGTGACGATGGTGTCGTCATTCATCTCGCCCTTGATCGACTGTGCATTGATCAGATTGATGACCGAGCGACTGCCCAGCAGGTTCACCGCGCGCTGGATCGAGGCGATCTTGTTGCTCAGCCCGTAATACGGCGAATTGACGATCTTCAACAAAGCGCCAGAGAGGCCCGGGTCTTGGGAGATCAACTTCGCGATCACTTCCAGGTCCGGGTCCGGCATGTACTGCTCCATCTGCAAATCCACCATGATTTGCGGCTGAGGCGGCACGCTGATGCCTTGCAGGGCCTGTTGAATCTGTTCGGAAGATAGCTCTTGGGACATACGTACTCACTCTGGGCCAAGGGGCGATTCTAGCGGAAAAAATCCGCCACATGGGCGATCTGTCCGACGCAACGCCCAGAAACAACCGCGCCGCGCCTCCCATCTAGCGCTATAATCCCGCTCTTTTTTTTCACCTGGAGCGACGTCATGTCCCTGCCAAGCTTGCGCCTCAAAGCCAACGCCGACCGTCGCCTGCGCGCCGGCCACCTGTGGGTCTACAGTAACGAAATCGACGTAGCCGCCACCCCGCTGCACGGCTTCAAGGCTGGCGATCAAGCGATTCTCGAAGCTGCCGGCGGCAAGCCGCTGGGCATCGTCGCCATGAGCCCGAACAACCTGATCTGCGCTCGCCTGCTGTCGCGCGACATCAAGTTGCCGCTCGACAAGTCGCTGCTGGTGCACCGCCTCAACGTTGCGCTGTCCCTGCGCGAGCGCCTGTTCGACAAGCCGTTCTACCGCCTGGTCTACGGCGACTCCGACCTGCTGCCGGGCCTGGTAGTCGACCGTTTCGGCGACATCCTGGTGGTGCAGATCGCTTCGGCGACCATGGAAGCTCATAAAGAAGACGTGATCGCGGCACTGACCCAAGTGCTCAAGCCCAGCGGCATCCTGTTCAAGAATGACTCCGCGGCCCGTGACGCCGAAGGCCTCAACCGCTACGTCGAAACCGTGTTCGGCCTGGTGCCGGAGTGGGTTGCCCTGGAAGAAAACGGCGTGAAGTTCGAAGCACCGGTCATCCAGGGACAGAAAACCGGCTGGTTCTACGACCACCGCATGAACCGCGCGCGCCTGGCACCTTATGCCAAAGGTAAACGCGTGCTGGACCTGTACAGCTACATCGGCGGCTGGGGCGTGCAAGCTGCCGCTTTCGGTGCCAGTGAAGTGTTCTGCGTCGACGCTTCGGCCTTCGCCCTCGACGGTGTCGAGCGTAACGCCGCACTGAACGGTTTCGCCGACAAAATGACCTGCATCGAAGGCGACGTGTTCGAAGCCCTGAAAGAGCTGAAAGCCAGCGAAGAACGATTCGACGTCATCGTGGCCGACCCGCCAGCGTTCATCAAACGCAAGAAAGACATGAAGAACGGCGAAGGCGCCTACCGTCGCCTGAACGAGCAAGCCATGCGTCTGCTCAACAAGGACGGCATCCTGGTCAGCGCTTCGTGCTCGATGCACCTGCCCGAAGACGATCTGCAGAACATCCTGCTGACCAGCGCCCGTCACCTGGACCGCAACATCCAGCTGCTGGAACGTGGCGGTCAGGGTCCTGATCACCCGGTGCACCCGGCGATTGCTGAAACCCGCTACATCAAGAGCATCACCTGCCGCCTGCTACCAAACAGCTGATCGCTCCCTGCTTGTAGGAGCGAGCCCGCTCGCTCCTACAACAGACCCAGAAAGGTCCCGCGCCCGCCTGCATTGACTTTTCTCTTCATCAAATCAACCCTCGGCCACTCCTCACGGACCGAAAGCCAGTTGAGGACAAACACTTTCAGCCGATCATCTACGACTGCGAGTCTGCCGCGATTCCAGCTCCACGCCGTCGACCTGCAGGGTCTTGTAGCGTTGGCGCACCGCTTTGATCTTGCCCTCGCGAATCTGCGTGATCAGCCCTGACGCATCGGTGATGCCAGAGAGCAAGCCCTCCTTCTGCCATGCACCCTTGCCCTGGCCTTCACGGGCATACAGCATTGCCGAAGATGCCCAGCTCTGCTTTTCGATCAGCAGCACTTCATCGATGCCATCCTCGTCCAGGTCCACCGCCCAGGCCGCGCAGCCGGGAGGGCTGCACTCGTCCCTGGTGGTCAGCAACTCGATCAGTTGCTTGCTGTTATCGGGGACCGGGCCCAGCCAGTACAGCTTCGGCGTCCGATAATCGACCGGCTGGTCCTTGATCGAAACCGCCTCCAGCATTTCCAGCAGCTGCACCCTGCCCGGCTCATCCAGAATCTGCTCCTGACGCACCTGCGCAAGCAACCCCTCGAACTGCTCCCGACCGGGGGCGCCCAGGCGCTGGCGCAGGCTCCGGGCATCGAACTCGGCCACCGGCGTACGCCCGCTCAATAGGCGCTGCACCTGGTTGTGGGCACTGAAGGCCTGCGGGTCGAGCAGCGGGCTGAACATCAACAACAGCACCACAAAGCTCAACAGGGCGACCCAAGGGTTGCTGCGGCTCAGGCTGGCAAGCCACACCGACTGCCTGGCAAATACCGCCCACAACGCCGCGAAGCTGTGCACCAGGGCCACAACCACCAGCAGCATCGCCAGAAAGCGCGATGGGGTCAGGCCGTATTGATCAATCCGTAGCCAGCTCGAATAGCCCCCCATCACCACCAGCAACGGCAGGCAGCACAGGCTGGCGTTGATCAGGATTTTCAGCGGCTTGGCGTAGCCAGCATCGTGCTGGCCGTCCTGGAACACACCATTGAGTAAAAACAGATTGCTCGCCGCCAGGCACAGCAAAATATGCGTCGAGTAACCGGTGCTCCAGATCGGCTGCAGGCCGGTAATCGCAAGGGCCAGAGTGAAGAGCACGGTGATCAGCGCACAAAGGGGCAGCAGGTAGCGGCACACCGTCAGCAGCACGCCGCACAGCAGGCCAATGACCTTTTCGTTTTCGCGGCCCATGCGCATTCCCAGCGAGAAAAACAGCGGCAGGCTGAAGCAGAGGAAGTACGACGAGGTGAACAGCTCAGCCAGCTGGGGCATGCCGAGAATACTGAACAGACGGCCACACAACCACAGCAACAGGCTGAAGGCCAGGGTCACCAGCAGCGCCAGCAGCACGATAAAAGCGTTGTTCCAAGCGTGCCGGAACAGGTCCGGATAACGCGGGCGGTTGCCTTCGCGGGTTGGCCAACTGAGGACGAACGCGGTGCCGATATAGGCCAGCACCATCGCCGTAAAAGACCAGAACATCCACAGCCAGCCGTTGGCATCGCGGATAAATACCCAGCTGGAGAACCCGGCCATCAGCACACTGAAACCCGTCACCAAGACCCAGGTACCACGCTCGCGCACGGCACTGCCGAGCAGTTGCAGGTTGATCCCGGCCACCAGGGCCAAGGTACAGGCGAATGTGGAAAACTCAGGCTGGCGATAGAACAGGCTGCCGCTGAACAACAGCCCCTGGACCAAGGCGATGGCAATATGGAACAACAAGGAGCGGTTCAGCGCAGGCATTGCAAATCCTTTTGTGGGGTCGGTCAGCACTAGTAGACGGTCGTCATGGTGTTACGGCGCAGCAGAGTCGCCAGGCACAGGCCGATCAGAAACAGGCCGAGGGAGAACGCCAGGGTCGGTCCGGCAAAAAACACCATGGCATCCCAACCGCCCTTGAGCGGGTCATGGTAGGTGGTCCAGACTTTTAACAGGGCCTGGGCGATCCAGGGCAATGGCAAGGCCAACGCCACCCACAGCGCATAATCGAAAAAGCGTCGCCGAAAGTGGGCAAGCCCCGGTAACGCGGCCGCGCTGAGCACGGTCAGCAGCGTCAACCCCGCCGCCACACTGCCCAGTACCAGCAAGGTCAACGGCAGCCCGCGACAGGCCAGGACCAGACCCGCCACCACCAAAGCCAGGGCAGCGGACGCCAACCAGGTGCGCCATTGGCCTCGATGCTCAGGCAGCAGTTGCAACAGAGTGCCGCCCATCAGCAGGCCCGCGCAGATCTCGGCCATTGCCCCAGACAAACGATTGGAGAGCACAACACTCATCAGCAGCAGGCCCTGGACCAGCCCCACGACCAGATAAAACCTCAAGGTTCGAAGCAGTGCAGACATTCCAGTTCCATTGGAGAGTGATCGAAGGGCGCGCAGTCTACCCCAGCACCCCGTCGCCCAGCAGCAGGCAATCGCACGCCGCGAGCGGCTACAACGTTCCTTCCTGACGCCAGCGGTGTAGAATCGAACGATTCATCGCCAGTCATCCCCCGGCGGGTTTATGAGCTCAGGCTGAGGCGCGCGGCGATCCCGCAAAGTCATCGGCAACTTTCGGACACACGGCCATTTCTGAGTGTTCCCAAGGTCAATAGAAGCTCACTCCCCTTTTGATACCTGCTTAGCCGCCCGGAGTGCTCCATGCCTGATTACCGTTCGAAAACATCCACCCACGGCCGCAACATGGCCGGCGCCCGCGCACTGTGGCGCGCCACGGGGATGAAAGATGACGACTTCAAAAAGCCGATCATCGCCATTGCCAACTCGTTCACCCAATTCGTACCGGGCCACGTCCACCTCAAGGACCTCGGCCAACTGGTCGCCCGCGAGATCGAACGTGCCGGCGGCGTCGCCAAGGAATTCAACACCATCGCGGTCGATGACGGCATCGCCATGGGCCATGACGGCATGCTGTATTCGCTGCCGAGCCGCGAGATCATCGCCGACTCCGTCGAGTACATGGTCAACGCCCACTGCGCCGACGCCATCGTGTGCATCTCCAACTGCGACAAGATCACCCCTGGCATGCTGATGGCCGCCCTGCGCCTGAACATCCCGGTGATCTTCGTCTCCGGCGGCCCGATGGAAGCCGGCAAGACCAAACTCGCCAGCCACGGCCTCGACCTGGTCGACGCCATGGTCATCGCCGCCGACTCCAGCGCCTCTGACGAGAAAGTCGCCGAGTACGAGCGCAGCGCCTGCCCGACCTGCGGTTCGTGCTCCGGCATGTTCACCGCCAACTCGATGAACTGCCTGACCGAAGCCCTCGGCCTGGCACTGCCGGGTAACGGTTCGACACTGGCCACCCACAGCGACCGTGAACAACTGTTCCTGCAAGCCGGCCGCACCATCGTCGAACTGTGCAAGCGCTACTACGGCGAGAACGATGAGTCGGTGTTGCCACGCAACATCGCCAACTTCAAGGCGTTCGAAAACGCCATGACGCTGGACATCGCCATGGGCGGCTCGACCAACACCATCCTGCACCTGCTGGCCGCCGCCCAGGAAGCCGAGATCGATTTCGACCTGCGCGACATCGACCGTCTTTCCCGCCACGTTCCGCAACTGTGCAAAGTCGCGCCAAACATCCAGAAGTACCACATGGAAGACGTGCACCGCGCCGGCGGGATCTTCAGCATCCTCGGATCCCTCGCCCGTGGCGGCTTGCTGCACACCGACCTGCCGACCGTGCACAGCAAGACCATGGCGGAAGGTATTGCCAAGTGGGACATTACCCAAACCACTGACGAAGCGGTGCACCACTTCTTCAAGGCCGGGCCTGCGGGTATCCCGACCCAGACCGCGTTCAGCCAGTCGACCCGTTGGGAAACCCTCGACGACGACCGTGAAAACGGCTGCATCCGCAGTGTCGAACACGCCTATTCGCAAGAAGGCGGCCTGGCCGTGCTTTACGGCAACATCGCCCTCGACGGTTGCGTGGTGAAAACCGCTGGCGTCGACGAGTCGATCCACGTCTTCGAAGGCAACGCGAAGATCTTCGAAAGCCAGGACAGCGCCGTGCGCGGCATCCTCGCCGATGAAGTGAAAGAAGGCGATATCGTCATCATTCGCTACGAAGGTCCGAAAGGCGGCCCGGGCATGCAGGAAATGCTCTACCCGACGTCCTACCTGAAATCCAAGGGCCTCGGCAAAGCCTGCGCCTTGCTCACCGACGGCCGCTTCTCCGGCGGCACCTCGGGCCTGTCCATCGGTCACGCTTCCCCAGAAGCCGCTGCCGGCGGTGCAATTGGCCTGGTACGGGACGGCGACAAGGTACTGATCGACATTCCGAACCGCTCGATCAACCTGTTGGTCAGCGACGAAGAGTTGGCTGCGCGCCGCGTGGAGCAAGACAAGAAAGGCTGGAAACCGGTTGAAGTGCGTCCACGTAAGGTGACCACCGCACTGAAAGCCTACGCCTTGCTGGCGACCAGCGCCGACAAGGGCGCTGTACGTAACAAAGCGATGCTCGACGGGCTGTAATGCTTAACCGTTGAACACAAAAATGCCCCGCCAAGTGCGGGGCATTTTTTTGCGTTTCAGAAGCCTCTGTGGGCGCCTAAAGCTGTGCAGCCGCAGCAAGGCTCACGGCATGCGCTCGCCCAACTGCTCCCGCAGGAAGCGATACAGTCCCTCGGCGCTCTTGCGATAACCATCCGCGGTCAGGTGCACCAGATCATTGCGGGCCAGCTCATTGGCCTGCCACCGGCTGATAGAGCAATCACCGCCCATGAAGGCCTGCCAGTCCCAGAACAGCACGCGATTGCGCTGCGCCACGGCTTTCTGGATCTGGATAAGCTGTCGCAAGGGCTGCGGCTGCGCGGAAGCGCAGGCACTCGCGCCACGGTGTTTGATGGAGTCCGGCGCACCGACCAGCAGAATCACGGCCTTGGGCAAGGTTTTACGCAACAGGGTGATTTTGTCCTGCAACTGGCTCCGGTATTTATCCAGATCCAGGTCGTCGTCAAAGGCCTCGTTGGTGCCGTAGGCCAGGATAACCATGTCCGGGCGCAACGCCTTGAGGGTGTCCGGCCAATCGGCCTGCCACTTGTCCAGCACGTCCAGCCGGGCACCGTTGATGCCCAGCGCCGAATAAATCACTCCGGAGCTCTTCTGCCCGAGGATATTCCAACCACCCAGGGCCAGTCCCTCGGTATGGGTGACACTCATTTCCACTGGCAGCGTCACGTTGTTGAACGGCGGGCTGAAGCGCCACTGCCCGCCCGTGGCCGCAAGCATGCGAGTGGCCTGAGTGAGATTGGTCTGGGCCTTGAGGCTGCTGTTGGCAGACGCCTGATAGAGCGCTGAAATCCGGTACTGCTGGAGACTGCCTTCGCGCTCGGCGATCTGCACCTTGGCCCCCGGGGTCATCGGTAACGACAAGTAACCGCCCAGTGGGAACTGAGTACTTTGTTGATTGCGCGCCGAGACCAGCGACCACTGACGATTGGCGGCAGTGAGGATGACGCGTTCATAGCGCGTGCCAGGCACAGGCGTTGCGGCGACAAACCCTATCCCGCCATCGCCGTACTGGGCCTGCAACAATCGCCGCACCTCACCACTGAACAGATCGGCCGCTGTGTGGGAGTCGCCCAACTGCACAATGCTGATCGGTGTGCGATCCGCCGTATTGAACTTGCGCGCCAGTGCCGCCAGGTTCGGATCGCCGCCCCCCACCGGCACGACGTTCTTCGAGGTGTAGCCAGGTTTTTTCGGCGCAGACGCCGGTGTGGCCTGGACCTCGGTCGTGGGGCTGCAACTGCTCAGCAGAGTAATGCTCAACAACAGCGCAATGCCGTGCAGTCGCCGCATATCAGTGCTCCGTCAATTGTTGGCTGGGAAAGTTGATCAGCGACAACACGCGTTCGGCGATCAGCCTTTGCCCGGTCGGTGTGAAATGGATACCGTCATCGACCCGGGTCTTGACCTTCCGACTACCGTCGACCGTCAGGTAATAGGAGAACTCATCGGTTTGATAGCCCAGAATCTCGTTGGCCGACACAAAGTGCTGATGGTAGGCCGCAAGCTGGCTTTTGTAGAGCCCGTTCAGGTAGGCCATGGCCGTCGACAGCTTGGCCTTCTCCATGTTTGGCGGGCCGACCCAGATCACCTGTACCTGGTGTGCGCGGGCAGAGTCGAGAATGGAGTCGATACGCTGACGATAGGCCACTTCCCATTCGGGGGTCTTGAAGCGCAAGAACGGTTTGTGCTTGCCGTCGGGCATGTCCCAGGGATCGTTGGGGCCGAGGAACATCACCATCAGGCGAATCTTCGGGTGGCCCTGCAAGGTGCTTTCGACGGTCTTCGGCCAGTTGAAAAAGCTCGGGTAGGCCAGCCCGGTACTCTGCCGGCTCAGGTTGATGCTCTTGACCTTGTAACGCTTGAGCAGGGTGTTCGCCATATGCGGGGCGACTCCTTGCATCAGCGAGTCACCGACAAAAAGCACCTCGTCACCGAGCGCCAGCGTCGCCATCAGCGGAGTGACCGGCGCGCCGTCAACGGGCGGCGCAGGCTTCACCGCAGGATCAGTCACGACCTGGGGCGGAACTTCTACCGATTTCGCTGCCTGTTCGAGTGTCGGCAATGGCGCGAGCGTCTCGCCAAGCGGTTCCTCTTCATTTACTGCCGCTTGAGCCTGATCGATCAGTTTGACGTCATCCAGGCCCTCAAGCCGGGCGATGAAACCTGACCGCACATCCGCCAGCGTCTGGTTCAACTGAGCTCCGAAACGCCACTGCGGATTCTGCGCCAGGCCGGGAATCTCGCAGCCATCGTGATACTTCTGCTGACAGTACAGACGAATCGAGTCCTGGTTGAACCAAAACAGCAGCGCGCTGATGACGAGGATCGCATACAACACTTTGAGTGCGCCGCTCAGGTTCGTGGGCAGTGGCGATGCGTTAGAAACTGGCATAGATAAACCCCGGTACGCCCGATGGAGAAGCAAAGATAACCACGCAAATAAACAGCCCCAACGGCACTGGATACAGCAGCCATGGCAACCGGACAGTGGCGTCGAACAACCGACGCGTCAGCGCCACAATCTGTGGATAGATCGCCACGAACAGCAGGCAACCCAACAATGAAAGACCATTGCTGAGCAGCCCCGCCCGCGACATCCCGCCCAGACCGCCGAGCATCTCGATGGCATCCCCAAGGGATGCACAACGGAAGAAGATCCAGGCAAAAGCCACATAGTGGAAGGTCAACAACCGCGCCAGCAGATCGGCCCCCAGCCAGGTCGGACGCTCCGGCAGCCAGTGACTGAAGAGTTTGTACAGCGCCAGTCCCACGCCATGCAGTGCACCCCAGATGATGAAATTCACACTGGCGCCGTGCCACAGCCCGGAAATCAGCATGGCCAGCAGCATGTTCAGATTGCCGCGCCAGACCCCACGGCGATTGCCGCCGAGCGGGATGTACACGTAGTCACGGATAAACGTCGACAGACTGATGTGCCAGCGCCCCCAGAATTCCTTGAGGTTACGCGCGGTGTACGGGAAGTTGAAGTTCAGCGGCAAACGGAAACCCAGCAACAAGGCAATGCCCGTCACCAGGTCGGTGTAGCCGCTGAAGTTGAAGTAAATCAGGAACGAATAACCGTAAACGCTGCGCAAGATCCGCTCGGCCGAAAAGCTGACGGACGACTCGAACACCGGGTCGACCCATTCGTTGGCCAGCCAGGAGCTGAGGAAGAACAGCTTGACCACCGCCAGCGCAATCAGCCCCAACGCCCGCTGCGGTTCCAGCACCTGCCGGGCTTGCGTTGGGCGAATCTGCGGCAGCATGTCGGTGGCCCGGTTCACGGGACCGGCGATCAGGCTCGGGAAAAACGCCAGGTACAACGCCAGGTCAAAAGGTGAACCTGGTTTTAGCTCGCCACGGTTGATCGACACCAGGTAGCTGACCGAGTGAAAGGTGTAAAACGACAGTCCGACCGGCAGCAACACTTCCAGCAGCGGCAGCGAGACTTCAAGCCCTAGCTGAGCGAAGGCGCTTTGCACCGTACTGGTAAAGAAGTCCTGGTACTTGAACAGGTAAAAGCAGCCGAGCACCAGTAACAACATCAACCCGTTGACGAATGAGCGCCCCGGAAAACGTTCACTCAGCAACCCGAGCAGGTACACCAGTGCGGTGTAGCCCAGCAGGATGTAGAGGAAGTCCAGACTGAAACTGGCGAGGATCGCGTAACTGGCGGCCAGCAGCAGTACGTTCTGTAGACGCGTACTCCAGCACACAGACCAGTAGACGAGGAAAAAAAGGATGAAACACAAGCCGAATTCAATCGAGAGATAGCTCACAACGTAGTCCATTACGTACAGCAGAAATCCAGGCCCGGCACTGAAAACAGGCCGGGGCGCAAACGGCCGCGAGTATGGCAGAACGCCTTTAGCCGTCACAAGTTGAAACACTATTACGAATGAACAAAACCCGGTGTTACTGAATATCCTCCGGTCAGCCTGGCCGGTTTCGCCACAGCGCCATCGGCTTATTCCAAAAACCACAGTAACCATGCGTTTTAGATATTAATTCATTAGATATCAAGCTGTTAGGCTTCCCGGTTCGCAATCGCCCCGGAACGCGATTGGCACAAGTCTTTTTGGAGCCTCAATGAATCTGCCGCTGATCCTCAATCTGCTGGTGTTCCTCGCCTTGCTGTTCGGCCTGGCGCAAACCCGTCACACCACCTGGAGCCTGGCGAAAAAAGTCCTGGTCGCTCTAGTACTTGGCGTGGTGTTCGGTGTTGCCCTACACACGGTTTATGGTGCCGGCAGCCCGGTGCTGAAGGCCTCGATCGGCTGGTTCGATCTGGTCGGCAACGGTTATGTGCAGTTGCTGCAAATGATCGTGATCCCGCTGGTGTTCGCCTCGATCCTCAGCGCCGTCGCCCGTCTGCACAATGCCTCTTCGCTGGGCAAGATCAGCTTCCTGACCATCGGCACTCTGCTGTTCACCACCGCCATTGCGGCGCTGATCGGCATCGGCCTGACCAACCTGTTCGGCCTGACGGCTGAAGGCCTGGTCGCCGGCACCCAGGAAATGGCTCGCCTGCAAACCATTCAAACCGACTACGCGGGCAAGGTCGCCGACCTGAATGTCCCGCAGTTGCTGTTGTCGTTCATCCCGCAGAACCCGTTTGCCGATCTGGCCCGGGCCAAGCCGACCTCGATCATCAGCGTGGTGATCTTCGCTGCATTCCTTGGGGTCGCGGCGCTGCAACTGCTCAAGGATGACGTCGAAAAAGGTCAGAAAGTGCTCAACGCCATCGACACCCTGCAAGCCTGGGTGATGCGTCTGGTGCGTCTGGTGATGAAACTGACCCCGTACGGCGTACTGGCGCTGATGACCAAAGTGGTCGCCGGTTCCAACCTGCAAGACATCATCAAGCTTGGCAGTTTCGTCGTGGTGTCGTACATCGGCCTGGGCCTGATGTTCGTGGTTCACGGTCTGCTGGTGTCGCTGGCCGGGATCAACCCGTTGCGCTTCTTCCGCAAAGTCTGGCCGGTGCTGACCTTCGCCTTCACCAGCCGCTCCAGCGCCGCGAGTATTCCGCTGAGCATCGAAGCGCAAACCCGCCGTCTGGGTATTCCACAATCGATCGCCAGCTTCGCCGCTTCGTTCGGCGCGACTATTGGTCAGAACGGTTGTGCCGGTCTTTACCCTGCGATGTTGGCGGTCATGGTGGCGCCGACGGTGGGCATCAACCCGCTGGACCCGTTGTGGATCGCGACACTGGTAGCGATTGTGACCTTGAGTTCGGCAGGGGTTGCCGGTGTCGGCGGCGGCGCAACCTTCGCTGCGCTGATCGTGCTGCCGGCCATGGGCTTGCCGGTGTCACTGGTGGCGCTGCTGATCTCGGTTGAACCGCTGATCGACATGGGCCGCACGGCATTGAACGTCAGTGGTTCGATGACTGCCGGTGCGATTACCAGCCAGATCATGCAGCAGACCGACAAAGAACTGCTGGATGCGGATGAGCATGAGGAACTGGCCCAGGCTTAAACCACCTACCGCCTGATAGATCGCTATCGCAGGCAAGCCTTGCTCCTACGGAACCGATGTCGATCACCTGATGTGATTCGCCACAACCCTGTAGGAGCAAGGCTTGCCCGCGATGCTTTTAGGCCCGCTCCCAGACTTCGAAGCTGTACGCCGGCTTGTCATCTATGGCTGGATTCTGGGCAATGGACACTCGCTCCCAATGGACTGGACCAAATTCCGGAAACCACGCATCACCTTCCGGTCTCAGCGCCACACGAGTCAAATACAGGCGATCGGCCTGCTCCATAGCTTGCGCATACAACTGCGCTCCGCCGATCAGCATCAGCTCATCGACACCCTGCTCTAGCGCCCATTCTTCAGCTCGAACCACCGCCGCCTCCAGCGACGGATAAACCTCCGCGCCTCCCAGTTGCAGGCCTGCCTGACGACTGACCACGATGTTCAACCGGCCCGGCAGCGGGCGACCGAGAGAATCCCACGTCTTGCGACCCATGATGATCGGCTTGCCGAAGGTCTTCTCCTTGAAATACTTGAAGTCCCCCGGCAAGTGCCAGGGCATGCTGTTATTGATGCCGATCACACGGTTTTCACCGAGAGCTGCGATCAGACTGAGAGGAAGAGTTTTTTTCATGCGGGCGAGGATACCAGAGGCTCACTATCTCGCAACGTACCCCGACCAGCGTAACAGCGGTTATGCTCAGCGTTCATTTGAGCGACGGGATGCCGCGTGACTGAACTGACCACACTGCAAACACTTTGGCTGACCGAAACCATCCGCCTGCGCGAGGAACACGCAGGCCCGCTGGAAGATCAGGAAGCCAACCGTCTGGCCCGAAGCGCGGGCGGCGATCTGCCGACCCGCATCGAGGCCCGCGCCCTGTGGCTGGCCGAACGCGATGGCTTGACCGGCGCGCTGCGCCATTGGCTGCAAGGGGCGCGACTGGCGCTGATCATTCTGGCCGTATTGGCGATCGTCAGCGGTGCCGGGTTGGCATTTGCCGCGTTGAACGACGGCCAGACACCGGTCAACGTGTTCTGGGCCCTCGGCAGTCTGCTGGGGTTGAACCTGATTCTGCTGCTGAGCTGGGCTTGCGGCCTGATATTCGCTGGCGATTACAGCGCCACGCTCGGACGCTTATGGTTGTGGCTCAGCGAAAAACTCGCCCGCGACGCCAAAGCCGCACAACTGGCGCCGGCCCTGCTGATATTGCTGCAACGGCAGAAGCTCAATCGCTGGGCGCTCGGCGTGCTGGTCAACGGTTTGTGGCTGCTGGCAATGCTCAGCGCTCTGGCGATTCTGCTGACGCTGATGGCCACCCGGCGCTACGGTTTCGTCTGGGAAACCACGATTCTCAGCGGCGACACGTTCGTGGTCATGACCCAGGCACTTGGCGCTCTTCCGGCACTGCTCGGCTTCAACGTGCCGACCGTGGAGATGATTCGCGCCAGCGGCGACACCGCATTGAACATCGAAAGCGCCCGGCAAGCCTGGGCCGCATGGCTGGTGGGCGTGTTGCTGGTGTACGGCGTATTGCCACGCCTGCTGCTCGCGCTGTTCTGCCTGTGGCGCTGGACAACCGGCCGCGCGGCGTTGCATCTGGACCTGAACCTGCCCGGCTACGCGCCGTTGCGTGAACAACTGATGCCGAGCAGCGAACGCCTCGGCGTCAACGATCTCGCGCCTGAGCGCCTGCATCAGGTCGAAGGCGGCACCAGCGCGCTGGACAGCGACGGCGCGTTGCTGGTGGCCATCGAACTCGACGACCAGCGCCCATGGCCGCCGCAACTGCCGAAGAACGTCAAGAACGCAGGCATCCTCGACAGCCGCGAGTCTCGACAAAAGTTGCTGGAACAGCTGACCCGTTTCCCGCCGGAACGCCTGGCCATTGCCTGCGACCCTCGACGCTCGCCGGATCGCGGTAGCCTGGCGCTGATCGCCGAACTCGCCCGCAGCGCCAGCGCGACCCGGATTTGGCTGCTGCAAGCGCCGCCCGGTCAGGCACTCGACGCCGAGCGCCTCGGCGACTGGCACACCGCGCTGCAACAGTTGGCGTTGCCGTTCGCTGACTGCGCGCCGATGAACTGGCTGGAGTCGGGTCATGACTGATTCAAAAAAGACGCCGCTGAAGCTCGCCGTGGTCGGCCACACCAACGTCGGTAAAACCTCATTGCTGCGCACCCTGACCCGTGACGTCGGTTTCGGCGAAGTCTCCCATCGCCCGAGCACCACCCGGCATGTCGAGGGCGCTCGGTTGTCAGTGGACGGCGAGGCCTTGCTTGAGCTTTACGACACGCCGGGGCTGGAAGACGCCATCGCCCTGCTCGATTACCTGGAGCGGCTGGAACGCCCCGGCGAACGCCTCGACGGTCCGGCGCGGCTGGCGCGTTTCCTCGACGGCAGCGAGGCGCGCCAGCGCTTCGAACAGGAAGCCAAAGTACTGCGGCAACTGCTGGCGTCCGACGCCGGCCTCTATGTGATCGACGCCCGCGAGCCGGTGTTGGCCAAGTATCGCGATGAACTGGAAGTGCTGGCCAGTTGCGGAAAACCGCTGCTGCCGGTGCTGAATTTCGTCAGCAGCGCCAACCACCGCGAGCCGGATTGGCGCGACGCCCTGGCCCGTTTGGGCCTGCATGCGCTGGTGCGTTTCGACAGCGTGGCGCCGCCCGAAGATGGCGAGCGCCGGCTCTATGAAAGCCTCGCGCTGCTGATGGAAAGCGCACGCGCTCAGCTTGAGCGATTGATCATCGACCAACAGGCGCAACGCGCAGCGCGCCAGCAAAGCGCGGCACGCTTGATTGCCGAACTGCTGATCGATTGCGCCGCCTGTCGGCGCAGCGTGGTCAGCGATGCCGCACAGGAACAGCAGGCCATCGGCGAACTGCGCAAAGCCGTTCGCCAGCGTGAACAACGTTGCGTCGACGCGCTGCTCAAGCTCTACGCCTTCCGCCCACAGGACGCCGCCACCAACGACTTGCCGCTGCTGGACGGCCGCTGGGGCGATGATTTGTTCAACCCTGAAACCCTCAAGCAATTGGGCGTACGCGTCGGCGGCGGGATCGCCGCTGGCGCGGCGGCCGGTGCCGGCGTGGATTTGCTGGTAGGCGGCCTGACCCTCGGCGCCGCAGCACTGGCCGGGGCGATCGCCGGGGGCGCCCTGCAAACGGCGCGCGGTTACGGCAGCCGCTTGCTGGGCAAAATCAAAGGCCAGCGTGAGCTGACCGTTGACGACAGCGTGCTGCGTTTGTTGGCATTGCGTCAGCGGCAACTGGTGCAGGCCATGAACCTGCGCGGACACGCGGCGATGGACAGCATCCAGGTCGCCACACCGCAGGACAAGAGCTGGCGCGAAGGCAAACTGCCGGAGGCACTGACCAAGGCGCGCGCGCATCCGCAATGGTCTTCGCTCAATCCTCATGCACGGTTGAGCCAGGCGGAACGCCAGGAGCAGGTAGAGGTGTTGGCGGGCAAAGTGCTGGAATGATCTATTTCCAGCCAAACTTCAAAAACTCCTTGGCCAATAACCTGACAAGCCCTCGATCCTTTCTGTCTGCCCGCCCGTCATTGTTCACATCCGAACTCAAGATCAACTCAAGAATCCCGTCGTTATCAAGGTCACGCGCAACGGCTTTGTAGACTGTTATCGCCCCTTCGCGAAAGTACATCCACACCGACTCAGGCGTGCCGTCACCGGTGAGGTTACTAGCGAGGATGTGCAGGTCGCGCTCTGCCGCATCCGTCTTGTGCCAGCCGAGCTTTAAAAAAGCCTGGGCGAACTTGCGAAGCGGTAGAAGATCAGTCCCAGCGTCACGGATTGTCTCTTCCCGATACAGCACCGCATCCGCATAAAACTGAAAATGAACGGTGTCCACCGCTCCCCTTTCGCTACTGTCCCAAGCAATCACGTTCACATAACGCATCCATGCGCTTCCTTCTCAAACGACCAACCTAAATCCTTGCATCAAGGCGGTCCATGCCTCGTTTCGCTATTGGTCGTGAGATAGCTCAGCACACGTCGAGCGCCACAACGCTGGTGCTGCGCAATAACCTGTAGGCTTTCGCCTTCAAGACCTCAAGATCAATCACCGGCCCCCACATCTCCTTCGCCTGCTCATCCCACTGGCGCATCCGCAAGCTGATCGCACACAACGGATCGCGCTCAAACGCCTGTGCCTCTTCAGCCGTCATTACCCCGCCCTGATAGTCCAGCGTGCGCCGACTGGCCTCGCTCAGGCGTTCGTAATAGCCCGGCTCTTTGAACGTCAGGTAACGCTTGGCCTGAACGTGGTATTCCACCAGCCGCGCCATACGTTCGCCAAAGCCCAGTCGGCGCAAGTAATCGGCGCCGAGGCGTTCATGGCTGACCACGCCAAAGCCGCCCATGCTCTGAGCGTTCTCGGTGCACAGATGCCCGATGTCGTGGAAGAACGCGGCCAGCACCACTTCATCGTCGAAGCCTTCGGCCATGGCCAATTCGGCAGCCTGGGACATGTGCTCGATCTGCGACACTGGCTCGCCGATGTAGTCGCTGTCACCGAAGCGCTCGTACCAGCCGAATACTTCAGCGATCACCTGCTCGTTGCGGCCCATCAGCGTTCTCCCAACAAGGTCCTGATATTGCGCTCAGCCATCGCCGGTCCGACGCTCATGCCGACGCCCGTATGCATCAACGCGGCATGCACGCCCGGTGCGGCCTGCAGGAATGAAAATGGCTGCGCGCCACGAGCGCCATAGACACCCTGCCACCGCTCGACCACCTGCACCTTGCAGCCCAGTGTTTGCTCGGCCAGTTCGATCAACCAGTTATCGACCTGTTCCGCGTTGAACGGTGAAGGGTCGCTGCCGTAGTCGTGGGAGTCGCCAATGATCAGCTCACCGTGCGGCGTCGGGCTGATCAGCAAGTGAATACCGTGTTCGTGCAAGTGCGGCACCTCACGCAGAATCTGCGCCTGCACTGCCGCCGCTTCCGGCAAATCGGCGAAGGCGCCGTAATGCACACAGCTCAAACCGGTAAGCAGCGCATGTTGCAGATTGAGGTTGATTTGCGGCCGCGCGCGGAGCATTTGCAGACGGCAGATCTGCGGCTTGAGCGCAGCGATCGGCTCGGCCAGCAGGGTCTGATAATCGTGGCCGGAGCAGACGATGATCTGCTCTCCCGTGAAGCTGCCGTCGGTGCTGTGCACACGACCGGGTTCGATGTCGCGCACCTGGGTGGAAAAGTGAAACTCCACGCCGAGGTCGCGGCGCAGGTAGTCGATCAACGCTGGAATCGCTTCGCGCGAATACAGTTGCTGGTCATCCAGACCGTGCAATGCCGCACGGTGATGACGGAACTGGCCGTCGTACACATCGCCCAATGCGGCGCCGCGCAGCAGCTCGACGCGGTAACCGTGTTCGATCGCGCGGCCGGCACAGAAGGCTTCCAACAGTTGCTCCTCAGCTTCGCTGCGAGCAAACAGATACGAGCCGTTGCGCTTGAGCTGCAAGCCCGCGAGTTGCGCCCATTGGCCCCAGATTTCGCGGCTGGCCTTGGCCAGTTCGAGCATCTGCCCCGGCGGCTGGCCAGTGACCAGTGCCTGGCCAAAGTTGCGCACTGACGCCCCCAAAGGTGTGGCGCTGCGCTCGAAGACCTTGACCTTGAGCCCGCGCCTGGCCGCGGCATAGGCGTGGGAAAGGCCGAGAATCCCGGCACCGACGATCAGCATGTCGCTGTGGTGAGTCATGTTTCATTTCCTGAACATTTCGTGCGAACGGAAGCGATCCCCTGTGGTGAGGGGGCTTGCCCCCGTCGACCGGTCCGCGCTCGGGCGCAGCAGTCGCAAACCCGGCTCACGCATTCCGTCTGAAAAAAACGCGTGGGCGGGTTTGGGGCCGCTTCGCAGCCCAGCGCGGGCAAGCCCGCTCGCCACAGGGGGTGCGTCAGCTACTTGGCAACCACCTTCTCGGACTTGCCGTCATAACGCTTGCGCCATTCACTGAGGATCTCGTCGCGGTTTTTCGAGGCCCAGGCGAAGTCGTTCTTGATCAGGCGTTGTTCGTAGTCGGCCGGCAGTTCGGTCTGCGGCTTGGCGATACCCGGCTGGGCGAGTACCGCGAAGTTTTCCTTGTACAGCTCCATCGCCGCCGGGCTGGCGGAGAAGTCGGCGAGTTTCTTCGCCGCGTCTTCATGCGGTGTGCCTTTGATCACAGCGGTGGCTTCGATTTCCCAGCCCAGGCCTTCCTTCGGCAGGATGATGTCCAGCGGCGCGCCCTGGCGCTTCAACTGCACGGCCGGATATTCAAACGAGATACCAATCGGGAATTCGCCGGCAGCCGCCAGCTTGCATGGCTTGGAACCGGAGTGAACGTACTGGCCGATGTTCTGGTGCAGCGCGTCCATGTACTGCCAGCCCTGCTGCTCGCCGAAGGTTTGCAGCCAGGCGCTGACGTCGAGGAAACCGGTGCCGGACGACGCCGGGTTCGGCATGACAATCTTGCCCTTGTATTCAGGCTTGGTCAGGTCCTGCCAGCTCACCGGTTTGCTCAGGCCCTGTTTCTCGGCTTCGACGGTGTTGAAGCAAATGGTTGCCGCCCACACGTCCATGCCGACCCAGGCTGGCGGGTTGGCAGCGTCGCGGTAATTGCCGCCGATCTTGCCGAGGTCCTTCGGTGCGTAGCTTTGCAGCATGCCTTGCTGATCGAGAATCGCCAGGCTGGACGCTGCCAGACCCCAGACCGCGTCAGCCTGCGGGCGGGCTTTTTCGGCCAGCAGTTTGGCGGTGATGATCCCGGTGGAATCGCGCACCCACTTGATCTCGACGTCCGGGTTGGCCTTTTCAAATGCTTCTTTGTAGGTCTTCAGTTGTTCGGCTTCGAGGGCGGTGTAGACCGTCAACTCGGTTTTCGCCGCGAAGGCGTTCAGGCTGAAAGCGGTGAGGACAGCAGCGGCCAGGGCCATAGGCTTGAACATGATCTTTTCCTGTCAGAGTTGAGGTTTGCGGGATTGGAAATCAGCAACCGGGCGCGGTTTGCCGCCAGGCCTGGGAGCGGCGCAGCAAGCCGCGCGAGGCCCAGGCCAGGAGCAGGGAAACGCCCGCCGAGGTGAACAGAATCAGGGTCGACATGGCCGCTGCGCCGCCGACGTTGCCGGCGTCGTCCATGTTCAGCACCGCCACCGCCGCGAGGATGGTGTCGGGGCTGTAGAGGAAAATCGCCGCCGACACCGTGGTCATCGCCGAGACGAACAGGTAGCGCACGATGTCCAGCAGCGCCGGCAGGCAGATCGGCACGGTGACGCGCAGGTAATGGCGGTACAGCGGCGCCTTGAGCGACAGCGCAGCGGCTTCGAACTCGGCGTCGAGCTGGCGCAATGCGGTGGTGGCGGTCATTTGTGCGGTGGTCAGATAGTGCGCAATGGTGCACACCACCAGCAGGGTCATGGTCCCGTAGAACACATGCAGCGGGTTGCCGGTGAGGTTGAAGAAGAACACGTAGCCCAGGCCCAGCACCAAACCCGGCACCGCCATCGGCACGAAACTGAGCATCCGTAGCGCCAGGTTCAGGCCACGCTGGCCACGGGTTTTCTCCATCAGATAGGCACCGGTAAAAATCAACCCGCTGCCGATCAACGCCGTGCACAAGGCCATCTTTACGCTGTTGCCGTAAGCCAGCCAGCCGCCACCGGCAGTGTCGCCGAACTGATAGTGGTTGAGCGACAGCGACAGGTTGTACGGCCAGAACTTCACCAGCGACGAGTACACCGCCATGCCGAACACCAGCAGCAGCGCGGCGCAGATCAGCAACACGATGCTCAGGTAGCAACCATCACGCAGCCGCGACGGCGCCGGTTGAAAGACTTGCGCCCGCCCGCTCATGGCGTCGCCGTGACGACGGCGCAACCACGCGTCGACGCCGAAGCTAAACAGTGCCGGCAGCAGCAACACCATGCCGATCAACGCACCGCGACCGAATTGCTGCTGGCCGACCACGGCTTTGTAGGCTTCCAATGCCAGCACCTGATAATCGCCACCGACCACCACCGGCACACCGAAATCGGTGATGGTCAGGGTGAACACCAGGCAGAACGCGGCGAACACCGCTTGCCGGGTCGCCGGCCAGGTGATGCTGCGAAACGCCTTGACCGGACTGGCGCCCATGCTCGACGCGGCGTCGAACAAACGCGCATCCGCCAAGGACAACGCCGAGAGCAGAATCATCAAGGCGTGGGGAAAGGTGTAAATCACTTCGCCGAGGACAATGCCCCAGAAGCCGTAAATGTTGTCCGGCAGCAGCCCGCGCAACAGGCCCTGATTGCCGAACAGGTACACGAGCGCAATACCGGGCAGCATCGACGGTGCCATCAATGGCAACAGCGACATGCCGCGCCAGATCGCCTTGCCGGGAATCAGTGTGCGTTGCAGCGCGTAGGCAAACAGGTAGGCCAGCGGTACGACAACGGCCGCCACGCTGAGGGAGACTTTCAGGCTGTTGCCCAGCAACCAGTGGAAGTTGGCGCTGGTCAGCAGTTCGCGGGCAGCAACCAGACCACCGCCCTGCCCGGCGTCGTTGCTGAAGCCGCGCCAGAAGATCGCCAACAACGGCATCAACACCGCGACGCTGAGCAGGCACAGCAGCAAGACCTTGCCACCCACCACGAACAGCCGGTCACCGATTTCAGCCCGGGAAGCCTGTCGAACCGGCTTGTGCGGTATCGGCAGGGCGATCGGCGTGCTCATCAGGCAAATACCTGCAAGCTGCGCGGCGGCAAGGCAACCATGATGTCCTGCGCGCCGAGGCGTGGCATGGCTTCAGGCGCCAGTTCGGCGAGCAGCGCATGGCCCGGCAGTTGGTTCAACTCGAAACTCATCCGGCAGCGATTGCCGAGAAAGGTGATCTCGCGGACCTTGGCTGGGAACAGGTTTTCTTCATGCGCTGGCGGGTTGACGTTGATCGCTTCCGGGCGACAGAACAGCCGGCCCGACGCAGCTTTGCCGGAGTTGTCGGCCAGCCGCACATTCATCCCGCCGACTTGCGCGTGGCTGTCACTGCTGCGCTGGAACGGCAGCCAGTTGCCCTGCCCGACGAACTCGGCAACAAACGGCGTGGCCGGACGATTGTAGATTTCCTGCGGCGTGGCGTACTGCTCGACCTTGCCGTTGTTCATCACGGCGATGCGGTCGGCCATCAGCATGGCCTCGTCCTGATTGTGGGTGACCATCAAGGTGGTGATGCCGAGGTTGCGCTGCAATTGACGCAACTCGGTGCACAGGTGCTCGCGAACCCGGGCGTCGAGGGCCGACATCGGTTCGTCCAGCAGCAACAGCGACGGTGCTGGCGCCAGGGCCCGGGCCAGCGCCACGCGCTGTTGCTGACCACCGGACAATTGGCCGGGGTACTTCTTTTCACTGCCGATCAGGCCCACCAGTTCGAGCATTTGCGCGACACGCTTGCGCACTTCCTCGCGGCCGCTGCCGGCCAGGCCGTAGGCAATGTTGGCTTCGACGGTGAGGTTGGGGAACAGCGCGTAGGACTGAAACAGGATGCCGTAGTCCCGAGCCTGCGGTGCCAGTAGGGAAACGTTCCGATCACCCAGGTACAACTCGCCGCGATCCTGGCGTTCGAGGCCGGCGATGCAACGCAGCAAGGTGGTCTTACCGCAACCGGAAGGCCCGAGCAGGCACACCAGTTCACCCGCGGCGACATCCAGCGAAACGTTATCCAGCGCAGTGAACGCGCCGAAGCGTTTCTCGATACCGCGCACCTTCATCGGCGCGCCGGGGAAGACCTGGGCAGTTGCGTTCGGGTGGTTCATGGTCGGACCTCATCAAGCAGATGAAGGCCATCCTAGGTGGGTAATGCGTCCGTCCTGTGGCAGCGAGGCAAAAACGGCCGATAGTGGTATTCGGGGATTTGGGTTGTTCGAGACTTCAGGATCTACCGACGGGAACATTGTGGCGAGGGAGCTTGCTCCCGCTGGACCGCGCAGCGGTCCCAAAATCAGAGCAGAGCACTGTCAGGTAAAACGCATTCTCCGGGTTTACGACTGCTGCGCAGCCGAGCGGGAGCAAGCTCCCTCGCCACAGGGTGGGAACGATCATTACGCCGGGGCCATTTCCTGCGCCAGGCCGAGAAACGCCGCCGGCAGGCGTGCGCCTTTGCGCTCTTTGAGGCAGTACAGGTATTCGGGGATCTGCGGCGCGTTTTCGATCGTCAGCACCCGCAGTTGCGGATCATGGGGCACTTCCTGGCGGGCGATGATGCTGATGCCGATGTTGCGCAGCACCGCTTCACGAATCGACTCCCGGCTGCCGATCTCCAGCAACGGGCCGAAACTCACTCCAGCGGTTGCCAGCAACGCTTCTGTCAGACGCCGGGTGGTCGAGCCGCTTTCACGCATCAACAAGGTGTGTCCGACCAAGGCGCTCAGCGGCACATGATCATGCACCGCCAGTGGATGGTTGCGATGCACCGCCAACACCAGCGGATCGCTGCCCAATACGCGACGGATCAACCGCGAATCTTCGAGCAATTGCGATGACGCAGCGATGTCGACCCGGTATTCCTCAAGGGACTCGAGCACCTGTTGGGAGTTGCCGATTTCCACCGAGACTTCCACTTGCGGCAGGCGCTCGCGGAAGGTCTTCACCAGATCGAGAATGTAATACGGCGCAGTGGCGGCGATGCGCAACGCGCCCTGGACCTGGCCGCTGTTGCGCAGGAAAAACTCGATGTCGGCTTCCTGCTGCAACAGCGCTTTGACCATCGGCAGCAGCCGCGCGCCATCCTCGCTGACCGTCAGCCGACGACCGCCGCGATAGAACAATTCAACCGAGTACTGGCTTTCCAGATGACGAATCTGAGTGGTCACCGTGGGTTGGCTCAGGCCGAGCTTTTTCGCCGCGAGCGTAATGCTGCCCAATCGCGCGACCATGTAAAAAGCCTTCAGCTCGGCACTCAGCACTTAACCCTCGTCTTGATTATTTGCGCAACAGGCGCAGACCGTTGAACACCACCAGCAGGGCCACGCCCATGTCGGCAAATACCGCCATCCACATGGTGGCGAGACCGACGAAGGTTACCCCAAGAAAGATCGCCTTGATGATCAATGCCAGGGCGATATTTTGCGTGAGGATATTCGAGGTCTGTCGTGACAGCCGGATAAATGCCGGAATCTTGCGCAGATCATCGTCCATCAGGGCAACATCGGCGGTTTCAATCGCGGTATCGGTGCCGGCTGCAGCCATGGCAAAGCCGATCTGCGCACGGGCCAGCGCCGGTGCATCGTTGATGCCGTCGCCGACCATCCCGACCCGATGCCCCTTAGCGTACAAGCCTTCGATAGCCTTGAGCTTGTCGGTCGGCAGCAGGTCACCTCGCGCCTCATCAATACCCACCTGGGCGGCAATTGCCCGAGCGGTGTGCGGGTTGTCGCCGGTCAGCATCAAGGTCTTGATGCCCAGTTCATGCAACTGCCGGATCGCTTCGCGGCTGGAGGCCTTGACCGTATCGGCCACCGCGAACAACGCCAACGGACCCGAGGTGTCGAGCAACAACACCACGGTCTTGCCCTGCTCTTCGAGGGCAAACAGTTTCTCTTCCAGCGCTGGCGAGCACAGGCCCAGCTCTTCGACCAAGCGGTGATTGCCCAAGTGGTAAACCTGACCATCAATCTCACCGCGCACGCCACGGCCGGTCAGCGCCTCAAAGTTATCCACAGCGAGCAACGTCAGCTGTTTATCCACAGCCGCGTTGGCGATGGCCAGCGATACCGGGTGATCGGAACGTCCGGCGAGGCTGGCGGCCAAAATCTGCGCGGTGTCTTCGACTGTCGGGTCCAGGGACAGATAATCGGTCTGCACCGGTTTGCCATGGGTGATCGTGCCGGTCTTGTCCAGCGCCAGGTAATCCAGTTCGTGACCACCCTCCAGGTACACGCCGCCCTTGATCAGGATGCCTTTACGGGCCGCCGCTGCCAAACCGCTGACGATGGTCACCGGAGTGGAAATCACCAGTGCGCAAGGGCACGCAACCACCAGCAGCACCAGCGCGCGGTAGACCCAGTCGAACCAGGCCGCGCCCATGAACAGCGGCGGGATGAGTGCCACGGCCAAGGCGAAGACGAACACCACCGGCGTGTAAATTTTCGAGAAGCGGTCGACGAACCGCTGGGTCGGCGCCCGTGCGCCCTGGGCGGCTTCTACGGCATGAATGATCCGCGCCAAAGTCGAGTTATTGGCCGCAGCGGTCACTTTGAACTCCAGCGAACCGGACTGGTTGATGGTCCCGGCGAAGACTTTGTCACCGACGGTTTTCTCGACAGGCAGGCTCTCACCAGTGATCGGCGCCTGATCGATGGTCGAGCTGCCAGACACTACTTCGCCATCCAGGCCAATCCGCTCGCCGGGGCGAACCCGCACCCGCGCACCGAGATCGATACTTTTAGCTTCACGCTCGACCCAGCTGCCATCTTCTTGCTGCACGGTGACCTTTTCCGGGGTCATCTGCATCAGCCCGCTGATTGCATTGCGCGCGCGGTCCAGGGATTTGGCTTCGATCAGCTCGGCCACGGTGAACAGGAACATCACCATCGCCGCTTCCGGCCACTGGCCGATCAACACTGCACCGGTCACCGCGATGCTCATCAGCGCGTTGATGTTCAGGTTGAGGTTCTTCAGGGCAATCCAGCCCTTCTTGTAGGTGCCCAAACCGCCGCTGAGGATCGAGATCAGCGCAACAATCGCTACCACCCAGGTCGGCGCGGCGCTGGTGAAGTGAATCACTTCGGCCGCCAAGGCACCGACACCTGATACTGCCAACGGCCACCAGGGCTTTTTCACTGGCGCCGGACTGGCTTGAGCATCCGCACCCTGCTCAATGGGTTCGGCCAACATGCCAATCGACTTGATGGCGTCGATGATCGGTGCAGTCGTCGGCAGGTCATGGGTGACGCCGAGTACGCGGTTAATCAGGTTGAATTCCAGTTGCTGCACACCCGCAAGCTTGCCGAGTTTGTTCTGGATCAGCGTCTGTTCGGTCGGGCAGTCCATGGCGTCGATGCGAAAACGGCTCAGGCGCGCGCCGTCGGTCGGCGTTTCACTGAGTTTGATCAATGAAGGCGCCGCCGCACTGGAACAGCAAGAACCGCCACCACTTGCGTGATCGTGTTTCTGAACTGGCTGAAGCTTTTGCCCGTGGCTGTGATCGTGATCGTGATCGTGATCGTGATCGTGATCGTGATCAGCGTGGGGTTTGTGGGTGTGCTGGGAATCGCTCATAAGGTCGCGTCCGAAAAGGTGCCTGTTGCCAAGTGAACACCCTGTAGCCACTATAGGGTCAAGCAGCCAATCGGAGATGATTGAAATGAAGATCGGTGAACTGGCGAAACTGACCGACTGCCAAGTCGAAACCATCCGTTATTACGAGCGCGAAGGCCTGTTACCGGAACCAGCCCGCAGTGAAGGCAATTACCGTTTGTACACTCAGGCCCACACCGAGCGCCTGACCTTCATCCGCAACTGCCGCACCCTCGACATGACCCTCGAAGAAATCCGCAGCCTGCTCAGCCTGCGCGACAGCCCGCAGGATCAATGCGAAAGCGTCAACGCGCTGATCGATGAGCACATCCACCACGTCAAGGCGCGGATCGACGGCTTGCTGGCTTTGCAGACACAGCTGCTGGAACTGCGCCAGAGCTGCAGCGAACGGCCGGATATCGAGCAGTGCGGGATTTTGCAGCAGCTGGAAGTCAGCGGTGGCGTGACGGCAAGCGAAGCCGAGCATTCCCATGTCGGCCGAAGCCACGGGCATTAAGCCGCCCGGCGTAGCAGCAGCAAAAGCATGGCTAACGCGGCCAGCACCGCACCGGTGAGGAACGTACTTTGCGCCCCGACGGTTTGCCACAGCCAGCCGGCGAGAACACTGGCAATCAACAGGCAAACACCGCTGAGCAAATTGAAAATGCCGAAGGCCGTGCCCTTCAGTTCGTCGGGGGCCGTATCAGCCACCAGTGTGGCGAGGATGCCTTGGCTGAATCCCATGTGCAGTCCCCACAGGGCTACGCCCAGCATCATTGTCAGGGGCGAATGGCTTTGTGCGAGCACCAGGTCCGCCAGCACCAACAGCGCCATACCGAGGCAAAGCAGTTTAGTGCGACTGATGCGGTCGGACAGCCAACCGGCCGGGTACGCGGACAGCGCATAGAACACCGACATAACCACCATCACCAGCGGCACCCAGGTGGCAGACAAACCGGTCTGCTGCGCCCGCAACACCAGAAACGCTTCGCTGAAACGCGCCAGTGTAAACACCCCGCCCACGACAACCACCCACCAATATCCGGACGAAAAGTCGTGAAGGACTCGCCAATGAATGGGCGATCGAAAGGTGTGCTTGCCAACAGCGTGCTCAGGCTCTTTTACACCGGCGACAATCAGCGCCACTGCGATGACCGCCGGGATCACCGCGAACCAGAGCACCAGCTGGATATCGGCGAGCCAGAGCATCAGCACGATGGCCAGCGCAGGGCCGACAAAGGCGCCGACAGTGTCCATCGACTGGCGTAAACCGAAACAGGCACCGCGAATTTCCAGCGGAGCGACATCCGCCACCAAGGCATCGCGCGGCGAGCCGCGAATGCCTTTGCCGATACGATCAAGAAAGCGCGCGGTGAACACCACATCCACCGAGTGAGCCAGCGGGAATAACGGTTTGGTCAACGCGGCCAAACCGTATCCGAGTAACAGCAAGCCTTTGCGTCGACCGATAAAGTCGCTGATCGCACCCGAGAAGACTTTGACGACCATCGCCGTCGCCTCGGCAATGCCCTCGATCACCCCGACGGTCAGTGCGCTCGCGCCCAAGGTCGTGACCAGAAACACCGGCAGCAGGCTGTGCACCAGTTCGGACGAAACATCCATGAACAGGCTGACAAAGCCCAAGGCCCAAATGGTTCGCGGGATACGCAGAGACTCCGATCTGACCTGATTCACGTGTTCATCCTGTCGTGCTCCAAGGCCCTATCGAAGGCGATGACCGGACCCCATCAGTGCATAGTGCGCCGAGCGAGTGCCGGAAAAATTCGTTGGTACAGACGCTCAACTACGTCGAGCAGACGCTCGCCCTGCTGTCTCCAGTCCAGCACCTGTTTCACCAGCCAGGCGCTGATCAGCGAAACCAGGAACGAGCCGGCGATATCGAATGGAAAGTGCACGCCCAGGTAGACACGCGCCCAGCCAACCAACGCCCCCAGCAACAATACCAGCAGGCCCAGATTGCGCAACGAGGCCAGTATCAACCCAAAGGCTAGCGCAAACATCACCGTGGCGTGGTCGCTGGGAAAAGATGATTCAGCGGCATGCTCCAGGAAATTTTGCCCCAACCCCAGCATGAAGGGACGTGGGTGAAACCAAAGGCTGCTGATCAGCAGATTGCAGCCCAGCGCGAAGACGATACTCAGCGTCGCAGTGAGCGCTACCGCCCGCTGCCGACGTGTTCCTCGCAACCACAGCCCAGCCAGCAAAAGCGGCACACAGTAGATTAGCCACTGCGCCAGGAACATCGCCAAAGACCGCATTGGCGCGGAGGCATCCGCGCTGGCGTTGATCGCCAGGAACAGGCTGCGATTGAGTTCTTCCACAAAGAGACGCCATTCAGATCATCAGAAAACCCCACACTGCGATCACACGCTGAGCGGTCCCCATCTTACTAATTGCAATCGCCCGGACAGTCGGAGTACCCCACCATCCGGGCTTCAGGCGTTTGACACCTGTTGTGCCACAAGTTCTGCTGCCACACGGCATGTCAGCAACTTGGTAAAACCCACCGTCAATTCGAGCGTTCGACAGTGTCGGACTGGGCTTTCTGACTGCTCGCTACAGCCTGCGCATGTTCAGATTGCTGATAGTGAACCATCGCCACATCACGTGCGGCGTCCATTCGGGCCTGAACCTTGTCGCCGCCGCCTTCAGCCATCGCAGCCACAGAAGCGCACATCAGGGAAACGACCAAAAAAGCTTTCAGGGATTTCATCGGGAACTCTCCAGTAGTTGGGTTCTGCCAGACCGTGTATTGGCCTGACTGGAGCTCATCCTATAGGGCGCTGTTTATCGGCCCTTTCCCCGGGAGATGAATTTTCTGACATGTAGGTTTTTAGATTTGCCGCGCTGGCGATTGATCGTTCCCACGCGTGGGAACGATCAGGGCTGGAGGTATTCAGACCGCCATTGGCGCGGTCATTGGGGCGTGGTGCTCATAACCTTCCAGCGAAAAGTCGCTCGGCTCGATCTGTTCCAGCCACTCCGGCTGATACACGCCGGTCTTGGCGAACTCCGGCACACGGTCGGAAATCACCAGTTTGGGCATCGGGAACGGCTCGCGCTTGAGCTGTTCGTTGAGCATGTCCAGGTGGTTTTCGTAGACGTGGGCGTCACCAATGAAATAGGTGAACCAGCGCGGCGTGTAACCGGTCAGACGACCAATCAGGCTCAGCAGCGCGGCACCTTCGGTGAGGTTGAACGGCGTGCCCAGGCCCAGGTCGTTGGAGCGGATGTAGAGCGTCAGGGAGATCTCTTTGGTCTCGACGTTCGGGTGGAACTGATACAGCAGATGGCACGGCGGCAGGGCCATTTCATCGAGCTGGGCGCAGTTCCAGCCGTGGAACAGGATACGCCGGCTGCCCGGATCCTTGATGATGGTGTCGACGCACTGGCGAATCTGGTCGATTGCCTTGTACAGCACCACATAGGCCTGGCCGTCTTCTTCACCTTCAGCGATCTGCCGATAACCCTGGCTCAGCGTCTGCTCGATAGCCGCCTGATTGCTGACCGGGATCTGCTTGTACGCCGGCCATTTGCGCCATTGCACGCCGTAGATCTCGCCCAGGTCGTCTTCGCCCTGACGGAACGGGTTGGCCAGCCACTGGGCGTTTTCATTGGCATTCTGGTCCCAGACCTTGCAACCCAATGCCCGGAACTCAGCCGCGTTGTTCACGCCCCGCAGGAAACCGACCATCTCGCCGATGGCCGATTTGAACGCCATCTTGCGGGTAGTGATCGCCGGGAAACCTTCTTTCAGGTCATAACGCAGCATCGCGCCGGGAAAGCTGATGGTGTTCACGCCGGTACGGTTGGCTTGCTTGGTGCCGTTCTTGATGACGTGGGCGACCAGATCGAGATATTGCTTCATGAGTTACCTGTGTCCTTGAACCCGGGACCAAAGCCCCGGGATTCGAATGTAGAGCGCGACGGCTTAAGCAGTCGGGGCAACCGGAGCCGCCGGAGCACGGTGATAAGCCAGCCAGATCAGGAACAGACCGGCAAGGATCATCGGTACGCACAGAACCTGGCCCATGGTCAGCCAGTTCCAGGCCAGATAGCCCAGTTGCGCGTCCGGCACGCGGACGAATTCGACGATGAAACGGAAAATACCGTAGAACAGCGTGAACATCCCGGACACGGCCATGGTCGGCCGCGGCTTGCGCGAGAACAACCAGAGGATCAGGAACAGCGCCACACCTTCCAGCGCGAACTGATACAGCTGCGACGGATGACGCGGCAGCTGTGCCGGGTCGCTGAACGGCGGGAAGATCATGGCCCACGGCAGGTCAGTCGGCTTGCCCCACAACTCGGCGTTGATGAAGTTACCGATACGCCCGGCCCCCAGGCCGATCGGCACCATCGGTGCGACGAAGTCCATCAGCTGGAAGAACGACTTGCCATTCTTCCTGCCGAACCACAGGGCCGCCAGCATCACGCCGATGAACCCGCCATGGAACGACATGCCGCCCTTCCACACTTCAAAAATCAGCGTCGGGTTGGCCAGGTAGGCATTCAGATCGTAAAACAGCACATAACCCAACCGGCCGCCGACAATCACACCCATCGACATCCAGAAGATCATGTCGGAGAGCTTCTCCTTGGTCCAGGTCGGGTCGAAGCGGTTCAGCCGACGCGATGCCAGCATCCAGGCGCCGCCGATGCCGATCAGGTACATCAGGCCGTACCAGTGGATTTTCAGCGGGCCGATGGCCAGGGCCACCGGGTCAATCTGCGGGTAAGGCAGCATTGCGACTCCTCGTTAGAGTTGAAACGTAAAATTCCTGGCGCGACCGTGCCACGCCTGGATTAAGCCAGGATTGCGTCGCTGTTCCCGGCAAAAGAGCTCAAAGCAAAAAGCTCAAACCCACGCAAAACAGCAACGCGGCAAACAGTCTTTTCAGCAACCGCGGTGACAGCTTGTGGGCCAGTCGCGCACCAATGCGGGCAAAGACCATGCTGGTCAGGGCAATGCCCAACAGCGCCGGTAAATAAATGAACCCGAGACTATGAGCCGGCAGGCGTGGATCGTGCCAGCCCAAAATCATGAAACTTAATGCACTGACGAGCGCAATCGGCAGACCGCAGGCCGAAGAGGTGGCCACGGCTTGCTGCATCGGCACGCTGCGCCAGGTCAGAAACGGCACTGTCAGCGAGCCTCCGCCGACCCCGAAAATCGCCGAAGCCCAGCCGATCACACTGCCGGCCAGGGTCAGGCCGAATTTACCAGGCACCGTTCGGCTGGCCTTGGGCTTGACCTCCAGCGCCAGCTGCAAGGCAATGACCAACGCGAACACGCCGATGATCTTCTGCAAATGCGGTCCCGAGATGGCTTCGGCCGTCAGCGCGCCAAAACCCGCGCCGATCAGAATCCCGACAGTCATCCAGACAAAAATCGGCCAGCGCACCGCGCCTTTCAGATGATGTTCGCGCACTGCATTGACCGACGTGAAGATGATCGTCGCCAACGACGTGCCGACGGCCAGGTGAGTCAGCACCGACACATCAAAACCCTGCAAGGTGAAACTGAACACCAGTACCGGGACGATGATGATCCCGCCGCCCACCCCAAACAGCCCGGCCAGCACACCGGCACAGGCACCCAGCAGCAGATAGAGCGGAAATTCCATGACTGCCCCCCCAAATAAGTGCGGCATGGTAACGGATGCATGGCCTCAAGCTCCACTGGATGGCGATGGATACCCGCCAGTTCTATGCGTAAAGTGGGCAAAAAGCCAAGAGGGATAACCCCATGTGCTTGATCGTCTTCGCCTGGCGGCCGGGTCACGCAACGCCGCTAATCGTTGCGGCCAACCGCGACGAGTTTTATGCACGCCCCAGCCTGCCGCTGGCGCAATGGCCCGAAACGCCGCAGGTGTACGCCGGACGTGACCTGGAAGCGGGTGGCACCTGGCTGGGCATTGGCGCCGACGGGCGCTTTGCCGCACTGACCAACATCCGCGACCCGCACCAGCCGCCGGCGCGCAAATCACGAGGCGAGCTTGTGGCACGGTTTCTCACCGGCGACTTGCCGATTGATCAGTATTTGGCCGACGCTGTCGACAGATCACCGGAATATGCCGGGTTTAATCTGCTGATCGGCAATCGTCATGAGCTGTGGCATTACAACGCGCGCACCCCTGGGCCAGGCAAACTGCAATCAGGCATCTATGGATTGTCGAATGCCGGGCTTGATACGCCGTGGCCGAAAGTGCTCAAGGCCAAGGCGGCGTTGAGTGAAGTCCTGGCAGACCCGCAGCCGCAGGCTTTATTGGCGCTTTTAGGCGATCCGCAAACGGCGCCGTTCGGCGACTTGCCGGATACCGGGGTTGGTCTTGCGACCGAGAGTTTATTGTCGAGCGTGTTTATTGCCAGCCCCATGTATGGCACGCGAGCGAGTACCGCGTTGATAGTGCGGGCGGACGGGACGCGGCATATGGTTGAACGAAGTTTCGGTCCGTACGGCGGGCATCTTGGGGAAGTGGAGATCAGGATTTAGCCCTGGCGCGATACTCTGTGGCGAGGGAGCTTGCTCCCGCTCGGCTGCGAAGCAGCCGTTAAACAGTCATCGCGCACAGACTGATAGAACACGCTGGCCGATTCAGGAGCACTTCGCACTCCAGCGGGAGCAAGCTCCCTTGCCACAAAAGCCCACTGCCACAGAGTCAGAGAGGCTTGATCGCCGCCGGATTGATCATCCGCGCCAACCCGAGGTTCTTCAGCGCCAGTTGCAGCGAGCTGTGGATAACCTGCGGGTTGTCGATGGTCATCAGTTCGGCGAGCAGATCCCTGGCCCAGCTCAGGTTGATCTGGCGCAGCATCCACTTCACTTTCGGCAAGTTGGTGGCGTTCATCGACAAGCTGTCGAAACCCATCGCCATCAACAGCACCGCCGCCGCCGGATCACCGGCCATCTCGCCGCAGATACTCACGGGTTTGCCTTCGGCATGCGCGTCGCGCACCACGTTTTGCAGCGCTTGCAGCACCGCCGGGTGCAGGTAGTCATAAAGGTCGGCCACCCGCGGGTTGTTACGGTCGACGGCCAGCAGGTATTGGGTCAGGTCGTTGGAGCCGACCGACAGGAAGTCCACTTGCCGCGCCAGTTCCCTGGTCTGGTACACCGCTGCCGGAACCTCGATCATCACGCCAACCGGCGGCATCGGCACGTCGCAGCCTTCATCGCGAACTTCACCCCAGGCCCGGTGAATAAGGTGCTGTGCTTCTTCCACTTCATGCGTGCCAGAGATCATCGGCAGCAAAATGCGCAGGTTGTTCAGGCCTTCGCTGGCCTTGAGCATGGCGCGGGTCTGTACCAGGAAGATTTCCGGGTGGTCGAGGGTCACGCGAATCCCGCGCCAGCCGAGGAACGGGTTGTCTTCCTTGATCGGGAAGTACGACAGTGACTTGTCGCCGCCGATGTCCAGGCTGCGCATGGTCACCGGTTGCGGGTGGAAGGCCGCGAGTTGCTCGCGATAAATCGCCAGCTGCTCCTTTTCGCTCGGGAAGCGCTGATTGATCATGAACGGCACTTCGGTGCGGTACAGACCCACGCCTTCGGCACCGCGCTTCTGCGCCCGCGCCACATCCGCCAGCAGGCCGGTGTTGACCCACAGCGGCATGCGGTGGCCGTCGATCGTCACGCACGGCAAGTCGCGCAGTGCATCCAGCCCCAGGGCCAGTTGCTTCTCTTCCTCGACCACGTCGGCGAACTGCTTGCGCAGCACGTCGCTCGGGTTGGTGTAGACCTCGCCGTGGTAGCCGTCGACGATCATCTGGATGCCGTCGACCTTGGAATACGGCAGGTCGACCAGACCCATCACCGTCGGGATACCCATGGCTCGCGCCAGGATCGCCACGTGGGAGTTGCCGGAACCGAGTACCGACACCAAACCCACCAGTTTGCCTTCCGGCACCTCGCCGAGCATCGCCGGCGTCAGTTCTTCGCTGATCAGAATGGTGTTGTCGGGATAGACCAGCGTCTGCTGACGCTCTTCCTGCAGGTAAGCCAGCAGGCGCCGGCCAAGGTCCTTGACGTCCGAGGCGCGCTCACGCAGGTAGGCGTCGTCCATCAATTCGAAACGGTTGACGTGATCGGTGACCACCTGGCGCAGTGCACCCTGGGCCCATTGGCCGGTCTTGATCACGGTGGTCACTTCGCTGCCCAGCGAAGCGTCGTCGAGCATCATCAGGTAGACGTCGAACAGCGCCCGCTCTTCCGGCCGCAATTGCGTGGCGAGCTTGGCGGACAGCGCGCGCATGTCGGCGCGCACGCCTTCGATGGCGGTCTTGAACAGCCCCAGCTCCGCTTCGATGTCAGCGATGGTCTTGTCAGGCACCACGTCCAGATCGGCCGGAGGCAGCATGACCACCGCAGTACCGACCGCCGCACCGGGCGAGCCGGGTACGCCGACAAACTTTGCTTCCTGAATGCCCTTGCCTTGACGCCCCAGGCCACGGATCGAACCGGTGGCCTCGGCGTGGGCGATAACGCCCGCAAGCTGGGCGCTCATGGTCACCAGGAAGGCTTCTTCACCTTCATCGAACTGGCGACGTTCTTTTTGCTGGATGACCAACACGCCGACAACGCGGCGGTGGTGAATGATCGGGGCTCCGAGGAACGAGGCATAACGCTCTTCACCGGTTTCGGCGAAGTAGCGATAACGCGGGTGATCCGCGGCGTTTTCGAGGTTGAGGGGTTCTTCACGCGTGCCGACCAGGCCAACCAGACCTTCGTTGGGCGCCATGCTGACCTTGCCGATCGAGCGCTTGTTCAAGCCCTCGGTGGCCATCAGCACGAAGCGGTTGGTTTCGGGGTCGAGCAGGTAGACCGAGCAGACCTGGCTGCCCATGGCCTCTTTGACGCGCAACACAATAATCCCCAACGCCGCCTTGAGATCCTTGGCGGAGTTAACTTCCTGGACGATCTTGCGCAGCGTATTGAGCATGGCTCGGGGTCGAACTCCGTCGTCAGTCGCGCGCTAAAAGGCGCGGGGCAAGCTCTTTGAGAGCGCGGCGATAAACCTCGCGCTTGAATGTCACCACCTGGCCCAACGGATACCAATAACTGACCCAGCGCCAGCCATCGAACTCCGGTTTACCGGTCAAATCCATCCGCACCCGCTGCTCGTTAGAGATCAGGCGCAGGAGAAACCACTTCTGTTTCTGGCCGATGCACAGCGGTTGGCTGTGCGTTCTGACCAGGCGTTGCGGCAAACGATAGCGCAACCAGCCCCGGGTGCAGGCGAGAATTTCAACATCTTCGCGCTCCAGCCCCACTTCTTCGTTCAACTCGCGGTACAAGGCGTCTTCGGGCGTCTCCTGAGGGTTGATACCACCTTGAGGAAACTGCCAGGCATCTTGATTGATACGGCGAGCCCATAGCACCTGGCCGGCATCATTCGTGAGAATGATCCCGACATTGGGGCGGAAACCATCGGGGTCGATCACGGCAACAACCTCGCAAACGCATGTCGTCGCATTGTTCCACAAAGGTTGTGAAGGCGGCAACGAAGCTTCCTACGTTATGTGCACTCTTGTGAAAAGACCGTATTCTGGAGGCCTTTTTACAGACTTTTCAGCGAGTAACTGCAAATGCGTCTGGCTTTATTCGACTTGGACAACACACTTTTGGGCGGCGACAGCGATCACGCGTGGGGCGATTACCTGTGCGAACGCGGTTTGCTCGATGCCGTCGCCTACAAAACGCGCAACGATGAGTTCTACCAGGACTACCTGGCCGGCAAGCTGGACCAGGCCGAGTACCTGAACTTTTGCCTGGAAATCCTCGGTCGGACCGAGATGACCCTGCTGGACGAATGGCACCGCGACTACATGCGCGACTGCATCGAACCGCTCGTGTTGCCCAAAGGCCTCGAGTTGCTGGCCAGGCACCGGGCGGCCGGTGACAAACTGGTGATCATCACCGCCACCAACCGCTTCGTCACGGGGCCGATTGCCCAGCGTCTGGGCGTCGAAACCCTGATTGCCACCGAATGCGAAATGGTCGACGGCCGCTACACCGGACGCAGCACCGACGTACCGTGCTACCGTGAAGGCAAGGTGACGCGCCTGAATCGTTGGCTGGAAGAGACCGGCATGTCGCTCGAAGACAGCTATTTCTATAGCGATTCGATGAATGACCTGGCGTTGCTGGAGGAAGTGGCAAACCCGGTGGCCGTGGACCCGGACCCGAACTTGCGCGCCGAGGCACAGAAACGCGGCTGGCCGATCATGTCGTTGCGCGACTAAGTACGCCCTCGCGGGCAAGCCTTGCTCCTACAGGTCTGCGCCGATTCCAATAATGGGAACGATACAAAACCGTAGGAGCAAGGCTTGCCCGCGATGGGGCCAACTCGGTTCAAGCCTTAAACCGGCTTCGCGCCCATCAACCCGGCAATCGCGATAAAGCAAACGAAGCTGAACAACGCCAAGGCAAACGTAAACTTGCCGTTTCCACCCGCTGCAGTGCGCAGCTTGTTAAGCCGCACCAGCAGCCAGAACATCGCCAGCGCACCGACGGTGTAGATCACGCTGGACGCCAGAATCCACATCTGCCCCAGCGGCCAGCCCACCAGGTGCACCATCCACCATCCGGTGAACGGCATGCTCAGCAACGCCAGGCCCATCACCAGCCAGACAAACACCCACGGCCGCTGCAACGTGCGCGCGTGCGCCGTCACATCGCCGTTACGCCGCGTGCGCCAGACCCAGATCGCCAGGCCCAGTGCACCGATCAGCAACAACACCGTTGCCAGGACGTGCGCAACTTTCAGGGCGGTTAACGTTTCCATTGTTCGATTTCCTTATGGACTGGCCATCAGCGTAGACGCTCAGCCGAGGAACAGCTGATACGCCGGGTTGTCGCTCTCATCCCAATACGGATAACCGATTTCTGCCAGCGCCGCCGGCACCAGATGACGCTCTTCATGCGGCACTTGCAGACCTGCAACCACCCGACCATCGGCCGCGCCGTGGTTGCGGTAGTGGAACATCGAGATGTTCCAGCGCCCGCCGAGCTTGTTGAGGAAGTTGAACAACGCTCCCGGACGCTCCGGGAACTCGAAGCGCAGCACCACCTCATCGACGACCTGCGCCGCGCGTCCACCGACCATGTGGCGAATGTGCAACTTGGCCAGTTCGTTGTCGGTCAGGTCGAGCACCGGGAAGCCCTGCTCGGTCAAACTGGCGAGCAGCGCACTGCGTGGATCGTTTTCCGGGTGCGTCTGCACACCAACAAAGATGTGCGCTTCGCTGCCGGTGTTGTAGCGGTAGTTGAATTCGGTGATCTGGCGTTTGCCAATGGCTTCGCAGAACGCCTTGAAGCTGCCCGGTTTCTCCGGGATCGTCACGGCGATGATCGCTTCACGCCCCTCACCCAGCTCGGCGCGCTCGGCGACGTGGCGCAGGCGGTCGAAGTTGACGTTGGCGCCGGAGTCGATGGCCACCAGGGTCTGCCCGGTCACGCCATACAGCTCGACATACTTCTTGATCCCCGCTACACCCAAGGCGCCGGCAGGCTCGGTGATCGAGCGGGTATCGTCGTAGATATCCTTGATTGCCGCACAGATCTCGTCAGTGCTGACGGTGATCACTTCATCGACGTAATCCTTGCAGATGTCGAAGGTGTGCTGGCCAATCTGCGCCACTGCCACACCATCGGCAAAGAGCCCGACGGTCGGCAGTACCACGCGCTCACCGGCCGCCATGGCCGCTTGCAGGCAGTTGGAGTCGTCCGGCTCGACGCCGATGATCTTGATCTCGGGCCGCAGGTACTTCACGTACGCGGCGATCCCGGCGATCAGGCCGCCACCGCCCACCGGGACGAAAATCGCATCAATCGGGCCAGGGTGCTGGCGCAGAATCTCCATCGCCACGGTGCCCTGCCCGGCAATCGTGTGCGGATCATCGTAGGGGTGGATGTAGACGTAGCCCTTTTCGTCGACCAGTTTCAGCGAATAGGCCAGGGCTTCCGGGAAGGAATCCCCGTGCAGCACTACTTTGCCGCCGCGCGAACGCACGCCTTCGACTTTGATCTCGGGGGTGGTCTTGGGCATGACAATGGTCGCTTTCACGCCCAACACCTTGGCCGCGAGCGCCAGGCCCTGCGCATGGTTACCCGCCGAGGCGGTGACCACGCCACGGGCGCGCTCTTCATCGCTCAATTGGGTCAGCTTGTTGTAAGCGCCGCGAATCTTGAACGAGAACACCGGCTGCAAGTCTTCGCGCTTGAGCCAAATCTTGTTGCCCAGCCGCTCGGAGAGCTGGCGAGCAGTCTGCAATGGGGTTTCTACGGCAACGTCATAAACGCGCGAGGTGAGGATCTTTTTGACGTACTGTTCGAGCATCGGAAAGCATCACTGAGCGGGTTGGGCAGGACCGAGGAGTCTAACCCGGCTTTTGCTCGTGCGACCACACTAAACAGGTGGTTTTAAAGGCCTGATGCATACCATTGTGGCGAGGGGGCTTGCCCCCGCTCGGCTGCGCAGCAGTCGTAAAACCTGCTTGTGCGGTGTACCTGAAGGAATATGGAGGCATTATTTGGGAGCGCTTCGCGCTCCAACGGGGGCAAGCCCCCTCGCCACAGGTCAGCCGCCAGCCTTCAGGAGTGTTTCCCCCTGCCCCACCGCGGAGCCTATAATGCGGGCCTTTCGTTCCCCTTTGGCACCTCGGAGCCCGCATGACCCAGGATCAACTCAAACAGGCAGTGGCCCAGGCCGCCGTCGACTTCATCCTTCCAAAACTCGACGACAAGAGCATCGTCGGGGTCGGCACCGGCTCCACCGCCAACTGCTTCATCGACGCACTGGCCCTGCACAAGGGCGCGTTCGACGGCGCAGTTGCCAGCTCCGAAGCCACCGCCGCGCGCCTCAAGGGTCACGGGATTCCGGTGTATGAACTCAACACCGTCAGCGACCTGGAGTTCTACGTCGACGGCGCCGATGAAAGCGACGAGCACCTGAACCTGATCAAGGGCGGTGGCGCAGCCCTGACCCGCGAAAAGATCGTTGCAGCCGTAGCCAAGACGTTCATCTGCATCGCCGACGCCAGCAAACTGGTGCCGGTCCTGGGCACTTTCCCACTACCGGTCGAAGTGATCCCGATGGCCCGCAGCCACGTGGCCCGCGAGCTGGTGAAGCTGGGTGGTGATCCGGTTTACCGTGAAGGCGTGCTGACCGACAACGGCAACATCATCCTCGACGTCTACAACATGCAGATCACCAACCCGGTCGAACTCGAAACCCAAATCAATGCGATCGTTGGCGTGGTCACCAACGGCCTGTTCGCCGCCCGTCCGGCAGACGTGCTGCTGCTGGGAACGAGCGAAGGCGTGAAGACCCTGCGCGCCAAGTAAGGCGAACACAAAACCTGTGGGGCGAGCTCTTGTGGCGAGGGGGCTTGCCCCCGCCGGGCCGCGAAGTGGCCCCAAAACCTGCTATCGCATTGCATCATGCACACCGCGTTCGCAGGATTTACGACTGCTCCGCCCGAGCGGGGACCGGACGACGGGGGCAAGCCCCCTCGCCACAATGAAAACGGCGCCTTCCAGAGTTATGGCAGCGAGGGCTTCTTGAAGATGTAAAACAGGTTGGGCTCGCTGACCAGGTACAGCGTGCCGCTGTCGTCCATGGCGATCCCTTCTGCTTGCGGCACTGTCTTTTGCAAACCCTGACGCCCTTTGTTCAGCGACATCGTGCTTAACGGCCGACCGTCGATATCCAGCTCCAGCACCAGATGCGACTCATCCGACAGCGCCAGTAAATGGCCGCTGCGCTTGTCATATTGCAGGCTCGACAGGTCGCGCACGAACAGCCCGGCATCGCGCTTGGGGTTGTTGACCACGTGCACCGCGTAGGATTTCTCCGGGTTGTAATGCGGAAAGCCCTGCACTTCGTAGATCAGCATCGGGTCGCGTTCCTTGGCGACGAACAACCGCTTGCCCACCGAATCATAGGCCAGGCCTTCAAAGCCCTTATTGCTGTTCATGTGCACGCCAAGGGGCATCTGCTCGGAATCTGCCGCGTCGAGAAACTCCGTTTCATCCGTCAGGTGAATCTTGATCAGGCGCTGCTGATATTCATCGGCAATCACATAGGTATCAGCACTGATGAACTCCACCGCTTCCGGGTCGCCAAACCCGATCAGCGTCACGCGACGCAGGATTCGCCCGTCGAGGGACAGCTCGATCAGCTCGGGCTTTTTATTGGTCACGGTGAACAAGCTGTGGCGCACCGGATCAAACGTCAGCGCCGAAGCGTCAGCACTCAGCCCGTCAATGACCTTCGCCTCGACAACCACCTGGTAATCGTTGAGTGCCATGGACTGGCCGTCGGCCGGGTGCAACCAGGCTTGCAGGTTGAACCAGCCGCGCTCGAACAAACGATAATGCTGCCCGGCCGCGCCCAACGCCACGACTGCAGCGAAGAGCACGATCAGGACTCGGCTTTGCAGTTTAGCGAACACTGCTCTTGAAGCTGCCGGCGCCCGGCAATTCCAGCACCAGTTCATCGCCAACGCTCAACGGACCGACGCCAGCCGGAGTGCCGGTCATGATCACGTCACCGGCTTGCAGCGAGAAGCAGCCTGCCATGTGCTGGATCATTGGCACGATCGGGTTGAGCATCAAGCTGCTGTTGCCGTCCTGGCGAACTTCACCGTTGATGGTCAAGCGGATACCGATGTCGGTCAGGTCCGGGAAGGTGCTGCTGACCACGAACGGTGCCAGCACGCAGGCGCCGTCGAACGACTTGGAGATTTCCCATGGCAGGCCTTTGGATTTCAGCTCGGCCTGCTTGTCGCGCAAGGTCAGGTCCAGCCCCGGCGCAAACCCGGAGATCGCGTCCAGCACTTCTTCGCGGCTTGGCTTGGTCGACAACGGTTTGCCGATCAACACGGCGATTTCCGCTTCGTAGTGGACCGAGCCACGCTCGGTCGGAATCGCAAAACCACCTTCCAGCGGCACCACGCAACTGCCCGGCTTGATGAACAACAGTGGCTCGGTCGGCACCGGATTATCCAGTTCCTTGGCGTGTTCGGCGTAGTTACGCCCGATGCACACCACTTTCCCGACCGGGAAATGAATACGTGTACCGTCGACATACTGGTGCTGATAGCTCATTACCGACTCCTGCCTTATGGATTCATCAGGGACAGCGGCTTCAAACAGCGAAGATTTTGCCCGGATTCATGATGCCGTTCGGGTCGAACACCGCCTTGACCGCTTTCATGTACTCGATCTCAACCGGCGAACGGCTGTAGGTCAAGTAATCACGCTTGGTCATGCCCACGCCGTGCTCGGCCGAGATCGAGCCGTTGTATTTCTCGACGGTTTCGAACACCCACTTGTTGACGGTTGCGCACTTGGCGAAGAACTCGTCCTTGCTGAGGTTTTCTGGCTTGAGGATGTTCAAGTGCAGGTTGCCGTCGCCGATGTGGCCGAACCAGACGATTTCGAAATCCGGGTAGTGTTCACCGACGATCGCGTCGATTTCCTTCAGGAATGCCGGCACTTTCGACACAGTGACCGAAATGTCGTTCTTGTACGGCGTCCAGTGGGAAATGGTCTCGGAGATGTATTCGCGCAGCTTCCAGAGGTTTTGCAGTTGCGATTCGCTCTGGCTCATCACGCCATCCAGCACCCAGCCTTCTTCAACGCAGTGCTCAAAGGTTTCCAGCGCATGATTGGCCACCTCTTCGGTGGTCGCTTCGAATTCCAGCAGCGCGTAGAACGGGCAATCGGATTCGAACGGCGCCGGCACGTCGCCGCGCGCGAGGACTTTGGCCAGGGCCTTGTCGGAGAAGAATTCGAACGCAGTGAGGTCGAGCTTGCTCTGGAACGCGTGCAGCACCGGCATGATCGAGTCGAAATCGGCGGTGCCGAGGACCATCGCGGTGAGGTTTTTCGGGGCACGATCCAGACGCATGGTCGCTTCGACCACGAAACCCAAAGTACCTTCGGCGCCGATGAACAGCTGACGCATGTCGTAGCCGGTGGCGTTCTTGATCAGGTCACGGTTCAGTTCCAGCAGGTCGCCCTTGCCGGTCACGACTTTCATGCCGGCAACCCAGTTACGGGTCATACCGTAGCGAATAACCTTGATCCCGCCGGCATTGGTGCCGATATTGCCGCCAATCTGGCTGGAACCTGCAGAAGCAAAGTCCACCGGATAGTACAAACCATGCTCTTCGGCGCGGTTTTGCAGTTGTTCAGTGACGACACCTGGCTGGCAAGTCGCAGTGCGGTCGGTCAGGTTCACGTCGAGGATCTGGTTCATATAGTCGAACGAAACCACCACTTCGCCATTGGCTGCCACGGCAGCAGCGGACAGCCCGGTGCGTCCGCCAGACGGTACCAACGCAATCTTGTGCTCATTCGCCCAACGGACGATGGCCTGGACCTGCTCGGTGGTCTTGGGGAATACGATGGCCGTCGGGGCCGGGGCGAAATGCTTGGTCCAATCCTTACCGTAAGCATTCAGGGAGTCGGCATCGGTCAGCACCTTGCCAGGCTCAACCAGGGTCTTCAGCTCTTCAATCAGGGCGGGATTGGTCATCGACAGAACTCTCGAACAATTCATGGTCATCCTGAGCACGCTTCACGTCGCAGGAATGAGTGTTTGCGGGGTGCATATGCTAGCATACCGCCCCCGCAGGATAGTGCCCAAAGGCTGTTCTGCGGCGACGGCGTTCCTGCCGTCCGGGTCAGCTCACGCTGTCCGATTCCCTGCCATTTTTCTCCGGGACACAGGTTTACGCAGATGAGCAAGACTTCTCTCGATAAGAGCAAGATCAAGTTCCTTCTTCTCGAAGGCGTCCACCAATCGGCTGTCGACGTCCTCAAGGCGGCGGGCTACACCAGCATCGAGTACCTGACAGGTTCTCTGCCGGAAGCCCAGCTGAAGGAAAAGATCGCTGATGCGCACTTCATCGGCATTCGCTCCCGCACTCAACTGACCGAAGAAATCTTCGATCACGCGAAGAAACTGGTAGCTGTTGGCTGTTTCTGCATCGGCACCAACCAGGTCGACCTCAACGCTGCTCGCGAACGCGGCATCGCTGTCTTCAACGCACCGTACTCCAACACCCGTTCGGTGGCCGAGCTGGTGCTGGCTGAAGCGATCCTGTTGCTGCGCGGCATCCCTGAGAAGAACGCTTCCTGCCACCGTGGCGGCTGGATCAAAAGCGCGGCCAACTCCTTCGAAATCCGTGGCAAAAAGCTGGGTATCGTCGGTTACGGCTCGATCGGTACTCAACTGTCGGTCCTGGCTGAAGGCCTGGGCATGCAGGTGTACTTCTATGACACCATCACCAAGCTGCCACTGGGTAACGCCACTCAGGTTGGCAACCTGCACGAGCTGCTGGCGATGTCCGACATCGTGACCCTGCACGTTCCGGAAACGGCTGCTACCCAGTGGATGATCGGCGAGAAGGAAATCCGCGCCATCAAGAAAGGCGGCATCCTGATCAACGCCGCTCGCGGCACCGTGGTCGAGCTGGACGCCCTGGCGGACGCGATCAAGGACAAGCACCTGATCGGCGCGGCCATCGACGTCTTCCCGGTGGAGCCACGCTCCAACGACGAAGAGTTCGAAAGCCCGCTGCGTGGCCTGGACAACGTGATCCTGACCCCGCACATCGGCGGCTCCACCGCTGAAGCGCAAGCCAACATCGGCCTGGAAGTCGCTGAGAAACTGGTCAAGTACAGCGACAACGGTACGTCGGTGTCCTCGGTCAACTTCCCGGAAGTGGCCCTGCCGGCTCACCCTGGCAAGCACCGTCTGCTGCACATTCACCAGAACATTCCGGGTGTACTCAGCGAGATCAACAAGGTCTTCGCCGAAAACGGTATCAACATTTCCGGTCAGTTCCTGCAGACCAACGAGAAAGTCGGCTACGTCGTGATCGACGTCGACGCCGAATACTCGGACCTGGCGCAAGAGAAGCTGCAACACATCAACGGCACCATCCGTTGCCGCGTGTTGTTCTAACGTTCAAGCGTGTCTAGTCCTGAAATAGGTTTACACCTGTTTCAGCCTCAAAACGCCCGATGCACCGCATCGGGCGTTTTGTATTTCAGCGACAGATGAGGCCGCTCGTTGTTATAGATCTGCACCGACTCGTCCACCATCCGGATGGCCTCTGCAAAATTTTTGGGGCGATGCAGCAATAACTCGTTTTTCAAAATCCCGTTCACACGCTCAGCCAACGCGTTTTGGTAGCAGTCGTAGCCATCGGTCATTGAGCAGGTGATGCCGTATTTGGCATGCAGCCGCTGATAAAGCTCGGAGCAGTATTGGACGCCTCTATCCGAGTGATGCACCAAACATTGCTTCGTTGTCCGCTGCTTGAGGGCTTTGTTGAACGCCTGGATCACCGATTCGGTGTGCAAGCTTTCATGGACATGGTGCCCCACGATTTTTCGGGAGTACGCATCGGTGATCAAACTCAGATAAGCCACACCCGTTTGCGTCGGTAAGTAGGTGATGTCCGCAACCCATACTTGTTCTGGCGCCTTGGCAACTACCTGAATCGGCCCATCTTTGAGCAGGTTTGGATGCCGGCGAAAGCGATGATGGCTGTCTGTCGTTTTGTGATAGGCCCGTCTGCGGGGAACCAGCTCGCGCCGATCTCGCAAGATATCGAATAACCGGTCTCGACCGACCTTTACGGACACTTCTGGCTCAGTGCGCATCAGATTGTGAAGTTTTCGGGTGCCAAGGCGCGGTTGCCTAAGTCGTTTTTCCCTTACGAATCCCATCACTTCCTGGGCATGACGGGCCCGGGCATCACACGCCCGGTTGCGCTTGTAATAAGCCTGACGGGAAAT
>NZ_JBYSXY010000018.1:0-111203 GCF_058782685.1 Pseudomonas sp. FW306-02-D09B
CGCTCGAGTGCGCAGCGCTCGCAATCGCGTCAATGAGCTAATTCAGGTAAGTCGAGATTGAAAGGCTGACGACTGCTGCGCAGCCGAGCGGGAGCAAGCTCCCTCGCCACAGGGTTTGTGTTCGCCCACAGCCTGCGGCTCTCGCATGGCGGCGTATGAGTTGAGCGGGGCGGGGTGGGGCTCGGGTGGCCAATTGATCCTAAGGATTGACCCGATCCAGTGTGGCGAGGGAGCTTGCTCCCGCTCGAGTGCGCAGCGCTCGCAATCGCGTCAATGAGCTAATTCAGGTAAGTCGAGATTGAAAGGCTGACGACTGCTACGCAGCCGAGCGGGAGCAAGCTCCCTCGCCACAGGGTTTGTGTTCGCCCACAGCCTGCGGCTCTCGCAAAAACCCGTCAGAGAATGTTAGCGTGCTTGGCATTCTCCTCCGCCTGTCGAGCCTTCCTGCGATGAAAAAGACCGTACTTGCCTTCAGCCGTGTCTCGCCCGAAATGGTCGAGTCCTTGCGACACGACTTCGATGTGATCGTGCCCAACCCCAAGCTGGGTGACATCAATGCACAGTTCAACGAAGCCCTGCCCCACGCTCACGGCTTGATCGGCGTTGGTCGCAAGCTCGGTCGAGCCCAATTGGAGAACGCCAGCAAACTCGAAGTGGTGTCCAGTGTCTCGGTCGGCTACGACAACTACGACCTGGCCTACTTCAACGAGCGCGGGATCATGCTCACCAACACCCCGGACGTGCTGACCGAAAGCACCGCCGACCTGGCCTTTGCCTTGCTGATGAGTAGTGCCCGACGCGTCGCCGAGCTGGACGCCTGGACCAAGGCCGGGCAATGGCAGGCCACGGTCGGCGCGCCGCTGTTTGGTTGCGACGTGCATGGCAAGACCCTGGGCATCGTCGGCATGGGCAACATTGGCGCGGCCATTGCCCGACGCGGTCGCCTGGGCTTCAACATGCCGATTCTGTACAGCGGCAACAGCCGTAAGCCCCAGCTTGAACAGGAGCTCGGCGCGCAGTTTCGCAGCCTTGATCAGTTGCTGGCCGAAGCCGATTTCGTTTGCCTGGTAGTGCCGCTCAGCGACAAGACCCGGCACCTGATCAGCCACCGCGAACTGGCACTGATGAAGCCGAGCGCGATTCTGGTGAATATTTCCCGTGGCCCGGTGGTCGATGAACCGGCGCTGATCGAGGCCTTGCAGAACAACCGGATCCGCGGGGCGGGGCTGGATGTCTACGAGAAGGAACCGCTGGCCGAGTCGCCGCTGTTCCAGCTGAAGAACGCCGTGACCTTGCCGCACATCGGTTCGGCCACCCACGAAACCCGCGAAGCCATGGCCCACCGCGCCTTGGCCAACCTGCGCAGCGCGTTGTTGGGCGAGCGGCCGCAGGATCTGGTGAATCCGCAGGTGTGGAAGGGTTGATAGAAACAGGGCACGTTCCAGCTGAGCGCGCCCTGCCCCTCGTTACGACAACGCATCACGTCATTCGACGACATCAAAGTACTTGAAATTAGACGGTGTCGTTTCATTCACGAAGTACAGTGCAAATGCCGTTTCGCCAATCAATCGATTGATCGTGTCTTCAGGCACCTGCGCCTCGATTTTCTTCTCTTCGTTCAGCGTAAATCGGTCTTCATAATCGACAATTCCGGGGGTGGCGCTCCCCAGATAAAAAAGGATTTTGTCGGCGGGTTTGAATCCGGCATAAACAAGATCCACCCAAAGACCATCCTTCAAAACACACGCGTGACTCAATTTGCCATTGGCATCCAGCAACTGGATAACTGGCGCCGGCGGCAAAGCCTCGTTTGAGTAATCCTGATTATTTAAAAGCTCACGAATATTCGCGATGATTGCAAGTTGATCTTTATTCATGGCAACTCCACCCTAGGCATTATCGAGACACCTTCCAGAAGCCAGACCACGCTAAACAGAACACCCCCAGGTGTCTACTGTCACAGTTGACAGTAGACACCCCTGAAATAACTGTGACCACCCGAGCATTCAAACTACGACAGGACACAACTTGCAATTCAGTCCCCTGCCCGGCATTTTTTTTGCGTTATAAACTCATGCCCCGACAGCCTGCATAGTGCAGGCCCCGGATGTGGAGAGTGCGCAACATGATAAATTTCACGACGGCCTGCTTAATCAGGCGCAGTAAGTTGCTCCTGGTTTTAATGGCAGGAGGATTTGGCCTGCTTATTGTATTCAGCAATGTGACTGACTACGCCTCCAACTACGAATTTGTTGGACATATCCTCAGCATGGATACAACCCGTCCCAACGAAACCCTGCGCTATCGCGCCATCACTTCCCCCATGCTGCACCATAGAATCTACTGGATGATCATCACCCTGGAGACAACCTACACCGCCTGCTGTTTATTGGGCGCCTATCAGCTTTACACAAAACTCAATGCGCCGCGCAAAGAGTTCCACGAGGCAAAGAAATACGGAATTGTCGGTTTGATGATCGGCATTTTCGTGTATTACTTCTGTATACAGGTGATCGCCAATGAATGGTTCGACATGGACACTTCTGCAGAATGGAATGCCATGGCATGGACCCGAAGCATTATCGGTTACATGATGACCGCACTTATTTATCTGTCACTGAAAACCGACAATTAACCCACATCGTACGGATCACCCCGATAAGGCAAAGTGTAACTTGATCGATCACGCCAACTTGCCACTGCCCACCGTCACTCGCGCCTTGGGTTTGCGAAACACCAACACGTTACCCAACATGACCAGTACCAACCCGGCCAAAGCCGGCGTGGTCCATTGATAGCCTTCGGCGAAGGCCGACACGTTCAAAGCCACTACCGGGAACAGCACCGTGCAATACGCCGCACGTTCAGGGCCCATGCGTCCGACCAGGGTCAGGTACGCGGTGAAACCAATCACCGAGCCCGGAATCACCAGGTACAACAACGAGCCGATGTAACGAGTATTCCATTCAATGTCGAAGGGAATACCTTTGACCAGGCAGTACATCGACAGCATCGCGGCGCCATAGGCCATGCCCCAGGCGTTGGTGGTCAGTGGCTTGAGGCCGGCTTTCTGTTGCAGGCTCGAGAGCATGTTGCCGGCCGAGAAGCACAGCGTGCCCAGCAGCGCCAGAGCCAGGCCAAGCAAGGTTTGCGGGCTGGCGGTATGGCCGACCAGTTCCGGCCAGAACAACAAGCCCAGCCCGATCAACCCCAGCGCGCCGCCCATCAACACATTGCGGGCCACTTTCTGGCCGAAGAACACCCGCGCATTCAGCGCATTCCACAGCGTGGCAGTGGAGAACACCACGGCGACCAGACCGCTGGGAATCCACTGGCTGGCGGTGAGGAAGCACATGAAATTGATGCAGAACAAGCACAACCCCTGGGCCAGGCAGATCAGATGACCGCGCCGGTTCATCACTTGCAGGCGTCGGCTGAGTAGTAACATCACGAACAGCACCAGCGATGCCAGGCCGAAGCGATAAACGATCGACACCGGAATCGCCACCACCCCCAGTTGCAGTTTCAAGGCGATCCAGGTGGTGCCCCAGATCAGCACCGTGAGCAGGTATAGCGAGAGGTTCATGTCGGCAACTCCTGAAGATGGCCTTCAGTCTGTTCTCGAGGCAGGCCGTGCGCTTGCATAAACTTGCGCTTTTGTCAGGCGACGGGCTGGCAGCGTCGAGGCGACGGAGTAGGATGCAAGGCGTTGGAGAGAGCCGATCATGCCCGCACTGGAAACCCTGCAAGTCTTTCAAGCCCTCAACCGCTCGCCGAATGCTCGCCTTGAGCACAGTGCCGAGCTCGGTGACGGCATGGCTGCTGCCCTGTGGAGCAATCATCACGACGCCCAGGACTATGAAGCGCCCAGTCATCACACCCTCTCCTGCTACATCGCCGGTGGCACCGGGACCTTTCGCCGCGAGCAGCCCGGCACCAAGGGCGGCCCGGACAAACTCTGCATCCTGCCTGCCGAGCACCAGTCGGCCTGGGTGATCAACGGTGGAATCCGCCTGGCTCACCTGTACTTCAGCCCCGAGCAATTTTCCCTCGGCTGCGTCACCCTGCTCGACCGTGAACCGCGTGAACTGCAATTGCAGGAAAGCACCTTTCTCGAAGACCCGGTGCAAGCCCGGCGTTTCCGTCAGTTGATTGAATTGAACTGGGACGAGCCCGGCGAACGCCTGCTGACCAGCAGCCTCGCACACGAAATGCTCAGCCACACGTTGCTCAGCCAAGTCGGCCTGCGACAGGGTTTGCGCCTAAAGGGTGGGCTGGCGGCGCATCAGCGTCGACAGCTGATCGAGTACATCGACCAGCAATTGGCCGAGCCGATCAGCCTTGGTCAGTTGGCCGGTTTGTGCGCGTTGTCGGAGTACCACTTCGCGCGGATGTTTCGCGAAAGCTTCGGCCTGCCGCCGCATCAATACCTGTTGGCCCGCCGCCTGGCTCACGCCCGACATTTGTTGCGCAACAGCTCACAGCCGCTTGGAGAGATCGCGCTGGCCTGCGGCTTTGCCAGCGCCAGCCATTTCACCAATCGCTTTCGCCAGGCCATGAAGGGCACGCCCGGCGAATACCGCCAGGCGTTTTTGCGTTAACACGGTCCCGATGCAATGCTCCTACGGAGCCAGGGTGGTGACCGAAAAGGTGTTGGCGTGAAACAGCGGATCCGGCTTGGGCTCAGCCTTGCTCGGCACCAGCTGGGTGAAGTCCATCGCTGGCAGGTAAACCTTTTTACTGAGTGGATCGAAGGCCATGTTGTAGGCCATCGGCAAGGTGCTGACACTGGCCTGCGCCTGGTAGTGATCGGCATCGAGCTGCTGGACGATGCTCAGGTTGGCATCGACTCCGCTGGGGATCAGCAACTGCCGGTTGTCCGCGTCATAGACCAGCGCGTTGACGTCACGGGTGATCGGCAGACGGGCCTTCAACGCGCCGTTCTGAAGATCGGCGACGACCAGTTGCGGCTTTTCGCCCCGGCAGGCAATGAACAAACGTCCGCGCTCGGCATCCTGCGCCAGCGCACTGGGTCGCGCGCAGCCTTCGAATTGCCAGGTGTCGAGGACTTCAAAACTGCTCGCCGAGAAACGAGCGACCTTGCCCTCATCACGCATCGGCAGGAAGAAACTGCCGTCGCCCTTGACCAGCAACGGGTCGATTTTCTTCACGTCCAGTTCATGCGCGGCGCTGATGCGCTCTTGTTTCGGATCGAACACGAACAAGGTCGAACGATCGGCGCGCCGACCGCTGACGATGATCACCTGACCCGTGCGCGGTTCATACACCGCGCTGTTGAGGTTGCTCTGGGCCACCGGGATGCGCTTGAGCAGTTTGAGTGTGGACAACTCGACCACGCCCAGGCTGCCGTCGGTATTGAGCACAAACACCCGGTTCAATGTCGGCACGAACACCACGCCGTTGGCGCCCGCTGAGTCGTCGATGGTTTTCAGCAGACGTTGCTGCTCGACATCGAACACGCTCAGGCCGTTTTCCCGGCGGGCCAAAAACAGATAAGGCCGCGTCGGGTCGAGGGCGACAAAACCCCAGCTGTCTCCCGAGCCGGGCAAGCTCACCTGCTGCTCGCGATGGTAAACCCGGGCATCCGGTGCCGGCGCGGCAGACGCCGCGCCGCTGAATGCCAGGGCCAACATGGCAATCATCAAGGTTTTCATCAGAACTCCAACGTGCTGGACAGCGAGATCTGGCGCGAATCGCCCATCGACACAAAGAACCGGTTGACGGCCGAGGTGTAGTAGGTCCGGTCGAAGAGGTTTTTCACGTTGAGCTGGAACTTGACCTTCTGCCCGTCGAGTTTGGTGTCGTAGGTGGCGAAGGCATCGGCCACGGTATAGCTCGGCAGGTCGAAGTCGTTCACCGCGTTACCGGCCCGCTCGCCGACATACCGGGCGCCTGCGCCGACCCGCAACTGGTCGCCACCGACGATGGTGCCGAAGTCATAGACTGCCGACAGCGAGCCGGTATTTTTCGCCACGTTTTGCAGTCGCTTGCCTTTGTAGGTGGGATCTTCGGTGACCTCGGCGTCGGTGTAGGCGTAGCTGCCGATCATGCTCCAGCGGTCGCTCAACTGACCGGTCAGGTCCACTTCCAGGCCACGGGAACGCACTTCACCGGCTGCACTGTAAGTGGTGACCAGCGGGTTCTCGGAGTTGGACACCAGCACGTTGCGTTTCTTGATGTCGAACAGCGCAATATTGCCGGTCACGCGACCCGGCATGTCGAGCTTGGCCCCCAGTTCCCACGACCTGGCTTCTTCCGGTGCAATGCTGCCATCAAGAACGATCGAGCTGCCGCTCAATGGTGCGATGGTCGAGTTCGGTTTGAAGGATTCGGTGTAGCTGCCGTAGAACGACAACTCGTCGGTATAGCGATACACCAGGCCGGCACGCGGCACCCATTTCTGACCGTTGCTGTCGGTGTTGGCCTTGAACGGACGGCCCTTGCCGGCGTACTGGTCGTACTCCTGGAAACGTCCGCCAGCCACCAGAATCCACTGGTCGTTCAGGTGGATCGAGTCCTGCAGGAACACCGAATCGCTGCGCAGCAGATCGGTCTGATTGCTGTCCGCTGCGCTGACCGTGGTGCCTGCCACTTCACGGCCGTAGACCGGGTCCAGATAGCTGAAGGACGGGAACCGGCTCTTCTGCCGGATCAGGTCGGCGCGGTAGATCTTGCGGTATTCATCATCCACACCGAACACCAGATCGTGTTGCATGCCGGCGACATCGACCTTGCCTTCGAGGCTGGCGGTGGTGAAACGGTCGGTGGTCAGGGCGCCCTGGGTGCCGTCCATGCTACGGGTCAGCGTACCTTTTTTCGGGTCGATGGCGGTGATGCGAACCTGGCTGGCGTCGTAGGTTTCGCGGTTCCAGCTGTAGCCGAAGTGGGCTTTCCAGTTGTCATTGAGCTCGTGGTCGGCTTCGAAATGGTACAGGTCCGAACGGCCTTCCATATTGTTGAACGGCTCGTCGAGACGCCGGCCACGCGGGATGTCCAACGGATGATTGGTGCGCGGGTCAATGGCTGTGCCACGGTCGAACGGTGCAAGAAACTCGCGGTGCTCGTAGGCAAACAACAGCTTGGTGCTCTCGCCGAACCAGGCCAGGGACGGCGCGATCAACGTCTCGCGATGCGTGCCGAAATTGCGCCAGTAGTCTTCATCTTCGTGGTCCAGCACCATTCGGTAAGCCAGTCCGGAGTCGCCCAGTGGCCCGGTGCTGTCGAGGCTGCCACCGCTGCCGTTCTTGCCGTTGCCATAGCTCGAGCCACGCACGGTCAAGGCGTTGTATGGCTGCAATTCGGGCTTCTTGCTGACCATGTTCACCACGCCGCCCGGGTCCTGGATGCCATAGAGCAACGAGGCCGGCCCCTTCAGGACTTCAACCCGATCCACCGAGGCGTTCAGGCCACGGCCCTGCACCAGCGGCATGCCATCGCGCATGATCGAGCCGTTGCGGTTGTCACCGAAACCGCGAGTCATCACCGAATCCTGAGTACTCCCCAGCGTGTTGCCTTGGGTAATGCCGCTGACATTGGCCAACGCATCGTCGAGGTTGCGCGGCAGCTGGTCACGCAACACCTGAGCCGGGATCACGTTGATGGTCTGGGGGATTTCCTGGAGCGAGGCCGATGAACGTGCCACGGAGGTGGTGGACGGCGGCTGATAGCTCATCGGTTGCTCAACCGCCGAGGTGATGGTGGTTGCACCGAGATTCAGCGCGCCTTCGGTGGGCTGTGGTTCAAGGGCCAGCGTGTGGGCGTCGGTCTGGCGAAAGGTGAAACCGGATTTGCTCAGCAAGCGTTGCATGGCTTGCTCGGCGCTCATCTCGCCCTTGATGGCCGGTGCACTGAGACCGTAGGGCGCTTCATCGGTGTAAACCACGCTGATGCCGGTGACCCGGCTGAAGTCGCTCAACGCCTGGGGCAAGGGTTTGCTGGCAATGTTGAAGCTGAACAGCGCGCGGTGTTGCTCACTGGACTGCGCAGCGCACGCCACGCTCAACGGCAACAAGGCCAACACCGAAACGGCTAGCGCAGAAGCACCAAACCACTGTTTAACCGAACCGCCTGCCGCCGATTTTGCCCTGGACTTCATTGCTCGTGACCTGTGTGTAGAAATGCTGCGGATGCGAATGAATCGCACTTTCACCACTACACGAATGTCACTCGGGTTTACCTCACATGAAAATTGAAAATAGTTTCAAAGCCCCTTACACAACCAGACATGCCGCGCTATTTCACCTTCACGATGCGCCCTGCACTCTTCGCAGAACCAACGGGTTTGCCTTGTTGATCCATGCGGTGCAAGTAATCGATCAGGCTATCCAGGTCCGTCACTTCCAAATCGCTACGGTTGATGCCCTGTTTGAAAAGACTGAAGCGATCGCCACCGTCGGCCAGAAAGCCGTTCACCACCAGTCGATAATTGCGCTCAGGCTGCACTGGCTTACCGTTGAGACGAACACTGCCGGGGATCACCCGACTCCCCAACGGGCGCGTAGAGTCCCAGCGATAACTGAAGCCCCTGGAAACCTGCAGCGCATCAAAATTGCCTTCGGCCTTCCATTGCTGATTGAGCAATTGTTCGAGTTGCCGCCCCTTCAGGTCGAAGGCGATCAGGGTGTTGTTAAACGGCTGCACCGTCGCCACCTGCCCATAATTCAGGCGTTTGAGACCTGGCTCCAGGGCCAGGTCGCCACGAATGCCGCCCCTGTTCATAAAGGCGATCTGCGCGCCATGCGCCGCGCCAGCCGCCAGTTGAGCGTCGGCGATCAAGTCACCCAACGGCGTCTCCCCCGCCGCATTGGCACGTCGAGTGATCGGTGAAGCCGCGATGGCGCCGACCGGTTTGAGCAGCACGTTATTGCTGCGTGCTTCAACTTCCCGCTGCAAGGCAAGCATCTGTGGATCGGCTGGATACTGCGCCGGATCGGCCAGCAGGTTAGTCGCGTGAATGCCCGTGACCCGATGCTGACCGGGAGTCACGTCGAGCGTCAGGCGAGTCATCAGATGCCCGTACGAACTGCCCTGAGTCACCAGCAGAGGACCGACCTTGCACAGATAACCCTTATGGGAATGCCCGCTGATCAACACATCGACTGCCGGATCAAGACGCTTGGCTACATCAACGATATCGCCGCTCAGTTGGCTGCAGTCCTGTTTGTCGTAGGGTTCGGGGGTTGAGCCGCCCTGGTGCACCACCGCGACAATCGCATTGACGCCCTGGCGGTTGAGCTCCGGGATCAGCCGATTGATCGACTCGGCTTCGTCCTCGGTACGCAAACCCTGCATGCCCTTGGCGCTGACCACGGAGGCAACATCACGCAGGACCGCACCGACAAAGGCGATCTTCTGGCCTTTGACCTCTTCGATGCGGTACGGCGGCAACAGGGTTTTGCCGGTATCGGTGTCGATCAGGTTCGCCGCCAGGTACGGGAATCCACTGCCGGGATAGCGGGCGCGAAACTGGCAGGCCTTGGTCGGACGATTCGATTCGCAGCCTCCATTGAGCTGGCGCAGGAACTCCGCCTTACCGTTGTCCAGCTCATGATTGCCAATGGCGCTGAGTTTCATGTCCATGTACCGCAGCGCTTCGAGCGTCGGTTCGTCGGCCCACATCGCCGACAGCGGCGGACTGCCACCCACCAGGTCACCGGCACCGATGAACAACAGCTGTGGATCGTCCTTGCGCAGTTGCGTCAGCATCCCGCCGAGGGTCGCAATGCCCCCGGCCTTGAGCATGCGCACACCGTCAGCGGCCGCGCTGTCACGAACCGAATACGGATTGGCCTGCAAGTAACCGTGCAGGTCGTTGATTGCCACGATGTTCACGGCAACCGGTTGAGCTGGTGGCTGAACATGGGCGCAACCGCCCAGCGCGGCGACAGCCAGGGCGACTGCACTGAGAAGCCTTGGCAGGGAATGATGTGTCATGGGGTCATCCTTGTTCGCTAATCGAAATCCGCAGGAGATCAGGCCGATTGCAGTTGGCCGTGTATCGCTTGCGGCACTTCAACCTGCTTTAGCGTAGTACCCATCCCTGCACGCAGCAGGAGGATTTTCAGGTGGTCGGTAATACGCTCGCCCCTCAGCGCAAAATGATCATCCGTCCCAACAGATTGTGCTGCTCGAACCCCAACACCCCTTGCAGGGAATCGAGCACCGCTTGCGGGTCTTTGCTTGGAAAGCTGCCACTGATCCGTCGTGCGGCAAGGTCGTCGTTGAGCACGATGATCCGTCCCGGGTAATGCCGGCCAAGGTCTTTCACCACATCGGCCAAGGGTGACTTGTAGTAATTGAGCCAGCCCTGACGCCAGGCCAGTTGCGCTTCGCTGTCGACCGCGTGGAGTTTTGCCGCGGTGCCGGCGCCAAAAGCCACTTGCTCGCCGGCCGTCAGCACCTGCTGCTCGGCGCCCTTGGTCGGCGTCACACCGACGCGTCCAGAAAGTACCGTCACCTGCGCGCCCGCCGGTTGCAAGCGCACTTCAAACTGCGTGCCGAGGACCCGCGCCTCGCCTTTTTCGGCATCGACCACAAAGGGCTCGCCGGTATGGCTCACGTTGAAAAAGGCCGCACCGCGGCGCAGCCGAACATGCCGCTCACCGTGGCTGAAATCCACGGCAATGGCGCTGTCGGCATCGAGGATGACTCGGGATTGATCGGCCAAGGTCACGTTGCGCACTTCACCCGGTGCCGAGACGTAGTCCGCCGTTAAATCATCGAACCAACGCGAGGGCTGCCAGCCGGCGCCTATCGAAACCATCAGCAGCAAGCAGCCGGCCATGGCCAAACCGCCAGACCAGCGCCGCACGCCGGAACGCCTGGAGCGCTGCATCGCATTGAGATAACCCTGCAAGGCAACGGCATCTTCGTCGGCCAGGGTGCGGGCCGGCACTTCGCTCATTTCCCAGACTACTTGCGCCCGGGCGTAGGCTTCGGCATGCGCCGGATCGGCCTGCAACCAGCGGCTGAACGTGGCGTGATCGCCGCTGCTCGGTTGGTCGTGCAACAGGCTCAGCCAGGCCAGCGCGGCCTGCTCCTGAGCCGGCGTCGGAGTGACATTGACGGTGTGATTCACGGGGCTGTCCCTGGCGTGCGTGATTCAGGTTCTCGCAGACTGGCCTTGCAGGCTTCGAGGGCGCGCATCATATGTTTTTCAACGGCACTTTGGGAAAGCCCCATGGCCTTGGCGATTTCGGCGTACTTGCGCCCGTGGATGCGGTTGAGCAGAAAAATCTGCCGGGTACGTTCGGGCAAACCGCGCAACGCCGCCTCGACATGGCGCAGGTCATTGCCAGCTTCCAGCGCCGCTTGCGGCTCGACGCTGAGGTTGTGCTGTTGCTCCGGCAGCCAGCCTTCGTTGAGTCGCACCCGCGCGCCTTCGCTACGTAGATGGTCGATAGCAATGTTGCCGGCGCAGCGCAACAGGTACGTGCTGAGTTCTTCGACTTGCACCAATGGTCGGCGCCAGAAACGTAGAAACAGGTCCTGCACCAGATCGGCAGCCGTCGCCCGACAACCCACGCGCCGACTGACCAACGCTTCCATTTGCGGCCGCTGGGACAAGAATACCCTCAGAAAATACGCGCGACTGTCCGGGCTGTCGGAGCCGTCGATGTTCTGGGATTCGGGTGGAGTATTGATCATCAAAGGCCGACTCAACGTGGTCCATGCCCTACGCAGGGTCAACGGTGTGCCAATATTAATGATAAATATTCTCATGTGCAAAAGACTCTGATCAGAGCCCGCTACTCAGTCGGTCTGAGCTGATTGGCGAATGCAGTGATTTGCGACGCGGGAACCAGGCTGCTCCCGTGTGATGGGTGACAACAAGGGTCGAGACGCGGGGTCAGGAACAGGCGGTTTTCAACGCGGGGGGATCCAGCTGGTCACGAAACGCCAGGTAGTGCTTGAGCACCTGGATCGGCGCCTCGATTTGCGGGTAATGACCGATTCCGCGTAGCAATACCGTGTCCGGATTGGGGATCAACTGGCGGTAGCGTTCGACCATGTGGGCACCGGACACCGGGTCGACTTCGCCATCGATCACCCGCATCGCAACGGTGCCCGCTTGCATGGCCTTGACCCATCTGTCCCGCTGTATGCGGCGTTGCGGGATATAGTTGATCAGCTTGTGCATGATCCGCGTGCCACGGTTGTTGTCGATCAGGCTCCAGAAATCATCCAGTTCGCTTTCACTTGGACGGGTCCGGGGACCAAAGATCTGCCGGAAACTCTTGACCAGCCCATCCCGACTGAACGCCCGTCCGATCATCCAGCCCAACGGACTGAGCAACAGTTTTTGCATCAACACCGGCTGATGGGTTTCGGGAAACAGGCCACCGTTGAGGAACACACAACTGCCAATCTCGACACGCGCCTCATTATGTCGGGCCAACAACTCCTGAGCCACGCTGTCACCGTAATCATGCGCCAGCAGGTGCACAGGCTGCCGGACACCCAGATAGTCCAGCAGTGCCTGCTGCAAATCGGCCTGCTCCAACAGGCAATATTCATGGTCCAGTGGCTTGGCCGAGTCGCCAAAACCGAGCATGTCGCAGGCGATCACCCGATACCGCTGGGTCAAGGGTTGCCAAAGGTAATGCCAGTCCCAACTGGCGGTGGGGAATCCATGGATCAGCAACAAGGGCTCACCTTGCCCGGCCACCCAATAGCGAATGGTCTGGCCACGGAACACAAAGCTCTGTCCGCGTTTGCGCCAGACGCACAGAGGGATCTCGGAGAGTGGCATTAGAGTCTGAAACCCGGAGCTTGTTGATCGAGTTTACGCAGCAGCGCCGGCCAGGCCAGCGCGCCGCCCATCCCTTGAGCACTTTTGGTCACGCCGGCAATCATCGCCTTGGCGCCTGCAAGGATCTGCGGTTCGATGGCAATCAGTTCAGCCCCGCCGTTCTGCGCCAGCACCTGGATCTCGCAAGCACGCTGGAAGGTGAACATCATCAAGAAGGTATCGGCAATGCTGCTGCCACAGGTCAGTAGCCCGTGGTTGTGCAACATCAGAAAACTGTTTTCACCGAGGTCGGCTTGCAGGCGCGCCTTTTCGTCGTGGTTGAGTGCGACACCTTCATAGGCGTGATACGCCAGGCTGGAGAGCACAAACAGTGATTGCTGGCTGATGGGCAATACGCCCTGCTTCTGCGCGGAAACCGCCACACCGGCCGCCGTGTGGGTATGCAGCACGCACACCACGTCGTGACGCACCTCATGCACGGCGCTGTGAATGGTGTATCCGGCGGGATTGATCTCGTAGGGGCTGTCCATCAGCTTATTGCCGGCCTGATCGACTTTCACCAGGCTCGACGCGGTAATTTCGTGAAACATCATTCCGAACGGATTGATCAAAAAATCTTCAGTCCCCGGCACTTTGGCGGAGATGTGGGTAAAGATCAGATCGTCCCACCCCTGCAGCGCCACCAGCCGATAGCAGGCCGCCAGATCGACACGAGTTTGCCACTCGGCGGCGCTAACCTGGTCTTGCACATCGGATGTCGATTGAACGGGGGTTACGCTCACGGCAAGGACCTCTGGTTCTTATTATTAATTTCGTAGGGGTAAATGCAGTCTAGTCAGCTGTCGGGGTTCGTGTAGTTGCATTCGCAGCCAGCTTACTGACCCAACGAGTCAGCAAGCCTTCGGCTGCTAATAGACGTGAGCGATGTCACAACACCCGGATTATTAGCGGCGTCGCAAACAGGTGCATGTGTGCGGTCAGCCGCGTAGCGCGCTGATCAGTTCCGCCAGCCAAGGTTCGGCGTCAGTTTCCGGGGTCACGCTTTCGCTGGCGTCCAGGCGCAGCATGGGCAGCACTTCGCGCACGCCCAATTCACCGAACAGCTCACGCATTTGTTCACCGCCACCACAGAAAGTATCGCCGTAGCTGGCATCCCCCAGGCCAATCACCGCTCCCGGCAAACCGCGCCAGGCAGCGGGCAGTTGATCGCGAATCATCGAATACAGCGGTTGCAGGTTGTCCGGCAACTCGCCCATACCCGTGGTCGAGGTTACGACCAGGAAGGCTTCGGGAGCGAATGCCTGGACATCGGCCAGGGTTGCACGCGGGTTGTGCCAGGTTTCAAAACCTGCAGCCTTGAGAAGGATGGCCGCATGCCGGGCGACTTCTTCAGCCGTGCCGTACACCGAGCCGGAAAGAATGGCGACTTTCATCAATCTGATCCTGAAGCAGAGTAAAAGACCCGGATATTAACAGCTGAGGCAAAAAAGCTGCGATTGCCTCGCAATTAGGTCTGGTGGCCAGTGGACAGTCCACAACCATGTCATAGAATGCATCTCGTCATTCGATGCAGAAAGGATTCTCTGATGATCAATGCCCAACTGATGCAATTGGCAATCAACGCTTCGAACGATGGAATCGTCATCGCGGAAAGGGAAGGCGAAGACAACATCCTGATCTACGTTAACCCCGCCTTCGAAAAACTGACCGGCTATAGCGCTGAAGAAATCCTGTATCAGGACTGTCGCTTTCTCCAGTCCGGGGACCGCGACCAGGCTGCACTCAGCCTGATCCGTGAAACGTTGAAGGGTGGAAAATCCTGCCGGGAAATACTGCGCAACTATCGCAAGGACGGCACACACTTCTGGAATGAGCTGTCGCTTTCAACCGTCTACAACGAAAATGACAAACAGACTTACTTTATCGGCGTGCAGAAAGACGTCACCATTCAGGTCAAGACGCAACAACGGGTTAACCAACTGGAAGCCCAACTAGCCGAAGTTCAAGCGGAACTACAGGCACTCAAAGCGACAAACGGTCAAAACCAGCTGTCGAATTAATGGTCATTAACTACAATCACCAGTGACTTTGTAATTACTTCTTTCGAGCCAACCATGCATCGCGATACCCTCCTGACTCAGGATGAACTGGATTTCATCCAGACCATGCAGCACAACCCGCAGCTCAATGTTCGCGATGCGACGTCGAGCCTGCTGGTGAATGGGGGCTCGCAAATCCGCGATTTATTGACACGCCTGGCGGCCAACGAGCAGGTCACCATCCAGGCACACTTCGAAAATCAGCAAATGACCTTTCCTCTGCACCTGGTGGAGGATGAGTTTCATGCGCTGCATTTGCGCCTGGGCGTACCGAGCATCTACGAGGACGGACCGATGGTTCGCCCCTGGCGCCTGGCGCTTGAAGAACCCGTAGCCCTGGAGAACGCCAAAGGCCAACCCGGCACGCTATGGGTGCACGAAGTGTCGTTCAAGGGAGTCTTGCTGGAGGTACGCAACCGTACCAAGCCACCGAAAAGTTTCGCACTGTGGTTCAGCCCTTCAGGCTACGAACGCATTGCATTGCGCGGGGCTTTCGAGCGAGAAACCGAACAGGGCTATTACGCCTATCGGCTCAACCAAAGCGACAAGGATGAAACCGAACGCCTGCGTCAGTACATTCTCCAGCAGCATCGCCTGACACATCCCGCGCTGCACATCTGAGCCTCAGGTATCGAGCGTTCCCGCGAGGAACTGCTGCAAACGTTGCTGCATCAGTCCCCCTTCACTTCCAATACAGCCAATCGACGATCCGACCACGCTCTCCTGTGCCAGATCCGCCGAATCACCAGCGAGCATCAGACGGCAATCCAGGCCCATCGCCAAGCGATTCAGACGACGGATAAAGTCAGGTGTAGGCGATTGATTGGAGAACAGTACCAGCGCGTGCGGCTTGATCTTTTCACAGACCAGAGTCAGTTCATCAAAGGGCTGCCCCAGTGCCAACAGCCTGATTCCCACCTGCGCACTGCCCATATACAAAGCCGCCAAGAGCAACTCAAGCTTGCGGCACTGCCCATCAATAGCAGAAACGACTACCCGCAACGGCTGCGTCCCCCGCAACAAAAATAACCGCTGAAGAACCCTGGTACGTAGAAACCCGTCCAGCATCACCCACTCACTGGTTTCTCCGAACTGGTCGTGTTGCTGGAGTAACTGTATCCACAGCGGCATCAAAATGTGCTGGAACACCACGGTCAGGGAATACGTAGAAAATACCTGCCCATAAATCCGCCCCAATTCCACATCGTCGAAATGATTGAGCGCCGCTTTGATCTGTGTTTGCCACTGAACATAGTCAGCCTGAACTGACTCGTCCGCAATGATACTGGGCGATGCTTGGACTTCGCTGATCTTCGCCAGAATCCTGCCCACCTTGCTGACTGCCACGCCCCGTCCGATCCAGCCAAGAATGCTCTGAACCCGTTCAATATCGGTCATGGAGTACAGCCGATGCCCACTTTCGGTGCGTGCTGGTTGAATCAAACCATAGCGCCGCTCCCAGGCACGCAAGGTCACCGGGTTGACGCCCGTCAGGCGTGACACTTCACGAATAGGGAACAGCTGCTCCTGCTTTATCAAGAGCGGAGGCGGGTGAGGCATAGCGATAATAGCCATTACTAGGACGTCCGTGTCAGATTGGATCCCATTTAGCCCTGATCGGTCTTCTACATTCAAGAGGGGCTTATTCGACCAACATCTTTGGAGTATCGAGTGAAATCGGGAATAATCCTTGCTTGCTTTTAAACGCAGCCCTTTACCCCGGTGCTGCGTTTTGTACGCCTCCTACCCGGAACCGCGTGCTTGTCCTACGGAGATACACAATGTCTACCTCACCCGTCACCCTGATGGTTGCACGTCGCGTTGCCAACGGGCGTTATCAGGACCTGATCGCCTGGTTGCGCGAAGGCGAACAACTGGCCACTGATTTTCCTGGTTATCTCGGCTCTGGCGTGCTTGCACCGCCGCCCGGCGATGACGAATTCCAGATTATTTTCCGCTTCGCCGATGAGCAAACCCTGCATGCGTGGGAGCATTCCGTCTCGCGCACGGCGTGGCTGGCACGTGGCAGCGAGTTGTTTGCCCACCCTTCCGAGCATCGGGTCAGCGGCATCGACGGTTGGTTCGGTGCAGTCGGGCAACGTCCACCTCGCTGGAAACAGGCCGTGGCGATCTGGCTGGCATTTTTCCCGGTCTCGCTACTGTTCAACTTTGTACTCGGCCCGCTGCTGGGCGACATAAGCCTGCTGCCCCGAGTGTTCGTCAGCACCCTGGCCCTGACGCCTTTGATGGTCTACTTCTTCATCCCGCTGTCGACCCACCTGCTGGCCGGCTGGTTGAACAACACACAGGGTCGGCCATTGCCCACGGCACCGTCCACCCAGAATCGCTAGCCCTTCTACAGGGGTAGCGCTTGACGTAGGTATGCAGCACTCGTCGCTGGTATAGTTTTGCCATACCCGCGATGCGAGCCATCCATGACCTCTTCCTCAGCTCCGATCCTCATTACCGGCGCCAGCCAACGTGTCGGCCTGCACTGCGCGCAGCGGCTGCTGGAAGAAGGTCACCGCGTGATCATCAGCTACCGCAGCGAACGCCCGGGCGTGCAAACACTGCGCGACCTAGGCGCGATTACACTGTTTGCCGACTTCTCCAGCGAGGCCGGAATCCTGGCGTTTATCACGCAACTCAAAGCCCATACCCAGAGCTTGCGGGCGATTGTGCATAACGCTTCTGCCTGGCTGGCCGAAACCCCTGACACCGAAGTGGCTGCGTTCACCCAGATGTTCAGCGTGCACATGCTTGCGCCCTATCTGATCAACCTGCATTGTGCCGACTTGCTGGAGCGCTCCAGCCCCGCCGACATCGTGCATATCAGCGACGATGTCACGCGCAAGGGCAGCAGCAAGCACATTGCCTACTGCGCCACCAAAGCCGGGCTCGACAGCCTGACCTTGTCCTTCGCGGCGAAATTCGCCCCGAAAATCAAGGTCAACGGTATCGCGCCAGCCCTGCTACTGTTTAACCCCGATGACGACGCGGCGTACCGCGCCAAGGCCCTGGCAAAGTCTGCGCTGGGTATCGAACCCGGCAGCGAGGTTGTCTACCAGAGCCTGCGCTACTTGCTGGACAACCCTTATGTCACCGGCACGACCCTGACCGTCAACGGCGGACGGCACGTCAAATAGGCCGCCCCCCGCGAGGATGTTCCATGACCCTATCGCTGCCCCAGAATTATCGTGAAATCTTAATAGGCTTGGGCGAAGACCCTGAACGCGAAGGTTTGCTGGACACTCCAGCCCGAGCGGCCAAGGCCATGCAGTACCTGTGTCATGGTTACGAGCAGAGCGTCGACGAGATCGTCAATGGCGCGCTGTTCGCCTCTGACAACGATGAAATGGTGATCGTCGACGACATCGAGCTCTACTCGCTCTGCGAACATCACCTGCTGCCCTTCATCGGCAAGGCCCATGTGGCTTATATTCCTACCGGCAAGGTGTTGGGCCTGTCGAAGATCGCGCGAATCGTCGACATGTTCGCCCGGCGCTTGCAGATCCAGGAAAACCTCACCCGGGAAATCGCCGAGGCGGTGCAGCGCGTCACCCAGGCCGCCGGTGTTGCGGTAGTGATCGAAGCCCAGCACATGTGCATGATGATGCGCGGCGTCGAGAAACAGAATTCGACCATGAACACCTCGGTGATGCTCGGCGCCTTCCGCGAGTCGAGCAACACCCGTCAGGAGTTCCTGCAATTGATTGGACGGAGCAAGTAGCAATGCCACAACTTCAACCAGGAATGGCCCGCATTCGGGTCAAGGACCTGTGTCTACGGACCTTCATCGGAATCAATGAGGACGAAATCCTCAACAAGCAGGATGTGCTGATCAACCTGACCATCCTCTATGCCGCGCAAGACGCCGTGCGCGACAACGATATCGATCATGCGCTCAATTACCGCACCATTACCAAGGCGATCATCGCCCATGTGGAAGGCAACCGGTTCGCCCTGCTCGAACGCCTGACCCAGGAGATACTCGATTTGATCATGGCCAACCAAAGCGTGCTTTACGCCGAAGTCGAAGTCGACAAACCCCACGCCCTGCGTTTCGCCGAGTCGGTTTCGATTACCCTCGCCGCGAGTCGCTGACCGTGCCTGGCGCATAAACCGCCAGGCTTTTATTATCCGCGCCACGATTTGATAGCACCGAGCCCATCATGACCGAACAACAACGCCTGGAACTTGAAGCTGCTGCCTTCCGCCGACTGGTCGCGCACCTGGACAGTCGCAAGGATGTGCAGAACATCGACCTGATGAACCTTTCGGGTTTCTGCCGCAACTGCCTGTCCAAGTGGTACAAGGCCGCCGCCGACGAACGCCAGATCGAGGTCAGCCTCGATGACGCCCGCGAAGTGGTTTACGGCATGCCGTACGCCGAGTGGAAAGCCCAATACCAGCAAGAAGCCAGCGCTGACCAGCAAGCGGCGTTCGCCAAAGGAAAAACCCATGACTGATCTGAACACCCTGCGCGCCAGCCTCAAGAGCGGCGAACACGCCTTCGCCGATACCCTGGCGTTCATCGCCGCTGGCTATGATTACCAGCCTCAAGCCTTCAACAATGGTGGCGTGGAAAACGCCGCCGGACAGAACGAAGGCTCGTGCAAGACCCTCGGCCTGGCGCTGCTGGAAGGCTTGAGCGATGAAGAAGCGCTGCTGGCGTTTGGTGAGCATTACCGCTCGGTGGTTGCTACGCCGGATGGCAGCGACCATGGCAACATCCGGGCATTGATGGCGCAGGGTTTGGCTGGGGTGAAGTTCACAGCGCAGCCACTGACCCGTCGCTGATTTCCAGATTGGATGCAACACCCTGTGGGAGCTTGCTCGCGATGGCTGCGTCACATTCAAAACTGATGTCGACTGATACATCGCTATCGCGAGCAAGCTCGGCTCCCACAAAAGCAGTGGGTGCAAAAAAACCGGCCGAGGCCGGTTTTTTCATTTCAACGATTTCAGAACTTGGCGTTCTGCAGGTCGTCCAGGTAACGCTCTGCGTCCAGGGCCGCCATGCAACCAGCGCCGGCCGAGGTGATCGCCTGACGGTAAACGTGATCAGCCACGTCGCCGGCAGCAAAGATGCCTTCGAGGCTGGTCGCCGTTGCGTTGCCTTCACGACCGCCCTGCACCACCAGATAACCGTCTTTCAAGGTTAGTTGGCCTTCGAACAGCGACGTGTTCGGGGTGTGGCCGATGGCGATGAACACGCCGTCGACTTTCAGCTCGTCGAAGCTGCCGTCGTTGTTCTTCAAACGAGCGCCGGTCACGCCCATGTTGTCGCCCAGCACTTCGTCCAGAGTCGAGTTCAGCTTGAGGACAATCTTGCCTTCGGCAACTCGTGCATGCAGCTTGTCGATCAGGATTTTCTCGGCGCGGAAGGTTTCGCGACGGTGAATCAGGGTCACTTTGCTGGCGATGTTGGCCAGGTACAGCGCCTCTTCGACAGCAGTGTTACCGCCGCCGACCACGGCCACTTCACGGTTGCGGTAGAAGAAACCATCGCAGGTTGCGCAGGCCGACACGCCTTTGCCCATGAAGGTTTCTTCCGACGGCAGGCCCAGGTAACGAGCGCTGGCACCGGTCGCGATGATCAGTGCGTCGCAGGTGTAAGTGGCGCTGTCGCCCGTCAGGGTGTACGGCTTGGCGGCGAAGTCGACAGCGTTGATGTGGTCGAAAACGATTTCGGTCTCGAAGCGCTCGGCGTGTTCTTTCATCCGGTCCATCAGTGCCGGGCCGGTCAGGCCGTGCACGTCGCCCGGCCAGTTGTCGACTTCGGTGGTGGTGGTCAGTTGACCGCCAGCCTGCATGCCTGTGATCAGCAACGGCTTGAGGTTGGCGCGGGCAGCATAGACCGCAGCGCTGTAACCGGCAGGGCCGGAACCAAGAATAATCACTCGCGAATGACGTACATCAGACATGACTCACTCCTATCGACCGGCCGGTATTACCTGGCGCGGAACGCCGGATGACCGGCTGGAATTAAAAAAGGACTGTGCAAGCACTTGGGGAAGCGCCGTAGTTGGACAGCCCTGAAAAATAGTGGGTGCAGCGTATCGAGGAGGCGAAGATTAAGGAAATACGGAATAACAATCCAGCTCATAGGCGGTCTCTATCCCCTGGAGGCTGATTTAAAGACGCCTTTGTTACAGTTAATGTCGATGTCATTACCGCGCTTTCGCCTGTGTGGCAAAGCCGGTAAGGTCGGCGCGTTTTCCCATTGCTCGGAGCCCACTATGCCCGCCCCCGTTCTGTCCGGCCCGCAATACCTGCGCGAAGGCCTGAAGCTGGTCTTGAGTCCCGGCCTGCGTTTGTTCGTGTTGTTGCCGCTGGTCATCAACCTGGTGCTGTTCGTCGGATTGATTTATTTCGCCGGCCATCAGTTCAGCCTGTGGGTCGACACCCTGATGCCTTCACTGCCGAGCTGGCTGAGTTTTCTCAGCTATGTACTTTGGCCGTTGTTCGTCGTTCTGGTGGCGCTGATGGTGTTTTTCACCTTCACCATGCTCGCCAACGTGATCGCCGCGCCCTTCAACGGTTTTCTCGCGGAGAAAGTCGAAGTGGTGGTGCGTGGCACTGATGACTTCCCGACCTTCAGTTGGAGCGAACTGATCGCGATGATCCCGCGCACGTTCGCCCGGGAAATGCGCAAACTCGGCTACTTCCTGCCCAGGGCCCTCGCGTTGCTGATCCTTTCATTCATCCCGGTGGTCAACCTGGTCGCTGCCCCACTATGGCTGGCGTTTGGCGTATGGATGATGGCAATCCAGTACATCGACTACCCGGCGGATAACCACAAACTCGGCTGGAACGAGATGCTCGCCTGGCTGCGCCAGAAACGCTGGCAGAGCATGAGTTTTGGCGGGATCGTCTATCTGGCGCTGCTGATTCCGGTAATCAACATCCTGATGATGCCGGCAGCGGTGGCTGGTGCGACGTTGTTTTGGGTGCGCGAGCGTGGCGCTGAAAACCTGGTGGTCAAACCTGCCTGACTGCGTCACAAATCCATCATCGCCCTGACACAATGGCGACATGGCCTCAGTCGACACTGAGGCCATGACGACAGCTCTGCATATTACTCTGATCACCGAAACCTTCCCTCCGGAAATCAATGGCGTGGCCAATACCCTTGGCCGCCTGTGCGAAGGTCTGCGCGCACGCGGACACCTGGTAGAACTGGTGCGACCGCGCCAGGGCAGCGATCAGACCCGCCTAAGCGACGATGAACTACTGCTCTGCCGCGGCTGGCCGCTGCCGGGTTATCCGGGGCTGCAATGGGGTCAGTCGTCGATGCACAAGTTGCTCAGGCGCTGGCAGCGTCATCGCCCGGACGTGCTCTACATCGCTACCGAAGGACCACTGGGGTTGTCGGCCTTGCGCGCGGCGCGGCGGCTGGGTATTTCAGTGGTGAGCGGGTTTCACACCAACTTCCAGCAGTACTCCAACCAGTACGGCCTGGGACTGTTGACCCGGTTACTGACACATTACCTGCGCTGGTTCCATAACCGCACCAAGTTGACCCTGGTGCCCAGCGCCAGCCAGCGAATGGAGCTGGAACGTCGGCAGTTCGAGCGCCTGGCGTTGCTGTCCCGTGGCGTCGACAGTCAACTGTTCCACCCGGCCAAACGCCTGGGTTCGCTGCGTGAAAGCTGGGGGCTGGAGAACGACGACATTGCACTGATTCACGTCGGCCGGCTCGCTCAGGAAAAAAACCTCGGCCTGCTCAAACATTGCTACCAGGCTTTGCAGTCGTCTTATCCACAACGACGAATAAAGCTGATCGTGATCGGCGATGGCCCACAACGTGCGCTGCTGGAAAAGGCACTGCCCGACGCGATCTTCTGTGGCTCGCAGCGCGCAGAAGCCTTGGCGTGTCACTACGCGTCCGGGGATCTGTTTCTGTTTCCGAGCCTGACCGAAACCTTCGGCAATGTGGTGCTGGAAGCACTGGCCTCTGGATTGGGCGTGGTGGCTTACGATCAGGCGGCCGCAGCTCAACACATTCGCCATGGTTACAACGGTGTGTTGGCGATGCCGGGGGACGAAGAGGCATTTTGCGATGCCGCCCGTTGGTTGTTGGAAGAGGCAGAAACCTTGCGCTGCATACGACTCAACGCGCGTCAGCACGCCAGTCGGCAGGGCTGGGGGGCAATCGTCGAGCAATTTGAAGGACAGTTGCGCGGGGCTTGCGAGGTGCAAATCGGGGCACAGCCTTTGATGGCCATGCCCCATTCGATCAAACCAGCGTCATCAACGCCTCACGACTGAACGGCAGGATGTCCTGCTCGCGACCTTCGCGGACTTTCTGCGCCCAGTCCGGGTCGACCAGCAAGGCGCGTCCCACGGCCACCAGGTCGAACTCTTGGTTGTTCAAACGTTCCAGCAGGTTCTCCAGGCTGGCCGGTTGCGCGACTTTGTCGGTGTTGACCATGAACTGCAGGAACTCACCGTCCAGCCCCACGCTGCCCACGGTGATCGTCGGCTTGCCCGTCAGTTTGCGGGTCCAGCCTGCCAGGTTCAGCTCGGAGCCGTCGAACTCCGGCTCCCAGAAACGTCGCGTAGAGCAGTGGAAAATATCCACGCCGGCATCGGACAGCGGCTGGAGAAATTCGCCCAACGCCTCCGGGGTTTGCACCAGACGTGCGGTGTAGTCCTGCTGCTTCCACTGCGAGTAACGGAAGATGATCGGGTAGCCCGGACCGACCGCCGCACGCACGGCCTGGATCAGCTCAATGGCAAAGCGCGAACGATTGGCCAGGCTGCCACCGTATTCGTCGGTGCGCTGGTTGCTGCCCTCCCAGAAGAACTGGTCGACCAGATAACCGTGGGCGCCGTGGATCTCGACGCCGTCCATGCCAATGCTCTGCGCGTCTTTTGCGGCCTGGGCGAAGGCCGCGATCACGTCCTGGATATCTTGTTGGGTCATGCCGTGAACCACGACCTGACCGTCCTTGAGTTTTTCCGATGGCCCGTAGCCCGGCACGCTCGCATCCGGCTCGGTGCCGATGCGTCGTACGCTGCCGACGTGCCACAACTGCGGAACTATCTTGCCGCCTTCGGCGTGGACAGCATCAACAACTTTTTTCCAGCCGGCCAACGCCGCTTCGCCGTAAAAGTGCGGAACGTTCGGGTAACCGTTGGAAGCCTTGTGACCAACCGTGGTGCCCTCGGTGATGATCAGGCCTACACCCGCCGCAGCACGGCGGCGGTAGTACTCGATGACCTTCGAATTCGGTACGCCACCTGGGGAGAACGAACGGGTCATCGGCGCCATGACCACACGGGTCGGCAGCTCCAGGGCACCGAGGTTGAACGGTTTGAACAAGGCTTTGACGGGCATGGGACGCTCCACGTGAAAATAACTTTATGACGGCGATAATATGGAGGCTTGCCAGCCTTGAATAGCACTATTGATTTAGGTGATTAAGGTTCAAAAGACAGGGAGAGGTCTGTAGGAGCACGGCTTGCCGGCGATGGCGTTCTTGAGATCACTATCGCCGGCAAGCCGTGCTCCTGCGGGAGACAGGTTCAGACCAGGGCTTTTTCGATCGCCTGGACGATCGTCGGATCATCCGGTGCAGTACGTGGCGAGAAACGCGCCAGCACGCGACCATCTTTGCCGAGAAGGAATTTTTCAAAGTTCCAGGTGATGTCACCCGGGAATTCCGCGCCCTCGCCCGCCAACAGCCGGTACAGCTGATGACGGTCGTGACCGTTGACTTCCAGCTTGCTGGACAGCGGAAAGGTCACGCCATAGTTGAGGCTGCAGAACTCTTTTATCTCGCTTTCAGTGCCTGGCTCTTGCCCGGCAAACTGGTTGCACGGCAAACCCAGCACACTGAAACCTTTGCCCTTGTATTGCTGGTAGAGGTTTTCCAGAGCAGCGTATTGCGGGGTCAAACCACACTTGGAGGCGACGTTGACCACCAGCACGACGTGCCCTTTGAAGGGCGCCAGAGGTAACTCCTGGCCATCCAAAGTCTTCAATGTAAGGTCGTGAAAAGCACTCATGACGAACTCCAAATTTCCCGTGTTCTTCTCGAAACAGCCTCTTGGCGATATCGCCAAGGACAGCCGCGGACTAAAAAGGCGCCCCTCGGGCGCCTCTCCAGTTCTCGAAGCTTAGCGCAGAAAATCAGTGGTGATGGCCACCTTCGCCATGGACGTGACCATGAGCGATTTCTTCCTGGCTGGCATCACGGATGTCGATGATCTTGACCTTGAAGTTCAAGCGCTGACCGGCCAACGGGTGGTTGCCGTCAACGGTCACGTCGTCGCCGTCCAGATCACGGATGGTGACGATTTGCATCTGGCCGTCTGGCGCGGAAGCGTGGAACTGCATGCCCACTTCCAGTTCGTCGACGCCTTCGAACATGCTGCGGCTCAGGGTGCTGACCAGTTCGGCAGCGTATTCGCCGTAGGCATCTTCAGGTTCTACGGAGACGTTCAGTTCGTCACCGACTGCTTTACCTTCCAGGGCTTTTTCCAGGCCCGGGATGATGTTACCTGCGCCTTGCAGGTACACCAGCGGTGCGCCGCCGGCGGAGCTGTCGATGACCTCACCAGCGTCGTTGGTCAGGGTATAGTCGATGGAGACAGCCTTATTGGCGGCGATCAGCATGGGGCGAGACCTTTTGCATAAGAATATAGAAAGACCCAGTTTAGCGAAGCAAACGCCCGAAAGCGAACAGAACCCGGACGGACGGGTTGCTTCGGCAGGGTCGACGATCCAGGGCTTCCATCAGGACGAGGATGGACACTGGGTTGTAGAGCTTTCCTGCGGCCATACCCAGCATCTGCGCCACCAGCCACCGTGGCAATCACGAAGCTGGGTTCTGGATCCCGCCAAGCGTATTGAAAAAATAGGCCAACCCTTTGATTGCGGTTGGTGCGCTCAGGGCTCGGTTAGCGATAACCTTGACGTCTGAAATATCGGTAGAAGGCCAGTCATAGGCGTTCACCCTTGCCATGCACCTCCAGAGAATCCGCATGCAAACTTTTTTTATCGCGCCCACCGATTTTGGTGTGGGTCTGACCTCCATCAGCCTCGGGCTGGTGCGTACCCTTGAGCGAGCCGGACTGAAAGTCGGTTTCTTCAAACCGATTGCCCAGCCGCACCCTGGCGACACCGGCCCTGAACGTTCCACCGAACTGGTGGCCCGCACCCACGGCCTGAAACCGCCGCAGCCGCTGGGCCTGGCTCACGTCGAGCGGATGCTCGGCGACGGTCAGCTGGATGAGCTGCTGGAAGAAATCATCACCCTGTACCAGCAAGCCGCCATCGGCAAAGACGTGCTGGTCGTCGAAGGCATGGTCCCGACCCGCAGCGCCAGCTACGCCGCGCGGGTTAACTTGCACTTGGCGAAAAGCCTGGATGCCGAGGTGATTCTGGTCTCGGCACCGGAAAACGAAGTGCTCACCGAATTGTCTGGCCGGGTCGAGTTGCAAGCGCAATTGTTTGGCGGTCCAAAAGACCCGAAAGTGCTCGGCGTGATTCTCAACAAGGTCAAAACCGATGAAAGCATGGAGGCTTTCGCCGCACGCCTGAAGGAACACTCGCCCTTGCTGCGCAGCGGCGACTTCCGGCTGCTTGGCTGCATTCCGTTCCAGCCGGAACTGAACGCCCCGCGCACCCGCGACGTCGCGGACTTGATGGGCGCTCAGGTGCTCAATGCCGGCGACTATGAAACCCGGCGCATGAGCAAGATCATCATTTGCGCCCGCACCATGCGCAACACGGTCGAACTGCTCAAACCCGGCGTGCTGGTGGTAACCCCCGGCGATCGCGACGACATCATCCTCGCCGTCAGCCTCGCCGCGATCAACGGCGTGCCGCTGGCCGGGCTGCTGCTGACCAGCGGCACCCTGCCCGACCCACGGATCATGGACCTCTGCCGAGGCGCCTTGCAGGCCGGTCTACCGGTGTTGTCGGTGAGCACTGGCTCCTATGAAACCGCCAACCAATTGAACGGTTTGAACAAGGAAATCCCGATCGACGACCGCGAGCGTGCGGAGATCATCACCGATTTCGTCGCCAGCCACCTCGACGCCAACTGGCTACACCAGCGCTGCGGCACGCCGCGTGAAATGCGCCTGTCACCAGCAGTGTTCCGCTATCAACTGATCCAGCGCGCCCAGGCTGCCAACAAGCGCATCGTCCTGCCAGAAGGCAGCGAACCTTTGACGGTACAGGCGGCGGCGATCTGCCAGGCCCGCGGGATTGCTCGCTGCGTGTTGCTGGCCAAACCCGAAGACGTGCAAGCAGTCGCGCGCGCCCAGGGTATCGAGTTGCCTGAGGGCCTGGAGATTCTCGATCCGGACCTGATCCGTCAGCGTTATGTCGAGCCGATGGTCGCGTTGCGCAAGACCAAAAGCCTCAACGCGCCAATGGCCGAGCAACAGCTGGAAGACACCGTGGTGATCGGCACCATGATGCTCGCACTGGATGAAGTCGACGGACTGGTGTCCGGGGTCATCCACTCCACCGCCAATACCATTCGCCCGGCATTGCAACTGATCAAGACCGCACCCGGCTGCACGTTGGTGTCGTCGGTGTTTTTCATGCTGTTCCCGGAGGAAGTGCTGGTCTACGGCGACTGCATCATGAACCCGCACCCGAGCGCCAGTGAACTGGCCGAGATCGCCCTGCAAAGCGCCGACTCTGCCGCCGCCTTCGGGATCACGCCACGGGTGGCGATGCTCAGCTACTCCAGCGGCGAATCGGCCAGCGGCGAAGAAGTCGAGAAAGTCCGCGAAGCCACTTTGCTCGCCCACGAAGCGCAGAACGCGCTGCTGATCGACGGGCCGTTGCAGTACGACGCCGCGGCCAACGAAGACGTGGCCCGGCAACTGGCGCCGAACAGTCAGGTAGCCGGTCGGGCAACCGTGTTCATTTTCCCCGACCTGAACACCGGCAATACCACTCACAAAGCCGTGCAACGCAGCGCCGACTGCGTCAGCCTCGGACCGATGCTGCAAGGCCTGCGCAAACCGGTAAATGACTTGCCGCGCGGCGCTCAGGTCGACGACATCGTCTACACCATTGCCCTGACTGCGATTCAAGCCGCCAACCGACCTATGGATATTTAAATGCTGGATTCTCTACCTGCACCCTTGCGAGGCGTGATCGCCTCGCTGTTGTTGGCGCTGAACACGATCGTCTGCTGCACACCGCTGTTTGTCGTGGCAATCTTCAAATTGTTGCTGCCCTTCCCGACCGCACAGCGCTTCACCGACTGGCTGATGAGCCACATCCATGAAGCCTGGATCAGCAACAACAAGGCCTGGATGGACTTGCTCGGGCACACGCGCTGGACGCTCAGCGGGCTCGAAGGCCTGGACTATCAGCACTCGTACCTGATCACCAGCAACCACCAGAGCTGGGTCGACATTATGGTGTTGCAGTACGTGCTCAATCGCCGGATTCGCCCGCTGAAGTTCTTCCTCAAGCAAGAGCTGATCTGGGTGCCGGTGATCGGCTTGGCCTGGTGGGCGCTGGGCTTCCCGTTCATGAAGCGTTACTCCAAGGCCTATCTGGAAAAGCACCCGGAGAAGAAAGGCAAAGACCTGGAAACCACTCGCAAGACCTGCGACAAGTTCCGCCATAACCCGGTGGGGATTTTCAACTTCGTCGAAGGCACGCGCTTCACCGAAGGCAAGCATGCGCAGCAGCAATCGCCGTTCCGCTACCTGCTCAAGCCCAAGGCGGGCGGTATCGCGTTTGTGCTGGACGCCATGGGTGAGCAACTGGAAGCCATCGTCAACGTGACCATTCACTACCCGGCCGGGCGCCCCGGTTATTGGGACCTGCTGTGTGGCAACGTGAAAGACGTGGTGGTGCACTTTCAGGAACTGAAGATCCCGCCGCAGTTCATCGGCAAGAACTACGACCAGGATGGTGTTTACCGCCTGGAGTTCCAGGGCTGGATCAACCAGTTGTGGGAAGACAAGGATGCGCTGCTTGAGCAGATGCATCGCGAGTATCCCGCGAAATCTTGAGGTGTCTGGAAGGACCTCATCGCGGGCAAGCCTTGCTCCTACAGATTTGAGTTGATCACGCCATGTTGGTACGACGCCATCTGTAGGAGCAAGGCTTGCACGCGATGGCGATCTCAAGGACACAAAAAAGCCCGCAGATGATTGCTCATCTGCGGGCTTTTTATTAGCAGCTAACGCTTAGATCGCGCCGCGTTTACGCAGCAGGTCCAGCACTTGCTTGACGCTTTCTTCCAGCGACAGCGTCTGGGTGTCGACCACAAGGTCGGCGTCCAGCGGCACGTCATACGGGAAGGAATCGCCCGGGATGTTGTCGCCACCGGCAGCATACAACCCTTGCGGATCGCGTGCGGCGCAGACCATCGGTGACGCCTGCACGTAAACGGTCAGCAAGCGGTCATCGCCAATCAGCGCCTTGGCCTGTGCACGGCCTTCGGCGTCCGGTGCGACAAACGCCGCCAGGGTCAGCAAACCGGCTTCGTTGAACTGACGTGCGACGTGAGCCGCACGACGCCAGTTCTCGGTACGCCCGGCGCGATCCTGTGGCAGACCTTTGTTCAGGTCGTGACGCAGGTTCTGCCCATCGAGCACAAACACCGCACGGCCCATGTCGAACAGCTTGCGTTCAACTGCATAGGCCAAAGTGCTTTTGCCCGCGCCCGAGAGGCCGCTGAACAGCACGGTAGCCGGTTGCTGGCCGAAGCGCTGGGCACGCTCTTCGGTGGCTACATGGGCCAATTTTCCATGGTGCGTGGAGCTGCCATGCGCCAAAGGCTGGGCGACGATCATGCCGGCGCCGACGGTGCCGTTGGTCAAGCGGTCGATGATGATGAACGAACCGGTGGTGCGGTTGCTTTCATAACCGTCGAGGGCAATCGGCGCGTCGAGGCTGATCTTGACCTTACCGATCTCGTTCAGCTGCAAGGCACTGGCCGGGCCTTCTTCCAGAGTGTTCACGTCGACCTTGTTGACGATGCTGGCGATCGAGCCCGGCACGTAACTGGTGGCGCGCTTGATGTCGTATTTCTTGCCCGGTAGCATCGGCTCTTCAGCCATCCACACCAGCATCGCTTCGAAGCTGTCGGTGACCGGCGGCACGTTGTCGGCATGCACCAGCAAGTCGCCGCGGGAGATGTCGATTTCGTCTTCCATGGTCAGCGTTACGGCCTGACCCGGACCTGCGTGTTCCAGCTCACCTTCGAAAGTGACGATGGATTTCACGCGGCTGCTTTTGCCCGACGGCAGCACCACGACTTCGTCGCCCTTCTTGACGATGCCGCTGGCCAGGGTGCCGGCGAAACCGCGGAAGTTCAGGTTCGGCCGGTTGACGTATTGCACCGGGAAACGCAGGTCGGTGAAGTTACGGTCGCCCGCGACTTCCACGGTCTCAAGGATCTCCATCAGCGACTGGCCGGTGTACCACGGCGAGCGCTCGGATTTGTTCACCACGTTATCGCCCTTCAGCGCCGACATCGGCACGAAGTGCATGCTGGTAGGCTTCATTTTCAAGCCTTCAGCGAACTTCAGGTAATCGGCCTTGATCGACTCGAACACGCCCTGATCGAAGTCCTTGAGGTCCATCTTGTTGATGGCGACAACGATGTGCTTGATGCCCAGCAACGAGGCGATAAAGCTGTGGCGACGGGTCTGGGTTTGCACGCCATAACGGGCGTCGACCAGGATGATCGCCAGGTCACAGGTGGATGCACCGGTGGCCATGTTGCGGGTGTACTGCTCATGGCCAGGGGTGTCGGCAATGATGAATTTGCGCTTGGCGGTGGAGAAATAGCGGTACGCAACATCGATGGTGATGCCTTGCTCGCGCTCGGCCTGCAGGCCGTCGACCAGCAACGCCAGGTCGATGTCGTCACCGGTGGTGCCGACTTTTTTCGAGTCGCGGGTAATGGCTTCCAGATGATCCTCGTAGATCATCTTGGAGTCGTGCAGCAGGCGCCCGATCAGGGTGCTCTTGCCGTCGTCGACGTTACCGCAGGTCAGAAAGCGCAGCAGCTCTTTACGTTCGTGCTGGCCCAGGTAGGCGAGGATGTCCTCGCTGATCAAATCAGATTGATGCGACATGACAGCCCCTTAGAAATAACCTTGACGTTTTTTGTCTTCCATCGAGCCGGCGCCATCGTGATCGATGACTCGGCCCTGGCGCTCGGAAGTTCGCGTCAGGAGCATTTCCTGAATGATGTCCGTGAGGCTTTCGGCCTCGGACTCCACCGCGCCCGTCAACGGGTAGCAGCCAAGGGTACGGAAACGCACTTTCTTTTTGACGATGCGGGCTTTGTCTTCGTCGCTCAGGTGCTCGAGGATGCGCTCGTCGTCGATCATGATCAGCGTGCCGTTCTTCTCGATGACCTCGCGTTCGGCGGCGAAGTACAGCGGGACGATCGGGATGCCTTCAAGGTAGATGTACTGCCAGATGTCCAGCTCGGTCCAGTTCGACAACGGGAATACGCGGATCGATTCGCCTTTGTTGACCTTGCCGTTGTAGACGTTCCACAGCTCCGGGCGCTGGTTTTTCGGGTCCCAGCGGTGCTTGCTGTCGCGGAACGAGTACACGCGCTCCTTGGCGCGGGACTTCTCTTCATCGCGGCGCGCACCACCGAAGGCTGCGTCGAAGCCGTACTTGTCCAAAGCCTGTTTCAGGCCTTCGGTCTTCATGATGTCGGTGTGCTTGGCACTGCCGTGGGTGAAGGGGTTGATCCCTTGAGCCACGCCTTCCGGGTTGACGTAGGTGATCAGGTCAAGGCCCAGCTCTGCGACCATCTTGTCGCGGAAGCTGTACATCTCCTGAAATTTCCATTGGGTGTCGACGTGCATCACCGGAAACGGCAGCTTGCCCGGGAAGAACGCCTTGCGTGCCAGATGCAGCATCACGGCGGAGTCTTTACCGATGGAGTACAGCATCACCGGGTTGTCGAACTCGGCGGCCACCTCGCGGATGATGTGGATGCTTTCCGCCTCCAGCTGTTTCAGATGCGTCAGTTTGTCGACCATGGCTACTCACGAAAGCTTTCTTATGAACGGCCAGCGGGCCGTGTTCGAGCGGCGAATGCTAGCACAGCGACCTCTTCTAATCAGGACGCCGACTAGATCGAAAGAGCATATGAATATACCTGCTCGTTCGGGCGCCGCAGGCCCGCTCCCATCGTTGATTTTCGGTTATCAAATCGGATTCGGGCAATCGATGAAAATGTGTTCAAGGGCAAACCGTCGAGCCAGATAATCCCCCAGCGCCTGTACGCCGAAGCGTTCGGTGGCGTGATGACCGGCGGCGATGAAGCTGATGTCGTTTTCCCGGGCGCTGTGGAAGGTTTGCTCGGACGCTTCACCGCTCAGGTACAGGTCGACACCGGCCTGCACCGCCTGATCGATATAGCCCTGGCCACCGCCCGTGCACCAGCCGACGCGCCGGACCATTTTGCTGCCCTCGATCAGCAACGGCTCGCGGCCCATGACCTCTTGCACATGACGGGCAAAGTCGCGCGCGGTCATAGGTTCGGCCAACGAGCCGACCAACCCGACCACTTTGAGGTTTTCCGGGTCCAGCGGGCCTTCGACGGTAATGTCCAGTTGGCGAGCCAATTGCACGTTGTTGCCCACTTCCGGGTGCAAATCCAGCGGCAAGTGATAAGCCAGGAGGCTGATATCGTGCTTGAGCAGGGTTTTGAGCCTACGCTGCTTCATACCGGTGATGCAGGGGTTTTCACCTTTCCAGAAGTAGCCGTGGTGTACCAGCACCAGATCGGCCTTGGCTTCGACCGCTGCATCGAGCAACGCCTGGCTGGCCGTGACACCGCTGACGATACGCGTGACCTGCGGCCGACCTTCGACTTGCAAGCCATTGGGGCAATAGTCGGCAATCCGCGAACTGGCAAGGTAACGATCCGCTTCTTCTACCAGGGTGCTCAGGGCGACGGCCATAAAAGACTCCTAAATATCCCGTTCAGAGGCGCGCGCGGCCTCGTATAATGCGCGACATTATGGGCCACAGGCGGCCCTCCGTAACCTCCCAGGATTTGTTCAATGTTCAAGGGTCTGCGTTTTTTTGGCTGGCCGCTGCTGGCCGGCGTGCTTATCGCGTTGTTGATCATCCAGCGTTACCCGCAATGGGTCGGACTGCCAAGTCTGGATGTGAACCTGCAACAAGCCCCACAAACCACTCAGACCCAACAGGGGCCGGTGTCTTACGCCGATGCCGTGGTCATTGCCGCACCGGCAGTGGTCAACCTCTACACCACCAAAGTGGTCAACAAAACCAGCCATCCGTTGTTTGAAGACCCGCAGTTCCGGCGGTTCTTCGGCGACAACGCGCCCAAGCAGAAGCGCATGGAGTCGAGCCTCGGTTCCGGGGTGATCATGAGCCCTGAAGGTTATTTGCTGACCAATAACCACGTGACCACCGGCGCCGACCAAATCGTCGTCGCGCTCAAGGATGGTCGTGAAACCCTGGCTCGCGTGATCGGCAGCGACCCGGAAACCGACCTCGCGGTACTGAAAATCGATTTGAAGAACCTGCCGTCGATCACCGTCGGCCGCTCGGAAAACATCCGCGTCGGCGATGTCGCGCTGGCCATCGGCAACCCGTTTGGCGTCGGCCAGACCGTGACCATGGGCATCATCAGCGCCACCGGGCGCAACCAGTTGGGCCTGAACAACTACGAAGACTTCATCCAGACCGACGCCGCGATCAACCCAGGCAACTCCGGCGGTGCGCTGGTCGACGCCAACGGCAACCTCACCGGGATCAACACCGCGATTTTCTCCAAGTCCGGCGGCTCGCAAGGCATTGGTTTCGCGATCCCGATCAAGCTGGCGATGGAAGTGATGAAGTCGATCATCGAACACGGTCAGGTGATTCGCGGCTGGTTGGGGATTGAAGTACAGCCCTTGAGTCAGGAATTGGCGGAATCGTATGGCTTGTCCGGGCGTCCGGGGATTGTCGTCGCGGGGATTTTCCGCGATGGCCCGGCACAAAAGGCCGGTCTGCAATTGGGCGATGTGATCCTCAGCATTGACGGCGAACCAGCCGGCGATGGCCGCCGTTCAATGAACCAGGTGGCGCGGATCAAACCGACTGACAAGGTCACCGTTCAGGTCATGCGCAACGGCAAGGAGCTCAAGCTGACTGCGGAAATCGGCTTGCGTCCGCCACCCGCCCCGGTCAAAGAAGAAGAGTAAGCCCATAGGAGTTGCCGGAGGCTGTGATCTTTTAACGCCTTCGGCAACACCCAATACCTCTGCTGATGCAGACGAGCCCTAAAAGCATACATTCTCATTAGGCATGTTATATTGTTTCAATATCGCTATTGGAACGATCTCATGCCGTCTCGTAAATTTGCTCCTCTGGCAGGCCTGGCCCTGGGCCTGCTCGGGGATCCGGTGTTCGCCGAAGACCCACAACCGCTTGAACTGGACACCATCAGTGTCACCTCCGATTACGAGTCTGCCACCGGCCCGGTGAACGGCTATCGCGCCACGCGGTCGTCCAGCGCGACCAAAACCGACACAGCAATCCGCGATATCCCGCAATCCATCAGCGTGATTCCTGCCAGCGTGCTCAAGGACCTGGGCAGCCACAATGTCGAGCGCGCTCTGGAGTTTGCCGGTGGCGTATCGAAACAGAACAACTTCGGCGGCCTGACGCTGTATGAGTACAGCGTGCGCGGCTTCACCACCTCGGAGTTCTACAAGGACGGCTTCAGCGCGAACCGCGGTTACCCAAGCACCCCGGACGCCGCGAACGTCGAACGCATCGAAGTGCTCAAGGGCCCCGCCGCCAGTCTTTACGGGCGCGGCGACCCTGGCGGTACGGTGAACATCGTCACCAAAAAGCCGCAACCCGAAGCCTTCAGCACCTTGCAGACCAGCGCCGGCAGTTGGGATCGTTATCGTACCGCGCTGGACGTCAACACCCCGCTCGACCCGCAAGGCAATGTGTTGTCACGGGTCAATCTGGCGGTCGAGGACAACCACAGTTTTCGTGATCACGTCGACAGCCAGCGGGTGTTCGTTGCGCCGTCGCTCAGTTGGCAACTCAACCCGGACACCAGCCTGCTGCTGGAAAGCGAGATTGTCCGGCACAGCTCGACCTTCGACCGCGGCATCGTCGCGCCGAACAACCGCTGGAGCGGTGTCTCGCGCTCGACCTTCCTCGGTGAACCTGACGACGGCAACATCGACAACTACAACAATCTGTTGCAGGCGACCCTCGAACACCACCTCAACGACGCCTGGAAACTGCGCCTGGCCAGCCATTACAAAGAAGGCAAACTCTGGGGCTTTGCCTCGGAAGCCCGCCCGTTGAACGCCGATCAACACACGGTCAACCGCCGTTACCGTGAGCGCGACAACCGTTGGCACGACAGCATCACCCAGCTCGAACTACGCGGTTTGTTCGACATTGGCAGCTGGCAACACGAACTGCTGATTGGCAGCGAGTACGAAAACTTCCGCAAGAACGAGCGGGTCACCACTATCGCTGGCGGCCCTTACGCGATCGATATCTACGACCCGGTTTACGGTCAGCCCAAACCCGATGACAAGCGCTCGGGCCCGGACTTTTTCGAGCAGGTCGAAAGTCAGGCACTGAACCTTCAGGACCAGATCGTGTTCACCGACCGCCTGCGCGGCATGCTCGGGGCACGCTTCGAACACTTCGAGCAAACCATCGACGATCACACACTGAACAACCGCAGCCGACAGAACCACGACGCTCTGACCCAACGCGCCGGCCTGCTCTATCAACTGACGCCACAGCATGGACTGTTCGCCAACGCCTCGACCTCGTTCAAACCCAACAACGGCCTGGATGCCACAGGCAAATCCTTCGATCCGGAAGAAGGCGTTGGCTACGAGATCGGGATCAAGAGCGAGCTGTTCGATGAGCGCCTGAGCAGCACCCTCGCCGCCTTTCATATCGAAAAAGAAAACGTCCTCGCCCTCGACCCCGCCAGCGATAGTAACCGCGCCATGGGCAAGGCCCGCAGCCAGGGTTTCGATCTGCAAGTGAGCGGGCAACTCACTGACGCTGTGCGAGTGATTGGTGCGTTTGCGTACATCGACGCCGAGGTTACCCAAGGCGACAAAGCCATTGCGACCGGCAGCCGGATTCTCGGCGTGGCCAGGCACAGCGGCAGTTTGCTGGGCGTTTATGAATTTCAGGAAGGTCTGCTGCGTGGCTCGGATGTCGGCGCGGCCTACACCTATGTCGGCGATCGATCGGGCGAAGCCGGCAGCGACTTCGAACTGCCGGCCTACCACACCGTCGACCTGTTGGCCCATTACAAGGCCAGTGAAAACGTCACGTTGGGGCTGAACCTGAACAACCTTTTCGACGAGAAATACTTCGAGCGCTCCTACAGCAACTACTGGGTCAACCCCGGCGAGCCGCGCAATTTCACCGTCAGCCTGACACTCAACCTGTAAAAGGAAGTCACCATGCCACACCTCAAACCCGTAGCGCTCAGCCTGCTGCTCGGCCTGATGTTTACCGGCCAGGTCTCGGCCCATGGCCTGTGGACCGAACAACGTCGCGGCAACATCGAAGTCATCTACGGCCACGGCGCCGAAGACAACGCCTTCAAGGCGCAGAAAATCAGCGGCGCCTGGGCCTATGACATCGGCGGCAAAATGATCCCGGTTACCGTAGAACGCCTGGCCGATCACGCGCGCCTGCAACCGCTCAAATCGCCAGCGGTGCTGGCCGTGGCGCTGGACAATGGCATGTGGTCGCAGACCGCCGACAAAAAGTGGATCAATCAGGGGCGCAGCAAAGTGCCGGGCGCCATCGAGTCGACCCAGACGTTCAAGTACAGCCTGGCGATTTATCAGCCAGGAGCGAAGCTACCTGCACTTGATCAGATCAAACTGCTGATTTTGCCGGAAGTTGATCCGCTGACCGTCGGCCCGGGCAAATCATTGCCGGTGCGGGTGCTGCTCGATGGCAAACCGGCGGCGGGGATCAAGTTGATTGGCGACTATCGCAATGCGCCGAACACCTTGAGTACGGAAACCGATGCTGAAGGCCGGGCGCAGGTGCTGGTGCGCAATGAAGGATTGAATGTGATTGCCGCGCAGGTGGAAATCCCGTTGAAGGACAATCTGGATGTGGCGTCGCGAGGGGTGTTCAGTTCGTTGACGTTCCTCGGTGAACCGCATCACGAGTAAACCGCCACTATCAGACAACACCAAACCCTGTGGGAGCGTGGCTTGTCCGCGATGGGAACACCGCGGTCCAACAAGCTCACCGCGTTATCGTTCTTCGCGGGCAAGCCACGCTCCCACAGGATGACCAGCAGTTCAGAGATCGCCGAGGCCGTCGATCAACGCCTGGTTCTGCTCTGGCGTACCGATGGTGATGCGCAGGAACTGGGCAATCCGTTCCTGCTTGAAGTGCCGGACGATCACGCCTTGCTCGCGCAACTTCGCTGCCAGGCCTGCCGCGTCATGCTGCGGGTGACGGGCGAAGATGAAGTTCGCCGCCGACGGCAACACCTCAAAGCCCTTCTCCTGCATGTGCTTGACCACCCACTCGCGACTCTCGATCACCAACTGACAGGTCTTGTCGAAGTGCTCGCGATCGGCAAACGCCGCCGCCGCACCGACAATCGCCAGGCGATCCAGGGGATAGGAGTTGAAGCTGTTCTTGATCCGCTCCAGCGCCTCGATCAGGTCCGGATGCCCCACCGCCAGGCCCACGCGCAAACCGGCCAGCGAACGCGACTTGGAGAGGGTCTGAGTCACCAGCAGGTTCGGGTAACGGTCGACCAGGCTGATTGCGGTTTCACCGCCGAAATCGACATAGGCTTCGTCGACCACCACCACCGAATCAGGGCTGGCCTTGAGAATTTTCTCGACGGCGTCCAGCGCCAACAGGCAACCGGTCGGGGCGTTCGGGTTGGGGAAAATGATCCCGCCGTTCGGCTTGGCATAATCCGCAACACGAATCTGGAACTGCTCGTCCAGCGGTACCGCGTCGAATGGAATGCCGTACAAGCCGCAATACACCGGATAAAAGCTGTAGCTGATGTCCGGGAACAGCAGCGGTTTATCGTGTTGCAGCAAACCGTGAAAGATGTGCGCCAGGACTTCATCGGAACCATTGCCGAGGAACACCTGATTGCCCTGTACACCGTAATACTCAGCCACTGCCTGCTTGAGCAGGTCGCTGTTGGGGTCCGGGTACAGACGCAGGTTGTCATTCAGTTCGGTTTGCATCGCCGCCAGTGCTTTAGGCGATGGGCCGTAAGGGTTTTCATTGGTGTTGAGCTTGACCAGCTTCGCCAGTTTCGGCTGCTCGCCCGGTACGTATGGCACCAGATCCTTGACGAATGGACTCCAGAATTTGCTCATGCTCAGTTCCCCTGCTTGTCGTCAACGATGCGGTATTCGGCGCTGCGGGCGTGAGCGGTCAGCGACTCGCCACGGGCCAGCACGGAAGCGGTCTTGCCCAGTTCGGAGGCACCCTGCTCGGAGCAGAAGATAATCGACGAACGTTTCTGGAAGTCATACACACCCAGCGGCGAGGAGAAACGCGCGGTGCCGGAAGTCGGCAGCACGTGGTTGGGACCGGCGCAGTAATCGCCCAAAGCCTCGGACGTGTGGCGGCCCATGAAGATTGCGCCGGCGTGGCGGATCTGCGGCAACCAGGCTTGCGGATCGGCCACCGACAGTTCCAGGTGTTCCGGCGCAATGCGGTTGGCCACGTCGATGGCTTGCTGCATGTCGCGAACCTGAATCAGCGCACCACGGCCATTGATCGAGGTGTTGATGATTTCGGCGCGCTCCATGGTCGGCAGCAGTTTGGCGATGCTTGCCGCCACCTGGTCGAGGAACCCGGCGTCGGGGCTGACCAGAATCGCCTGGGCGTCTTCGTCGTGCTCGGCCTGGGAGAACAGGTCCATGGCGATCCAGTCCGGATCGGTCTGGCCGTCGCACACCACAAGGATTTCCGAAGGGCCGGCAATCATGTCGATACCGACCTGGCCGAACACGTGGCGCTTGGCGGTGGCGACATAGATGTTGCCCGGGCCGACGACCTTGTCGACCTTCGGCACGCTTTCGGTGCCATAGGCCAGCGCGGCAACCGCTTGCGCGCCACCGATGGTGAACACCCGGTCGACGCCCGCGATGCACGCCGCCGCCAACACCAGCTCGTTGACTTCACCGCGTGGCGTCGGTACGACCATGACCACCTCGGTCACACCGGCCACCTTGGCCGGAATCGCATTCATCAACACCGAAGACGGGTAAGACGCCTTGCCGCCCGGGACGTACAGACCGGCGCGATCCAGCGGCGTGACTTTCTGGCCCAGCACCGTGCCGTCGGCTTCGGTGTAGCTCCAGGAGTCCTGCTTCTGTTTTTCGTGGTAGCTGCGCACCCGCGCCGCGGCTTTTTCCAGCGCTTCGCGCTGAGGCACGGTGATCCGGGTCAGTGCCAGTTCCAGGCGCTCGCGCGGCAGGATCAGGTCGGCCATCGACGCCACTTGCAGACCGTCGAACTTCTGGGTGAATTCAACCAGCGCCGCGTCGCCGCGTTCACGCACAGCCTTGATGATGTCCAGCACCCGCTGATTGACCGAGTCGTCAGACACACTTTCCCAGCTCAGCAGATGATCCAGATGATGCGCGAAATCCGGGTCAGCAGCGTTGAGTCGGCGAATTGCAGTCGGTGCGGTCATAGCGAGAGCCTCATAGGTTGGCAAAAACTCAGGCGCCCGAAGCTACCATTCGATCCGCTTGGGCACCTGAGAATTCTGGCTATGAGGCGGATAGACGGGCGCGACTCAACGTCGCGCAGGTGAATCAGCCGCGGTGTCGAGACTCCACTGCCTTGCGCAGGGTGTCGATCAACGCCTGGATACGGGCGTGCTGCATTTTCATCGAAGCTTTGTTGACGATCAGCCGGGAGCTGATGGCAGCAATGAAATCCTGTGGCTCCAGGCCGTTGGCCCGCAGCGTGTTGCCGGTATCGACCACGTCGATGATCTTGTCCGCCAGACCGATCAGCGGTGCCAACTCCATCGAGCCATATAGCTTGATGATGTCGACCTGACGACCCTGCTCTGCGTAATAACGCTTGGCGACGTTAACGAACTTGGTGGCGATGCGCAGACGGCCCTTGGGCTCGATTGCGCCGACTTTACCCGCGGTCATCAGCTTGCACTGGGCAATTTGCAGGTCCAGTGGCTCGTACAGGCCCTGGCCGCCGTATTCCATCAGCACATCTTTACCGGCGACGCCCAGGTCAGCAGCACCATGCTCGACGTAGGTCGGCACATCGGTGGCGCGCACGATCAGCAAGCGCACATCGGCCTGGGTCGTGGGGATGATCAGCTTGCGGCTCTTGTCCGGATTCTCGGTCGGCACGATGCCCGCTTCAGCCAGAAGCGGCAGGGTGTCGTCAAGGATGCGGCCCTTGGACAGTGCGATGGTCAACATGGGAAACGTCAGTCCTTATCAAGGTACTCATGCCCGGTCGCAAATGGCGCCGGACACACATCGAGCCGTAACGGGCTCGATCTTAACAAATCAACGGGCACGTCCCTGCGCCCATGAAGCAGAAACTAGCCCGGTACGCGGCGGATTTTCGCGCCGAGCATCTGCAGTTTCTCTTCGATGCACTCGTAACCACGGTCGATGTGGTAGATGCGATCGATCAGCGTGTCGCCTTCGGCGATCAGCGCCGAAATCACCAGGCTGGCCGAAGCCCGCAGGTCGGTGGCCATGACTGGCGCGCCCTTGAGCTTTTCGATGCCGGTGACGATCGCGGTATTACCTTCGACCTGGATGTGAGCGCCCATGCGGTGCAGCTCGTAGACGTGCATGAAGCGGTTTTCGAAGATCGTCTCGATCACAGCGCCAGTGCCTTCGGCAATCGCGTTGAGGGAGATGAACTGCGCTTGCATGTCGGTCGGGAACGCCGGGTACGGAGCGGTACGCACGTTGACGGCTTTCGGCCGCTTGCCGTGCATGTTCAGCTCGATCCAGTCTTCGCCGGTAGTGATTTCGGCGCCCGCTTCCTTGAGTTTTTCCAGAACGGCTTCAAGGATAGTCGGATCGGTGTCCTTGACCTTCACGCGGCCGCCAGTCACGGCAGCTGCCACCAGGTAAGTACCGGTTTCGATACGGTCCGGCATCACTTTGTAAGTGGTCGTGTGCAGACGTTCGACGCCGTCGATGGTGATGGTGTCGGTGCCAGCACCGGAAACCTTCGCGCCCATGGCGTTCAGGAAGTTCGCCAGGTCGACGACTTCAGGCTCACGAGCGGCGTTAGCCAGAACGCTGCGGCCCTTGGCCAGGGCGGCTGCCATCATGATGTTCTCGGTACCGGTCACACTGACGGTATCGAAGAAGAAATGTGCACCGCGCAGGCCGCCTTCTGGCGCCTTGGCCTTGATGTAGCCGCCTTCCACGTCAATGACTGCACCCATGGCTTCAAGGCCACGGATGTGCAGGTCGACCGGACGCGAACCGATGGCGCATCCGCCAGGCAGTGCGACTTCAGCTTCACCGAAACGCGCAACCATCGGGCCCAGAACCAGAATCGACGCACGCATGGTTTTAACCAGTTCGTACGGAGCGATCAGGGTCTTGATGGTCCGCGGGTCGATTTCGACGCTGAGTTTCTCGTCGATCACCGGCTCAATGCCCATGCGACCGAACAGCTCGATCATGGTGGTGATGTCGTGCAGGTGCGGCAGGTTGGCGACGGTAACCGGGCCATCGCACAGCAGCGTTGCAGCCAGAATCGGCAGGGCAGAGTTCTTTGCCCCGGAAATGCGGATTTCGCCATCAAGACGAACACCGCCGGTAATAATCAGTTTATCCATAAGAATCTCGACGCCCTTGGGCTCAGGTGCGCTCGGCCCAGGCCGCGCTGCTGAAAAATTTCATAGTGACCGCATGGATGCTGCCATCGGTGATCCATGGGTTCAAATGGGCATAGATCTGCTGCTGACGCTTGACCGGGCTCAATGCCGCCAGTTCATCGCTAATCACGTTCAGCTGAAAGTTGCAGCCTTCGCCCTCAACTTCTACCTGTACTGATAAAAGAGTTTCGGACAGCTTTCCTTCAAGAAAGCTCTTCACTTCGTTGGCCTGCATGCTCAACCTCAATCGGCGCCCTGTGCGCGCGGGTCGGACATCATACAAAAAAGCCCCGCGCCTGCGAACCCCGCATAGCAGGACTCTGACGGGGGGCTTCTTTATAGATGATAGTTAGGGGTGTGCCAACAGCTCGGTCAATTCGCTGACCTGAGCGATTTCACGCATGTCGTCAGGCAAGGCACGGATGCTCAGCGCCTTGCCCGCCGCTTGCGCGTCACGCATGAAACACAGCAACAACGACAAACCGACGCTGCTGGACTTTTGCACACCCGAGCAATCAACTACCAGGGCTGACGCCGTGCTCGACTTGATCAAGGCCTGGCCCTGCTTGCGCAGGGCCGGCCCGGTACGGTAATCGAGTACGCCGCTGAGCATCAGCTCACCGGCCTCGCCCATGCTGACAGCCGGCTCACTCATTGGGCGGGCTTCTTCTGAGTCGTTTCTGCGTCGGTCTTTTCCTTGGCTTTGGCGACTTCACCGGCCCAACCATTGATGGTCGCGTCCAGGTTATTGCCATTGCGCTGCATCGCGTCGCTGAACTGATCACGGAACAGCTTGCCAATGTTGATGCCGTTGATGATCACGTTACGCAGCTTCCACTCGCCATTGATCTTTTCGAGTGTGTAGGACACAGGATAGATCGCGCCGTTGCTGCCTTTGACCGTCATGCCAACGCTGGTACGGTCTCCCGATTCATCCTTGGCCGCATCAACGGTAATGCCCTGATTGTTGTACTCAAGCAAAGCATTGCCATAGAACTGGAAGAGCCCGCGCTTGAAGTTATCTTCAAAGGTTTTCATTTGCGCAGGTGTGGCATTGCGCGAGTACTTGACCGTCATGATGCTCTTGGAGATGCCCTCGGCATCCACCACGGGCCCGACGATGGTGTTCAAGGCATCGTAGAAACCGTTCGGATCCTGCTTGTACTTCGCTTTATTGGCCGACAGATCGGCGAGCAACCGATTGGTGGTGTCCTGCACGATATCGTGCGCGGACTGCGCAGCCACGGCGTTACCCATGAACGGCAAGACCGCCAGTAATACCAACAGGCCACGTCGCAAGGTTGAGATCATGAAAAAACTCCTTATTTGGCGTCTTTGCTAACGGTATTGAGCAGGAATTTACCGATCAGGTCTTCGAGCACCAGCGACGACTGCGTGTCATGGATGGTCCCGCCATCCTTGAGCAGGGCCTGTTCCCCGCCCACGCTGATACCGATGTATTTCTCACCCAACAGGCCAGCGGTGAGGATAGATGCAGTGGAGTCGGTCGGTAGATTATCTACCCGCTTTTCCAGCTGCATGGTCACTCGTCCGGTGAAGCTGTCGCGATCCAGATCGATTGCCGTGACCTTGCCGATGGTCACACCGGCCATGGTCACTTTTGATCTGACCGTCAAACCGGCGATATTGTCGAAGTACGCATAAAGTTTATAGCTGTCGGTGCTCGAAACAGGGGACAGTCCACTGACCCGCAGGGCAAGCAACACTAAAGCCAGGATGCCAGCCAGCAAGAAAAGGCCGACACCGATTTCCAGGGTGCGGTTTTGCATCAGAAATCTCCAAACATCAAGGCAGTCAAAATAAAGTCCAGGCCGAGGATGGCCAATGAGGCATACACCACGGTTTTGGTGGTGGCACGACTGATCCCTTCCGAAGTGGGCTCACAGTCATAGCCTTGAAATACGGCGATCCAGGTCACGACAAAGGCAAAGACAATGCTTTTAATGATGCCATTGAATACGTCACCGTCGAACGTCACGCTGTTTTGCATGTTCGACCAGTAGGAGCCCTCATACACACCCAACCAGTCGACAGCCACCCAGGAGCCGCCCCAGATACCGACCACACTGAAAATCATCGCCAGCACTGGTAGGGAAATGAAGCCGGCCCACAGACGGGGGGCAATGATGTACTTGAGCGGGTCGACGCCAATCATTTCCAGACTGGACAACTGCTCGGTGGACTTCATGTTGCCGATCTCGGCGGTCAACGCAGAACCGGCACGCCCGGCGAACAGCAATGCGGTCACCACCGGCCCCAGCTCACGCAACAGCGTCAGCGCAACCATCTGCCCGACCGCCTGCTCCGAACCGTAGCTGGACAAAATGTTGAAGCCTTGCAGCGCCAGCACCATCCCGATGAATATCCCGGAGACCACGATGATCACCAGGGACATCACGCCGACCGAGTGCAACTGCTTGACCAGCAAGCCAAATCCGCCGCTGACGCCACCACGCCCCAGCAGGGCGTGAAACAGGAACAGTGATGAACGGCCGAGCACCGCGACGCTGTCGATGCCGGCCTGGCCGAATCGACGAACTCTCTCTATTAGTGAAATCTTGCGCATCAGCGCTTCCCCAGAAGATCTGCGCGGTAATCCGTCGCTGGAAAGTGGAACGGTACCGGCCCGTCTGGATCGCCCTTCATGAATTGGTGAATCCGCGGATTATCGGAGTTCATCAGTTCATCGGGAGTCCCCTGCCCCAACACCTGCCCATCGCCTACAACATACAGGTAGTCGGCAATACTCGCGGTTTCGGCCAGATCATGGGAAACCACGATGCTGGTGATGCCCAAGGCGTCGTTAAGCAGACGGATCAGGCGCACCAGAACGCCCATGGCGATTGGGTCCTGACCGACAAAAGGCTCGTCGTACATCAGAATTTGCGGATCGAGGGCAATCGCCCGTGCCAGCGCGACACGGCGCTTCATGCCGCCGGACAACTCATCGGGCATCAGGTCGATAGCACCGCGCAACCCCACCGCCTGCAATTTGAGCAGGACGATGTCACGGATCATTTCATCCGGAAGTTTGGTATGAACACGCAGCGGAAAGGCAATGTTTTCGAAAACATCGAGGTCCGTGAACAGCGCGCCGCTCTGAAACAGCACGCCCATATGCTTGCGCGCATCGAACAGGTCGCTACGAGACAGCGTGGGCAAATTTTGCCCGTTGACCCACACTTCGCCACTTGAAGGGCGCAACTGTGCGCCCATCAGGCGCAGCAGCGTGGTTTTTCCGCAACCGGAAGGTCCCATGATGCCGGTGACCTTACCGCGCGGAATGCGAATATCGACATTATTGAAAATGCTGCGCGCGCCGCGCTTGAAGGACACTCCCTTCAGCTCGACCGCGTAGGCGTTATCGGCACTCATCTAAACTCCTTGCGATGCAAGCCTCTCACTCGGACGCCGGGCTCCCTGCCGAGAGCACACAACATCCTGGGCAGGCCGAACTGGCGACGAACTATATCACCGCTAATGCAAAGCGCCCAAGGCCGAAGCCCGCGGTGTTCAGCATCAAGACAGGCAAATAGACACAAGTTTCAGCGTTTGCGGGGGTCGCCTGAATAAAGCACGACGAACTAACGTGAGGGATTTGCTCATTACCGCTATAATCGCCGCCTTTTCTCAGGCTATACGATTTCTGACATGAGCCAATCCAGCGACCTGATTCAATCAGCACAACGCACCATCCGCCTCGAGCTTGAAGCCGTAGAAGGCTTGCTGGCCCACATCGACGCAGATTTCGTACGCGCTTGCGAGATGATTCTGGCCAGCAAAGGCCGCGTGGTCGTGGTCGGCATGGGCAAATCCGGGCACATCGGCAACAAGATTGCCGCCACCCTCGCCAGCACCGGCACCACGGCTTTTTTCGTACACCCCGCCGAAGCCAGTCACGGCGACATGGGCATGATCACTCGCGATGACATCATCCTCGCGCTGTCGAACTCCGGCTCCACCAACGAAATCGTCACGCTGCTGCCGCTGATCAAGCGTCTGGGCATCAAACTGATCAGCCTGACCGGCAATCCTGATTCGCCGCTGGCCAAGGCTGCCGAGGTGAACCTCAATGTTCATGTCGAGCACGAAGCGTGCCCGCTGAACCTGGCACCGACCTCCTCCACCACGGCAGCGCTGGTAATGGGTGATGCACTGGCCGTTGCCTTGCTGGAAGCCCGCGGCTTCACTGCCGAAGATTTCGCGTTCTCACACCCGGGCGGCGCTCTGGGTCGCCGTTTGTTGCTGAAAGTCGAAAACGTCATGCATGCCGGCCAGGAGCTGCCGCAAGTAGTACGCGGCACACCACTCAAAGACGCGCTGATGGAAATGACCCGCAAGGGCCTGGGCATGACCGTGGTACTGGAAGCTGACGGCAAACTCGCCGGCATTTTCACCGACGGCGACCTGCGTCGCACTCTGGACCGGACCATCGACATCCATCAAGCCACCATTGACGACGTCATGACCCCGCATGGCAAGACCGCACGCGCCGAGATGCTCGCCGCCGAAGCCCTGAAAATCATGGAAGACCACAAAATCAACGCACTGGTGGTGGTCGACAACGAGGACCGTCCAGTGGGCGCCTTGAACATGCACGACTTGCTGCGCGCGGGAGTAATGTAATGAGCACGGACCTGCTGCAACGCGGCAAAAACATCAAGCTCGCGGTCTTCGACGTCGATGGCGTGCTGACCGACGGCCGCCTGTACTTTCTCGAAGACGGCAGCGAATTCAAGACCTTCAACACGCTCGACGGCCAGGGCATCAAAATGCTGATGGCCTCCGGCGTGACGACCGCCATCATCAGCGGACGCAAGACCCCGGTGGTCGAGCGGCGCGCCAAAAACCTTGGTATTCCTCATCTGTATCAGGGCCGCGAGGACAAACTGGTAGTGCTCGACGAGCTTCTGGCGCAACTGGGCCTAAGCTATGAACAGGTTGCCTACCTGGGCGACGACCTGCCGGATCTGCCGGTGATTCGCCGTGTTGGCCTGGGCATGGCAGTGGCCAACGCCGCCAGCTTCGTCCGCGAAAACGCTCACGGCATCACTCAGGCCCGTGGCGGCGAAGGTGCCGCTCGCGAGTTCTGTGAGCTGATCCTGCGTGCCCAGGGCAACCTTGAAGCGGCTAATGCCGCGTACCTGTGAGCCACTTATGCTGAGCAAGAAAATTCGCAACATAGTGTTTTTCGGGGTCATTGCCGCGTTGCTCGCGGCCGTTGGCTACTGGAACATCAGCCCGGAACGCTTTCTCGACAAGCCGGTAGCGCACGTCGACGAGAGCCAGATCGACTACTACGCCATCAACGCCCACAGCGTGCAGTACCTGCCCGATGGCAAATTGCAATATGACCTGACATCCGACAAGGTCGAGCACGTCAAAGCAACCGACATCACCCTGCTGACCAACCCCGACCTGAACATGTATCGGGGCACCGCGTACCCCTGGCACATCCAGAGCAAGCGTGGCGAGGTCAATTCAGGCGGCACTGAAGTTGAATTGATCGACTCGGTACGTATCGCACGCACGGACGAGCAGAACCGCCCGATGCTGATTACCAGTAGTCGTATGACGGTATTCCCGCAACAGCAATATGCGCAGACCCAGCAAGCCGTTAGAATCGACGGCGCTGGTGGTGTATCGACTGGTAACGGAATGAAAGCGTATTTGAAAGACAGCAGGATACACCTGCTATCGAACGTAAGAGGACAGTATGAGGCTCGTTAAAACTCTCCCTATTTTGCTCAGTCTGGGCGCAGCACTGGGAAGCGTGAGCGCCTGGGCTCTGCCGAACGATAGCCAGCAACCCATTCGCATTCAGGCTGACGATGCTCAGCTGGACGACAAGAATGGCGTGGCCACCTACAAAGGTGACGTGATCATTACCCAGGGCTCGATGATCATCAAAGGCAACACCGTGACCATCACCCGCACCAAGGCCGGCGACATCGATGTCGTGACTTCGGTGGGCAACCTGGCGTATTTCGAGCAGTTGCAAAAGCCGACCGACACGAAACCCGTCCAGGGCTACGGGGTGACTATCCAGTACCATGCCGCGCAAAACCGCATCGTACTGATCGACCGCGCCAAGGTGATCAACGAAGGCAACACCACCGAAGGCGAGAAAATCGTCTACGACACCGTCAAGCAGGTTGCTAACGCAGGCCGCGCTACCGGTGCCTCGGTCACCGCGCCGCGCCCACGGGTCGATATGGTTATCCAGCCGAAAAAGAAAACCGACGAGCAGAAGGCCCAGTAATGGCAACTCTGAAAGCCCAGCATCTGGCCAAGAGCTACAAGAGCCGCCAGGTCGTGCGTGACGTCAGCCTGTCGATCGACAGCGGCCAGATCGTCGGCCTGCTTGGCCCGAACGGTGCCGGCAAGACGACCTGCTTCTACATGATCGTGGGCCTGGTCCAGGCCGATCAGGGTCGCGTACTGATCGACGACCTGGACGTCAGCCACCAGCCAATGCACGGTCGTGCACGAGCGGGTATCGGCTATCTGCCACAAGAAGCGTCGATCTTCCGCAAACTTTCGGTCGCCGACAACATCATGGCCATCCTCGAGACCCGCAAGGAACTCGACAAGGCCGGTCGTCGTAAAGAGCTGGAAAGCCTGTTGCAGGAATTCCACATCAACCACATCCGCGACAACCTCGGCATGAGCCTTTCCGGTGGCGAACGTCGCCGTGTGGAAATCGCTCGCGCCCTGGCCACGGCACCGAAATTCATCCTGCTCGACGAACCTTTCGCCGGCGTGGACCCGATTTCGGTGGGCGACATCAAGCAGATCATTCATCACCTCAAAGCCAAGGGTATCGGCGTGCTGATCACGGACCACAACGTTCGTGAAACCCTGGACATCTGCGAAACCGCCTACATCGTCAACGACGGTCAATTGATCGCCGAAGGCGACGCCGAAACCATCCTGGCCAACGACCTGGTCAAGGAAGTGTATCTGGGCCATGAGTTCCGCCTGTAAGCACTGAGGTGTCTGGTCAGTCGCCGGAGCGCTTGCCCCAATAAAACTATACGTATTTATTGTTACAGCGCTCTAGGCAAACACTTCAGTTTCAGGCATATAATTTGCTTATGTTTGGCGCTCCGGCGCCCTGTAGTGGATGGCGCATGTGCGCCGGCGAATAAGGTGTTAAGCCCCTGCCATGAAACCATCGCTAGTCTTGAGAATGGGCCAGCAGCTGACGATGACACCGCAGCTGCAACAGGCCATCCGCCTGCTCCAATTGTCGACCCTGGACCTGCAACAGGAAATCCAGGAGGCACTGGAGTCCAATCCAATGCTCGAACGCCAGGAAGAAGGCGACGACTTCGATAACGCCGACCCGATGGCGGACAATATCGAGCAGAAACCCAACACCGACATCCAGGAACCCTCCTACCAGGAAACCGCGCCGACGGTAGATAACCTCGAGGAAGGCGACTGGAATGAGCGCATCCCTAACGAACTGCCGGTCGACACCGCCTGGGAAGACGTTTACCAGACCAGCGCCAGCAGCCTGCCGAGCAACGATGACGACGAATGGGACTTCACCACTCGCACTTCCGCCGGCGAAAGCCTGCAGAGTCATCTGCTCTGGCAATTGAACCTGGCGCCGATGTCCGACACCGATCGACTGATCGCGGTGACCCTGATCGATTGCATCAACAATCAGGGCTACCTGGACGAAACCCTCGAGGAAATCCTCGAAGCCTTCGATCCGGAACTGGACATCGAGCTCGACGAGATCGAAGCCGTCCTGCATCGCATCCAGCAATTCGAGCCGGCCGGTATCGGCGCACGCAACCTCAGCGAATGCCTGTCGCTGCAACTGCGTCAATTGCCCGCCAAGACCCCTTGGCTGGCTGAGGCCAAGCGCCTCGTCATCGATTACATCGACCTGCTGGGCAGCCGCGACTACAGCCAACTGATGCGCCGCATGAAGCTCAAGGAAGATGAGCTACGCCAGGTCATCGAACTGGTGCAAAGCCTGAATCCGCGTCCAGGCTCGCAAATCGAGTCCAGTGAAGCCGAGTACGTCGTTCCCGACGTCATCGTGCGCAAAGACAACGAGCGCTGGCTGGTGGAGTTGAACCAGGAGTCGGTTCCGCGCCTGCGCGTCAACCCGCAGTACGCCGGCTTTGTCCGCCGCGCCGACACCAGCGCCGACAACACCTTCATGCGCAATCAGTTGCAGGAAGCGCGCTGGTTCATCAAGAGCCTGCAAAGCCGCAACGAAACCCTGATGAAAGTCGCTACCCAGATCGTCGAGCACCAGCGCGGCTTCCTTGAGTACGGCGATGAGGCCATGAAGCCTTTGGTCCTGCATGACATCGCTGAAGCGGTCGGCATGCACGAGTCGACGATTTCACGGGTGACCACGCAAAAATTCATGCATACCCCACGCGGTATTTATGAACTGAAATACTTTTTCTCCAGCCATGTCAGCACCTCTGAAGGCGGCGAATGCTCGTCCACAGCGATCCGCGCGATCATCAAAAAACTGGTTGCAGCGGAAAATCAGAAAAAGCCGTTGAGTGACAGCAAGATCGCTGGTTTACTGGAGGCACAAGGCATTCAGGTGGCCCGCCGCACCGTCGCCAAGTACCGCGAGTCCCTGGGGATCGCGCCTTCGAGCGAACGCAAGCGGTTGATGTGACGGGCTACGCCATAGCGTTCCAGGGTGTGTTCGAAAGCTTTTCGGACACGCTCTAGTGGCAGGCAAGCCAGCCTGCCGCCTTATGCACTGGCAACGAAGGAGAAGCTGTATGCAAGTCAACATCAGTGGACACCAACTGGAAGTGACCGAACCCCTGCGCATCTACATCGGCGAAAAGCTCGACCGATTAGAAAGGCATTTCGACAAGATCACCAATGTGCAGGTCACGTTGACCGTCGAGAAGCTGCTGCAGAAAATCGAAGCCACGCTGCATATCCCCGGTGGAGAAGTGGTCGCCAACGCTGAGCATAACGACATGTATGCCGCGATCGACGCCCTGACCGACAAGCTGGATAAACAACTCAAAAAGCATAAGGAAAAGACCCAGAGCCTCCTCCAGGGCGCGACCGGTCGTTAACACTCCCAACCCATGATCCGACTTGAAAACATCCTGACCCCCGGCCGTTCTTTGGTGAACGTGCCGGGCGGCAGTAAAAAGAAAGCCCTCGAACAAATTGCCAACCTGATCGCCCGCGAAGTGCCGGGTCTGGCCATGCAGGATGTCTTCGAGAGTCTGGTCGCCCGTGAAAAACTCGGCTCCACCGGTTTTGGCAACGGCATCGCCATCCCCCACTGCCGCCTCAAAGGTTGCGAGTCGCCCATCAGTGCCTTGATGCACCTGGACGCTCCTATAGATTTCGACGCCATCGACGGCGCTCCGGTCGACCTGCTATTCGTTCTGCTGGTCCCGCAAGCCGCTACCGATGCGCACCTGGAACTGCTGCGCCAGATCGCCAGCATGCTTGATCGTAAAGAAGTCCGTGATCGCCTGCGCAGCGCAAAAAGTAATGAAGCCTTGTATCAGGTTGTCCTCGACGAGCAGAACGGTCACTAATCATGCGCTTGATCATCGTCAGCGGCCGTTCTGGCTCAGGTAAAAGTACCGCCCTCGATGTACTGGAGGACAACGGTTACTACTGCATCGACAACCTGCCGGCCGGCCTGTTACCGGAACTGGCCGAGCGCGCACTGATTCACACCGAACTGGCGCAACCGCTGGTTGCGGTTTCCATCGATGCGCGCAACCTGCCGAGCCACCTGTCACGCTTCCCGGAACTCCTGGAAGAAGTGCGCAGCCGGCACATTCAATGCGATGTGCTGTACCTGGACGCCGACGAAGAAACCTTGCTCAAGCGTTTCTCGGAAACCCGTCGCCGCCACCCGCTGAGCAGCGCCAACCGCTCGCTGGCCGAAGCCATCGATGACGAAACCAATCTGCTGGGGCCGATTGCCGACCTGGCGGACCTCAAGGTCAACACCACCAATCTGAACCTGTATCAGTTGCGCGATACCATCAAGTTGCGCCTCTTGAACCAGCCAGAGCCGGGCACTGCGTTTCTGGTGGAATCCTTCGGCTTCAAGCGGGGCATGCCGGTGGATGCCGATCTGGTGTTCGACGTACGTTGCTTGCCGAACCCATACTGGAAGCCGGAACTGCGCGGTCAGTCCGGGCTGGACCAGCCGGTTGCCGAGTACCTGGCAGCTCAACCGGATGTCGAAGAGATGTTCCAGGACATCTCCACTTACCTGCTCAAATGGCTACCGCGCTTTGCCGCCAGCAACCGCGCTTACGTCACCATCGCCATTGGCTGCACCGGCGGGCATCATCGCTCCGTCTACCTGACCGAACGCCTGGGTCAGGTCCTGCAACAATCCCTGAAGAACGTCCAGGTTCGCCACCGCGACCTTAGCTAAAGGATTCACACCGCGATGCCTGCTCTGGAAATTGAAATCATCAACAAACTGGGTCTGCATGCCCGTGCTTCCGCCAAATTCGTTGGCGTCGCGGGTCAGTTTCCCTGCCAGATCAGAGCCGGACGCACCCCGCAATCCATGGTCGACGGCAAAAGCATCATGGCCATGATGATGCTCGCGGCTGGCAAAGGCACCAAGATCCACCTGAGCACTGAAGGTGAGCAGGAGCAGGAAGCGATGGACGCATTGGTGGCGCTGATCAACAACTACTTCGACGAAGGCGAGTAAACACACAACCTTTTGGCGAGCGAGCTTGTGTGGCGAGGGAGCTTGCTCCCGCTCGATCGCGAAGCGGTCGTAATCCAACAATCGCATTCCACCTGAATACTCGCGGCGGCTGGCTTTAGGGCCGCTCCGCACCCCAACGGGAGCAAGCCCCCTCACCACAGGGTTTGCTTCAGGCAATAAAAAAGCGCGCCACCCATTGGGTGGCGCGCTTTTTTTGTATCGCGGTAGCGCTTAGCTGCCCGCTACCGTCATCCGCTCGATCAACACTGAACCGGTGCGAATGTTGCTGCGCAGTTCCAGGTCATTACCCACGGCAATGATCTGCTTGAACATATCGCGCATGTTGCCGGCAATAGTCACTTCCTGGACCGCGAACTGGATTTCACCGTTCTCGACCCAGAAACCCGCCGCGCCGCGAGAGTAGTCACCGGTGACCATGTTCAAACCCTGTCCCATCAATTCGGTCACCAGCAAGCCACGCCCCATGCGCCGTAACAACGCCGCCTGGTCCTCATCGCCATGGGTAACGAACAGATTGTGCACGCCACCGGCGTTGGCGGTGCTTGGCATGCCAAGTTTGCGTCCAGAATACGTACCGAGCACATAAGACACCAACTCGCCCTTCTCGACGAACGGTTTGGCGTACGTCGCCAGACCATCGCCATCGAATGCCGAACTGCCCAAGGCGCGCATCAGATGCGGACGCTCATCGATAGTCAGCCATTCAGGGAACAGTTTCTGGCCCAGTGCACCTTCAAGGAACGACGACTTGCGGTACAGATTGCCGCCCGAAATTGCGCCGAGGAAACTGCCGAACAAACCACCCGCCAGTTCCGCGGAAAACAGCACCGGCACTTCGCAGGTCGGTACCGGACGTGCACCCAAGCGGCTGGCTGCACGTTGCGCCGCACGTTGACCGATGCTCAGCGGATCGGCCAGCAGATTGCCCTGGCGATTAACGTCATACCAGTAATCGCGCTGCATCTGACCGTCAGCTTCGGCGATCATCACGCAACTCAGGCTGTGACGCGTCGACGCATAACCACCGATAAAGCCATGGCTGTTGCCATAGACGCGGCAGCCCTGGTGAGTGCTCAAGGTGGTGCCATCGGCGTTCTTGATCCGGCTGTCGGTGGCGAATGCCGCCGCTTCACAGGCCAGCGCCCGCTCGATCGCTTGCTCAGGGGTGATGTCCCATTCATGGAACAGGTCGAAGTCCGGCAAGTCCTTGGCCATCAGCGCGGCGTCGGCCAGGCCCGAGTGTTCGTCTTCGGAGGTGTGCTTGGCGATGGCCAAGGCCGCGGCGACGGTTTCGCGAATGGCCTCCGGGCCACTGGCCGAGGTGCTGGCCGAGCCTTTGCGCTGGCCAACATACAAGGTAATGCCAAAACCCTGGTCACGGTTGAACTCAACGGTTTCAACTTCCCGCTGACGCACCGTGGTCGACAGGCCTTGCTCCAGAGACACAGCCACTTCGCAGGCGCTGGCGCCCTGGCGCCTGGCTTCGGCGATGATCTGCTCGACTTGCTCTTGCAGTGCCGGCAACGCTTGTGGGCCGACGCTTTCAACTGCACTCATGCTGTTCTCCACTCAAATTCTGCTTTCGGTTAAGGTCATCGAGCGACCGGGCCGGACAAGCGGCCCCCGACTGGTTATCATGGCGGCGTTTCTTTGCGGACTGCCACCATGGTTGATTCTTACGACGACTCCCTCGACGGGGGAGAAAAAAGCAAATCCCAGGTCAAACGCGAGCTGCATGCTCTGGTTGACCTTGGCGAGCGCCTTACAACACTCAAGCCTGACTTGCTGGCAAAACTGCCGTTGACCGACGCTTTGCGCCGGGCCCTGGCCGATGCGCCCAAGCACACCGCGAACATCGCGCGTAAACGGCACCTGCAGTTCATCGGCAAGCTGATGCGCGATCAGGACACCAGCGCCATTTTGGTGCTGCTTGACCAACTCGATGCCTCCACTCGCCAGTACAACGAACGTTTCCACGGTCTGGAACGCTGGCGCGATCGCTTGATCGCTGGCGACGATGCCGTACTGGAAAAGTTCGTCGTCGACTACCCGGACGCGGATCGCCAGCAACTGCGCTCCATGATCCGTCAGGCCCAGCACGAGCTCGCCCAAAGCAAGCCTCCTGCCTCCAGCCGAAAAATCTTCAAGTACATCCGTGAGCTGGACGAGACTCAACGCGGTTTGCGTTAGTCTTCGACCGGGGTGTTCGGCCATGCCGCGCACCCCAGGCTCCATCCCTTACGCGCCCGTGCCACCCACGGTAATCGCGTCGATTTTCAAGGTTGGCTGACCGACACCCACCGGCACCGACTGACCATCCTTGCCACACGTCCCTACCCCGCTGTCCAGCGCCAGATCGTTACCGACCATCGACACCCGGCTCATGGCTTCCGGACCGTTACCGATCAATGTTGCGCCTTTGACCGGCGCAGTAATCTTGCCGTCCTCGATCAGGTACGCCTCGCTGGTGGAGAACACGAACTTGCCGCTGGTGATGTCGACCTGACCACCGCCCAGGTTGGCGCAGTAGATACCCTTCTTCACCGAAGCAATGATTTCTGCCGGATCGCTTTCGCCGCCGAGCATGTACGTGTTGGTCATGCGCGGCATCGGCAGGTGCGCGTAAGATTCGCGGCGACCGTTGCCGGTGCGCGCCAAGCCCATCAGGCGAGCATTGAGCTTGTCCTGCATGTAGCCCTTGAGCACGCCGTTTTCGATCAGTGTGGTGCATTCAGTCGGGGTGCCTTCGTCATCGATACTCAGCGATCCACGGCGACCGGCCAGTGTGCCGTCATCGACGATGGTGCAGAGTTTGGACGCAACCATTTCACCCATGCGGCCGCTGTAGGCCGAACTGCCTTTGCGGTTGAAGTCACCTTCCAGACCATGACCGACCGCTTCGTGCAGCAACACGCCGGACCAGCCCGAACCCAGAACCACCGGCAAGGTGCCCGCCGGCGCCGGAATGGCTTCGAGGTTCACCAGCGCCTGGCGCAATGCCTCACGGGCGTAGCTCATGGCACGGTCTTCAGCGAGGAAATAGCGGTAGTCGGTACGCCCGCCACCGCCATGACCACCGCGTTCGCGGCGACCGTTCTGCTCGACGATCACACTGACATTGAAGCGCACCAGCGGTCGTACATCCGCCGCCAGACCACCGTCGGTGGAGGCCACCAGAATCCGCTCCCAGACCCCGGCCATGCTCACGGTGACTTGCTGGATACGCGGATCGAGCGCGCGAGTGGCCACGTCGATACGCTTGAGCAGCTCGACTTTCTCGGCGCGAGTCATTACTTCCAACGGGTTATCAGGGCCGTACAAACGGGCAACGTCCTGGGTACTGAACGCCTGAACCGTACCGTTTTGCCCGGCACGGGAGATCGAACGCGCAGCACGGGCAGCCAGACCCAGGGCTTCCAGGGTGATCGCATTGCTGTAGGCAAAGCCGGTTTTTTCACCCGATTGCGCACGCACGCCGACACCCTGATCGAGGTTGAAGCTGCCTTCCTTGACGATACCGTCTTCAAGCGCCCAGGACTCGGAGATCTGTCCCTGGAAATACAGGTCGGCCGCATCGATGCCCGGGCCGGCCAGGTCACCCAACACGCTTTGCAGGTTCTCGATCGTCACGCCGCCAGGCGCTAACAGATGTTCACTGACTGAGGACAACAACTCGCTCATAGGTTTACGCCTTAATTCCACGTTCTGAGGCAGGTCGCTGTGCGCCCTGCGAGAAAAAGCGCCGGTGACTGGACACCGGCATCCGCGCCCGGATGGACGCCTGTTCGCTGCTATCGCGTTCGGCCAGCAGCACGGCCTCGCCTTGATCCTGTTCCGCCAGCACGCGCCCCCACGGGTCAACAATCGCTGCATGGCCAAAGGTTTCACGCGGTCCCGGATGAGTGCCACCCTGGGCAGCGGCCAGCACGTAACACTGGGTTTCGATGGCCCGCGCGCGAATCAACACTTCCCAATGAGCCGCGCCCGTCACCGCCGTAAACGCTGACGGTGCAGTAATCAGTTCTGCCCCGGCGGCGCGCAATTCGCTGTACAGCTCCGGAAAGCGCAAGTCGTAGCAAACTGTCAGGCCAACCCGACCGACCGGCGTATCGGCAACCACCACCTTACCGCCATGAGCATAGTCATCGGATTCACGGTAGCGTCCGCGATTGTCCGCCACATCGACATCGAACAAATGCAGCTTGTCGTAGCGCGCCACCGTGTCACCGTGCTCATCGATCAGTAACGAGCAGGCATTGGACTTCGCCAGCGGTTGATCCACCGGCGGCAAGGGCAAGGTGCCGGCCACTATCCATAACTTGAGGTCGCGAGCGGTCTGTTTCAACCAGGGCAGGATCGGGCCGTCGCCCAAGGCTTCGGCGCGACCGATGTCGGCGATGTCGCGACGGCCCATGGCCGCAAAGTTTTCCGGCAACACCGCCAGTCGCGCACCGCCCGCTGCAGCTTGCTCGAGCAGATGCCGAGCCTGGATCAGGTTGGCCGGCACATCGCTCTGGCTGACCATTTGAATCACCGCAAGAGACATGGTGCACTCCGTATCAGGTATGCGGCCATGCTACTCCATAGGACGAACCGTGGCTTTTCAAAAAAGACCTCAAAAAGGTTTGTCGTAAGAGATTTTCGGCTCTTTCCACGGGCCTTTAATGGTGTATTTGACGCTGGCAAAGCGCGCTACGCGATCACCGATCAACTTGTCGATCAGAAACAGTGCACCGCCTACCGCAGGCGCACCGACGATCAGCGCAGCAATCGGCAGGTTGTTGGTCAATGGCAAGGTCACCAACAGGTTCGCATCGACCCTGTCACCCACCAGGTCCAGCGTGCCGTTGAGTTCCAGGTTGCTCGACGGGCCAGTCATGATGATCGGCTCACGAGTGACGTAAACACCGTTGCTGGCCACCAGCAGGCCCTTGACCCGGTCATAACTCAGGCCTTTACCGAACAGGTCGGAGAAGTCCAGGCGCAAGCGACGGCCGATCGAGTTGAAGTTGAGCAGGCCAAACACCCGCAACGCCTGCGCGCCACCTTCGACTTCGACGAACTGACCTTTGCGCAGCGTCGCATCCAGGCTACCGGAGTAACGCTTGGGTCCGACCCAGGCCGGCGAGCCAGGCCAACGGCCGTCGATGTCCATATGGAACTCTTCGCTGGTCACTGTCGGTGCGAACCCCCAGCCCTTGAGCACGTCACCGAGGTTCTTGCCCTCAATGCGTCCCTTGTACCAACTGCTGGTGGATCCCGGCACACCTTCCCAGCCACCTGCGCCCTGCAACTGTATGCCTTTGAGGCCCAGATTCATGCTATTGAAGGCAATGCCCTTGACGATCGGGCGGACCTTCAACGACCAGGCACCTACCAGGTCCGGGCCCTGAAACAACTGGTCAATACTGATATCCAGTGCAGGAATTTTCGTTGGGTCGACCGACGCCAGCGGGTCCGGTGCATTCTCGTCGGCCTGCACTTTCGGATCAGGCGCCGGCAAACGCACATATTGCAGGTTGATCGCAATCGGCGCGGACTTGGCGTCGGGAATCCCGACAGTGCCTTTGGCCTGCTGGCTATCGAGTTGCAATGCCCAGGCTGTCGGCTTGCGATCCAGTTGCAGGCGGGCCTGATCCAGCGTGGTACCAAACCCCGTGAGCTTGTCGACCTTGAAGTCTGCGCCACTGAGCAATTGCTTGGCGTTGCCGCCCGGATCCTTCCCGGCGTATCGATCAATCAGGGCTTTCCACGGTTCGACATCCAGCTCCGACAGCACGCCCCGTATACGCAGACCTTTATCGCCCGGCAACAGTGCGTTGCCGTTACCCAGGAACAACTCGCCACGGCCATCGGCAAAATTGCCGCTGGGCGCCGCGTAAGTGAAGTCCGCCAGATCACCATAGTCGAGCCAGTAACGCCGTTCCGGCCCTTGCAGGGTCATGCGGAACACCGTGTCGCGGCCTTGCGCGGCGGGCATGCCGAACGGTGCCGGCAAGTCGACGACTACGCCCTTGAGGCTGGAACTGACCATCAATCGGCTGTCGGGGCCGTCGAGGTTGAGCTGCAACTGATAAGGGATCGTCCCGGAAACCGGCAACGGCTGAGTGACGTTGAGCCAATCGGTGAGTTTTTTCACCGCCACCTGGCCGCTGGCAGTGACCCGGGTGTTGAACTTGCCAGGGCTGCCATCGGCATAGATCTGTGCACTGATCGGTCGTTCAAAGGCCTGTGCCGTAATGTTCTGGCCACTGAGCCCCTTGGCACTGTCAAAACGGAAATCACCTTTGAGCTGCGTCAGCTCCAGCACAGGATCAGTCAATTTCAGACGCGACTTGGCGGTTTTGAAGTCGACCACAATCTTCGGCTCTTCGCCCTTGGCCAAGGGGATATCCAGTTTCAGGCTGCCCTGCAATTCACCCTCGCCCTGCCAACCGGCGAAGGTCGAACCGGTACCGATCGGTGCGTCCTGCAGAATCTTCAGGCCATCGCCCAGACCACCGTCGAAAGTGCCATCGAGGAACAGGTGCGGGTTCTGTCCGGCAGGCGCATGGGGGATGTTGACGTAAATATCGTGAACCTGAGTGTCGAGCAACTGGCCCTTGCTGGCCAGAATGCGCACCCCACTGTCCTCGATGAACACATCGCCGCTGACCTTGCCGACATGCGGCCAACCCGGCTGGAAGGCCAGCTCGGCGTCATGCACTTTGAAAAACAGGCTGATGCTGCGCGCCGCGGCGACCGCATCGTGGTTCAGCGAACCCTGGTACTGGAAGAAACCTTCATCCACCGCGCCTTTGAGAATCGCCGTGCGCAACCATTCATCCAGCGCGGGGCTCAAGACCGTGGGCAGGTACTTGGCGGTGTAGCGTCCATCACCTTCCAGCAGACCGACCCGCAGGTCCATATAGTCTTCCTGGGTGTGATCGAAATGCAGGCGAATCAGGAAATCGCCGGCAATCTTGCCCTCTTCGCCCAACACCTTCAGGTACGGCGCAATCAGGGTGAAACCTTGTTGATCGAGTTTCCAGGTCAGCCGGGCATTCGCCTGGATGTACTGCCATGGCTTGGCAAAGATCGGGTCCAGGTGCAGGGAAAAATCCTTGCTGTCCATGCGCAGCTCACCCTTGCCGAGGTCACCGCTGATGCTCCCGGAAACGTTACGCGCCGCCGGAGCACCGTGATAAGCATCAAACCCGACACGCTCCAGATTGGCAGCAAAACTGAATTTGCTGTCATCGGTCGCCTCGGGCCGGACATCGATCAGCACGTTGCGCAACGCACCGGTGACCTTCAGCCGCTCGACCACCGTGGCAAAGTCCTTGGGCAGTGGTCCCAGGGCATTCAGCAACGGAGTGATCGGGGTGAGGTCGAAGCGGTCGGCTTGCAGGTGCCAGAGCTCGGAGGTCGTTTCAGTGGTCGCGGTCTGCTGAAGTTGCAGACGGGTTTCCCAGCGGATGTCCTCCAGGGTCATGGCCAGGGAATCGAACGACACCTGGAAACCTTCGGTATTGCGCTGGAAATACCCGTTGAGCGCCAGATTGTTGATCTGGATCGGCTTGCGTTCGGCGTAGGCACCGTTGAGTTGCGGTGCATTGAGACGAATCGCAGCACGCTGCAGGGCTCCCTTGCTCCAGTTAACCCAAAGCTCGCCACCGGCCTTGATCTCGGAAAAATTCCATTTCCCGGTCAGACTCTCGGGCAGCCATTTCGACCAATCACTCTGCGGCAAGCTCAGGTAGGCATCGATTTCTGCCTCTTTCCACTGGCTGGCTTGAGTCCGGCTGCTCAGGCTCATGGCCAGCGGCTGGCCGTCAGGCAAGGTCAACCGGGCATCGAGGCGCTGCTGGCTGATACCGGTTTTAAGATTCAGGCCGACATAGGTCAGGGTCAGCGGCACGTGGTCGATCGGCAGCAAGGTGATCTGGCTGTCGAGCACCGACAATTGCTCCACCATCTGCATGCGGTTGAGCAGTTGCTCGGGGTCCAGCGGCTGATTCTCCTGCACCGGCAAGCCTTCGAGCGCCCATTGCCCCTGCGGGCCCTGCTTGAGGCTGATCTTCAGGCCGTTGAGTTCCAGGTGTCCGATCCGCACCGCACGCGCCAGCAAGCTGGCCCAGACATTCGGCACCACCCGCACCTGATCCAGGTGCAAGGCATTGGCACCCTCGCCGACCACCACGTCATGTGCCAGCAAAATTGGCGCCATGCCACTCCAGCGGCCTTCCAGGCTGCCAATGTGCAACGGCATGCCCAGCGCTTCTCGAGCCTTGGCTTCGACATCCGCGCGATACTCGGCCACCAACGGAATGAACTCACGACCGAGGCTGCTGTAAAGCGCCGCCAGCACCAGCAATAATGCGCAAAGCCCCAGCCCCCAGCGGGTCAACGTGGTCAAGATGCGGATCAGACGATCCATGTCAGTTGGCTCCCATGGCGAAATCGTGCAGCAAGCTGAGGCCGGCCGTTAGTAATGAAACACAGCGGATCAGAGCAGCACCACGTCGTATTGTTCCTGGGAGTACATGGTTTCTACCTGAAAACGAATGGTTCGCCCGATAAAACCTTCAAGTTCCGCGACATTACCCGACTCTTCGTCAAGCAACCGATCAACCACTTTCTGGTTAGCCAGTACACGATAGCCTTCAGCCTGATAGGCGCGAGCTTCACGCAGGATCTCCCGGAAGATTTCATAACACACGGTTTCCGGGGTCTTGAGCTTGCCACGGCCCTGGCAACTGCTGCACGGTTCGCAGAGCACTTGCTCAAGACTTTCGCGCGTACGCTTGCGCGTCATCTGCACCAGGCCCAACTCGGTGATGCCGATGATGTTGGTCTTGGCGTGATCGCGCTCCAGCTGTTTCTCAAGCGTACGCAGCACCTGGCGCTGATGCTCCTCATCTTCCATGTCGATGAAGTCGATGATGATGATCCCGCCCAGATTGCGCAGGCGCAGTTGCCGGGCAATCGCGGTGGCCGCTTCCAGATTGGTTTTGAAGATGGTTTCTTCAAGATTGCGGTGCCCGACGAAAGCGCCGGTGTTCACATCGATGGTGCTCATGGCTTCTGCCGGGTCGACCACCAGATAGCCGCCGGACTTGAGCGGCACTTTGCGCTCAAGGGCCTTTTGAATTTCATCCTCGACACCATACAGATCGAAAATCGGTCGCTCGCCCGGGTAATGCTCCAGGCGGTCGGCGATCTCCGGCATCAGCTCGGCAACGAATTGGGTGGTTTTCTGGAAGGTTTCCCGCGAGTCGATACGAATTTTCTCGATTTTCGGGCTGACCAGATCGCGCAAGGTCCGCAGGGCCAGGCCGAGGTCTTCGTAGATTACGTTCGGCGCGCTGACTGTCTTGATCTGCGTGCCAATTTGATCCCAGAGGCGGCGCAGGTAGCGAATGTCCATCAGGATCTCATCGGCACCGGCGCCTTCAGCCGCGGTGCGCAGAATAAAACCGCCGGCCTCCTTGATGCCTTCCTTCGCGACACAATCGGTGACCACTTGCTTGAGGCGTTCGCGCTCGGTTTCATCCTCGATTTTCAGCGAAATACCGACATGAGCCGTGCGCGGCATGTACACCAGATAGCGCGAGGGAATCGACAATTGGGTCGTCAGGCGCGCGCCCTTGGAGCCGATCGGATCCTTGGTGACCTGCACCACCAGGCTCTGGCCTTCATGCACCAGTGCGCTGATGCTTTCCACCGCTGGGCCTTCACGCAGGGAGATTTCCGAGGCGTGGATAAAGGCTGCCCGGTCCAGACCGATATCGACGAATGCCGCCTGCATGCCTGGCAGAACGCGAACGACCTTGCCTTTATAAATGTTGCCGACAATCCCGCGACGCTGGGTGCGCTCGACATGAACCTCTTGCAGGACACCGTTTTCGACCACCGCCACGCGCGACTCCATCGGCGTGATGTTGATCAGAATCTCTTCACTCATGGCAGGGTCTCGTTCAGGCATATTCACGATTATGGCCGCATCAAATCAGTACGGCGCTTGGCGCGCGACAAGGTTTTGCCAACAGGGTATGCCGAAATGGCCGAGCAGTTCCGCGGTTTCGCACAGCGGCAGGCCAACCACGGCGGAATAACTGCCGTTGAGTGCCGCGACAAACACTGCACCAAGGCCCTGAATGCCATAGCCGCCAGCCTTGTCCTGTGGCTCGCCGCTGGCCCAGTAGGCCGCTGCCTCTTTATGACTGATGAAGCGAAAACGCACCAGACTACGCACCACGCGTGATTCGCAATACTGGCCATCAAGCACGGCGATGGCGGTCAGCACTTCATGTTCACGCCCCGACAGGCTCATCAACATGCTCAGCCCTTCGGCCTCGTCGAGCGGTTTGCCAAGTATCTGCCCATCGAGCACCACAGCCGTATCGGCACCCAACACACAAACGGGCGCACCCGGCTGGTTGAGCGCCAGCAACGCATGACCGGCCTCGGCCTTGGCGCGCGCCAGACGCTCGACATAGGCCGCCGGGGACTCGTTAGTCAGAGGGGTTTCATCGATGTCCGCGCTGACGGCGGTGAACGGCACGCCGATCTGCGTGAGCAGTTCACGCCGACGCGGCGAGCCTGAGGCGAGGAATAGCGGATTCATCAAGACATCTCCCTGTCGAGGTGCGGGCTAATGCCTGACCGAATTAATTGATTTTGTAGCGGCGGCTTAACCCACGCAATCCAAAACTGACCCAGGGCCAGAGCAAGGCGCTGATCAGTGCAGGCAAAAGCACGGCCAGCGTCTGACGGTTACCGGTCAAGGCGCTGAGCCACAATTGCAGCAGTTGTGCGAGTCCCAGGATCACCAGGATCACCAGGCTTTGCTGCCACATCGGAAACATCCGCAAACGCGGTCGCAGCGTCATGATCAAAAAGGTGATCAGGGTCAGAATCAGTGCGTTGTGTCCCAGCAAGGTGCCGAACAGCACGTCTTGCGCCATGCCCAGACACCAGGCCGTGAGCATCCCGACTTTCTGCGGCACTTCCAATGCCCAATACGCCAACGGTAGCGCGAGGAACATCGGACGCAAAATCTCGACGTGCGGGAACGGTACGATACTGAGCAACAAGCCGATGACAAACGTCAGCCAGATCATCCAGCCATTACGGGAGCGGGTGCTGGCCATTATTCTCTACCCTGAGTGGTGGCTGCAGGCGCCGCGGCAGGCGGTTTGGCCGCCGCCGGCTTGGCGACCGCTGCCGGTTTGACTGCTGCGGAATGCGCAGCAGGCTTGGCCGGGGTCGAAGGTTTGCTCGCAGGCTTGGCCGCCGCGGGTGTTGCGGTTGCTGGAGCAACTGCAGTGGCGGCTGGCGCCGGGGCAACTGCGGCAGCAGGTTTTGGCACGGTGGCTGGCACAAATGCCGCACCACCGGGATGCTGATCTGCGTCCTGGGCCTGAGCAGCTTCGTTGGCACGCTCTTCCGGGGTGCGGCTATCGCTGAACACCAGCAACATGTAACGACTGCGGTTGAGCGCTGCGGTCGGTACCGCACGCACGATGGCGAACGGCTGGCCGGAATCGTGGATCACTTCCTTGACAGTCGCCACCGGGTAACCGGCCGGGAAACGCTGGCCAAGACCGGAACTCACCAGCAAGTCGCCTTCTTTAATGTCAGCCGTGTCCGCCACGTGACGCAATTCCAGGCGTTCCGGGTTGCCGGTACCGCTGGCAATCGCCCGCAAACCGTTACGGTTCACTTGCACGGGAATGCTGTGGGTGGTGTCAGTCAGCAACAACACCCGCGAGGTGTAAGGCATCAGCTCGACCACCTGCCCCATCAGCCCACGGGCATCGAGCACCGGTTGGCCGAGCACCACGCCGTCGCGCTCACCCTTGTTGATGATGATGCGATGAGTGAAGGGATTGGGATCGACGCCGATCAACTCGGCCACTTCGACCTTCTCATTGACCAGTGCCGACGAGTTGAGCAACTCGCGCAGCCGAACGTTCTGCTCGGTCAAGGCCGCAAGCTTTTGCATGCGCCCCTGCAGCAGCAGGTTTTCAGTCTTGAGTTTTTCGTTTTCGGCGACCAGTTCGGTACGGCTGCCAAATTGACTGCTCACACCCTGCCACAACCGCTCCGGCAGGTCGGTGATCCAATAGGCGTCCATCAAGACCAGCGACATCTGACTGCGCGCAGGCTTGAGCACTTCAAAGCGGGCATCGACCACCATCAGCGCGACCGATAGCACGGCCAGCACCAGAAAGCGCACGCCCATTGAGGGGCCTTTGGCGAAAAGCGGTTTAATAAGCCGCTCCTCCCAGGCAAATGTTCTCTTTATTCATACGCCATCAAACCGGCCTGGATGCAGACTGACAGAAGATAAACGCCAACAGGCAGCACTGCAAAGTGCTGCCTGCGCGCGAAACAGCATAGAAGCCTCCGGCGAAATTATTCGCTGGAGAGCAGGTCCATGGTGTGTTTATCCATCATTTCCAATGCACGGCCACCGCCGCGAGCAACGCAGGTCAGCGGGTCTTCGGCGACGATCACCGGCAGACCGGTTTCCTGGGCCAGCAACTTGTCGAGGTCACGCAGCAAGGCGCCACCACCGGTCAGTACCAGGCCACGCTCGGCGATATCCGACGCCAGTTCCGGCGGCGATTGCTCCAGTGCGCTTTTCACGGCCTGAACGATGGTTGCCAGGGACTCTTGCAGAGCTTCCAGCACTTCATTGGAGTTCAGGGTGAATGCACGTGGAACGCCTTCAGCCAGGTTACGGCCGCGAACGTCGACTTCGCGAACTTCACCGCCCGGGTAGGCAGTACCGATTTCCTGTTTGATGCGCTCGGCGGTGGATTCGCCGATCAGGCTGCCGTAGTTGCGACGCACGTAAGTGATGATCGCTTCGTCGAAGCGGTCGCCGCCAACCCGTACGGACTCGGCGTAAACCACACCGTTCAGGGAGATCAGTGCGATTTCAGTGGTACCACCACCGATATCGACGACCATCGAACCGCGCGCTTCTTCAACCGGCAGGCCGGCACCGATCGCAGCAGCCATTGGCTCTTCGATCAGGAACACTTCACGAGCACCGGCACCCAGGGCCGATTCACGGATGGCACGACGCTCGACCTGAGTGGATTTGCATGGAACGCAGATCAGCACACGAGGGCTAGGTTGCAAAAAGCTGTTTTCGTGAACCTTGTTGATAAAATACTGCAGCATCTTTTCGCAGACACTGAAGTCGGCAATAACGCCGTCCTTCATCGGACGAATGGCAGCAATGTTGCCCGGTGTACGGCCGAGCATGCGCTTGGCCTCGGTGCCGACAGCAACGACACTTTTCTGATTACCGTGGGTCCGAATGGCCACAACCGATGGTTCATTCAGGACGATACCGCGCTCGCGCACGTAAATAAGGGTGTTGGCAGTGCCCAGGTCAATGGAAAGATCGCTGGAAAACATGCCACGCAGTTTCTTGAACATGGGAAAGGGACCCTAGGCAACGCGTGGGTAAAAAAGTGCGGCAAACTCTAACAACGACAGGGATTTTGGGCAAGGCGCCAATATGTTAAATTGGCCGCTTTTCTGTGCACCAACCCCCACAATCGCGGCCTTATGACCGTAGAAATGCGGTAGTGTTCCGACAATCTAACACACGGACAGCGTCCGTTCTGTTTTCCACTGGAGAATCCCATGGCGCTTGAACGCTCCGACGTGGAAAAAATCGCTCATCTGGCCTGCCTTGGCCTTAATGATGCCGATCTTCCACACATCACTTCGGCCCTGAACAGCATTCTCGGGCTGGTCGACGAAATGCAGGCTGTCAATACCGACGGTATCGAGCCTCTGGCCCACCCGCTGGAAGCCAGTCAGCGCCTGCGCGCAGACGTCGTGACCGAGTCCAATCATCGCGAGGCCTATCAGTCCATCGCACCAGCGGTCGAAAACGGCCTGTATCTGGTTCCGAAAGTCATCGACTAAAGGGAAAGAGCCTGCAATGCATCAATTGACTCTGGCCGAGATCGCCCGCGGACTCGCCGATAAAAAGTTTTCTTCCGAAGAGCTGACCAAAGTGCTGCTGGCGCGTATCGCCCAGCTCGACCCTCAGCTCAACAGTTTCATCAGCCTCACCGAAGACCTCGCACTCTCGCAGGCGAAAGCCGCTGACGTACGCCGGGCCAATGGTGAGAGCGGCGCCCTGCTCGGTGCGCCGATCGCTCATAAAGACCTGTTCTGCACCCAGGGCATCCGCACCAGCTGCGGCTCGAAGATGCTCGACAACTTCAAGGCGCCGTATGACGCCACCGTGGTCGCCAAGCTGGCCGCTGCCGGGGCCGTGACCCTGGGCAAGACCAACATGGACGAATTCGCCATGGGTTCGGCCAACGAGTCGAGCTACTACGGCGCGGTGAAAAACCCGTGGAACCTTGAGCACGTACCCGGCGGTTCGTCCGGCGGTTCGGCGGCGGCCGTTGCCGCTCGCCTGTTGCCAGCAGCGACGGCCACCGACACCGGCGGTTCTATCCGACAGCCGGCCGCCTTCACCAACCTCACCGGCCTGAAACCGACGTACGGTCGTGTTTCGCGCTGGGGCATGATCGCTTACGCGTCCAGCCTCGATCAGGGTGGCCCATTGGCGCGCACCGCTGAAGACTGCGCGATCCTGCTGCAAGGGATGGCCGGTTTCGACCCGAAAGACTCCACCAGCATCGACGAACCCGTGCCGGACTACAGCGCCGGCCTCAACGGTTCGCTGCAAGGCCTGCGCATCGGCGTGCCGAAGGAATACTTCAGCGCAGGTCTCGACCCGCGTATCGCCGAGTTGATCCACAACAGCGTCAAGGAGCTGGAAAAGCTCGGCGCGGTGGTCAAGGAAATCAGCCTGCCGAACATGCAGCACGCGATTCCTGCGTACTACGTGATCGCCCCGGCCGAAGCCTCCTCCAACCTGTCGCGTTTCGATGGCGTGCGTTTCGGTTATCGCTGCGAAAACCCGAAAGACCTGACCGACCTCTACAAGCGTTCGCGCGGCGAGGGTTTCGGCCCGGAAGTGCAGCGTCGGATCATGGTCGGTGCCTACGCGCTGTCGGCCGGTTACTACGATGCCTACTACCTGAAGGCGCAAAAAATCCGCCGCCTGGTGAAAAACGATTTCATGGCTGCTTTTAATGAAGTCGACATCATCCTCGGCCCAACCACGCCGAACCCGGCCTGGAAACTCGGCGCCAAGAACAGCGACCCGGTCGCTGCGTACCTGGAAGACGTCTACACCATCACCGCCAACCTCGCGGGCCTGCCGGGCCTGTCGATGCCAGCCGGTTTCGTCGATGGTCTGCCGGTTGGCGTGCAATTGCTCGCCCCGTATTTCCAGGAAGGCCGTCTGTTGAACGTCGCCCACCAGTATCAGCTCAACACTGACTGGCACACCCGCACCCCGACAGGCTTCTGAGGAGAAACACATGCAATGGGAAGTCGTGATCGGGCTGGAGATTCATACCCAGCTCGCCACCCAATCGAAGATATTCTCCGGCAGCGCCACCACGTTTGGCTCTGAGCCCAATACCCAGGCCAGCCTGGTAGACCTGGGCATGCCCGGCGTACTGCCGGTGCTGAACCAGGAAGCGGTGCGCATGGCGGTGATGTTCGGCCTGGCGATTGACGCCGAAATCGGCCAGCACAACGTGTTCGCCCGCAAGAACTACTTCTATCCGGACCTGCCGAAGGGCTACCAGATCAGCCAGATGGAGTTGCCGATCGTCGGCAAGGGCCACCTGGACATCCCGCTGGAAGACGGCACGGTCAAACGCGTCGGCATCACCCGCGCGCACCTGGAAGAAGACGCCGGTAAAAGCCTGCATGAAGAATTCAACGGCGCCACCGGCATCGACCTGAACCGTGCCGGCACGCCGTTGCTGGAGATCGTTTCCGAGCCGGACATGCGCAGCGCCAAGGAAGCCGTGGCTTACGTCAAGGCGATCCACGCGCTGGTGCGTTATCTGGGCATCTGCGACGGCAACATGGCCGAAGGTTCGCTGCGTTGCGACTGCAACGTGTCGATCCGTCCAAAAGGCCAGGTCGAGTTCGGCACGCGCTGCGAGATCAAGAACGTCAACTCGTTCCGTTTCATCGAGAAGGCGATCAACACCGAAGTGCGTCGCCAGATCGAACTGATCGAAGACGGCGGCAAGGTGATCCAGCAGACGCGCCTGTACGACCCGAACAAAGACGAAACCCGCGCCATGCGCAGCAAAGAGGAAGCCAACGACTACCGTTACTTCCCCGATCCGGACCTGTTGCCGGTGGTCATCGAGGACTCGTTCCTCAATGACATCCGCGCCACCCTGCCGGAATTGCCACCGCAAAAACGCGAGCGCTTCCAGGAGCAGTTCGGCCTGTCGGTCTACGATGCCAGCGTATTGGCCTCGAGCCGCGAGCAAGCGGACTACTTCGAAAAAGTCGTGAGTATCGCCGGTGACGCCAAACTGGCAGCCAACTGGGTCATGGTCGAACTGGGCAGCCTGCTGAACAAACAGGGCCTGGAAATCGACGAAGCACCGGTCTCGGCCGAACAGTTGGGCGGCATGCTGTTGCGCATCAAGGACAACACCATCTCCGGCAAAATCGCCAAGACTGTGTTCGAAGCCATGGCCAACGGCGAAGGCAGCGCCGACGAGATCATCGACAAGCGCGGCTTGAAGCAGGTCACCGACAGCGGCGCAATCTCGGCCGTACTCGACGAAATGCTCGCAGCCAACGCCGAACAGGTTGAACAGTACCGCGCGGCAGACGAAGCCAAGCGCGGCAAGATGTTCGGCTTCTTCGTGGGTCAGGCGATGAAAGCCTCCAAAGGCAAAGCCAACCCGCAACAGGTCAACGAACTGCTGAAAAGCAAGCTCGAGGGCTGACCGGAATGGAGCCAGCTCTGACTACTGGCTCAATTCCCTGTGGGAGCGGGCTTGTTGTGGCGAGGGGGCTTGCCCCCGTTGGACTGCACAGCAGTCCCAAAACTTGGTGGCACGGTTTATCAGATACAACCGGAATCCAGGTTTTGGGGCTGCTTCGCAACCCAGCGCGGGCAAGCCCGCTCGCCACAATAGGCTCGCTCCCACATTTATTTGGGGAGCTCTTTCAATGAAACGTCTACTTGGCGCGTGCGCCCTGCTCTCTCTACTGGCCGGTTGCGCCAGCACGGATGTCATCGATCCACACGGCTACGACAAGACCGGCGTGGCCTCGTACTACGGCGCCAAACACCAGGGTAAACGCACCGCCAGTGGCGAGCGTTTCAACGCCAATTCTCTGACCGCCGCCCATCGCCAATTACCCTTTGGTACCCGGGTGAAGGTCACCAACCTCAATAACGATAAATCCTGTGTCGTGCGCATCAACGATCGCGGACCACACACCCGTGGGCGCCTGATCGATCTGTCTCGCGAAGCGGCCCAGCGGTTGGGCATGCTGGGCAGTGGCACTGCGCAGGTTCGCGTGCAATCCCTCGACAACTGACAGACGGAGCCCAGGCCATTTTCGGACTTGCCGATTTACCACTGCTCAGCGTGCTGCAACTGTTCAGTGGCCTGGTACTGCTGATCGCCGGCGCCGAGTTACTGGTCCGCGCCGCCGTGCGCCTGGCCGCACGCTTGAAGGTGCGACCGCTGATCATCGGCCTGAGCGTCGTAGCCCTCGGCAGCAGCGCACCGCAAATGGCAATCAGCCTGCAAGCGACGCTGATGCAAAACACCGACATCGCCGTCGGTAGCGTGATTGGCAGCAACATCTTCAACATCCTGGTCACCCTCGGACTCTCGGCGCTGATCATCCCGTTGCGGGTCTCCCGGCAATTGGTGCGCCTGGATATCCCGGTGATGATCGGCGCCAGCCTGCTGGTGTTCGCTCTCGCCTGGAATGAACGACTGACACCGCTCGACGGCACGATTCTGTTAGCTGCGCTGGTGCTGTACCTCGGGTTGTTGCTGCATCAGTCACGGCACTCGGTGCGCCCGCACACCACTCCGGCAGACAGCAACAACGCATCCGGCGCTCCGTGGTTGAGCAGCGTGTTGCTGATGCTCTCGGGGCTGGCGTTGCTGGTGTTTGCCGGGCATCTGTTGCTCAGCGCAGCGGTCGAGGTGGCGACCGACCTCGGCCTGTCAGAACGCATTATCGGTTTGACCATCATTGCCGTCAGCACGTCGCTGCCGGAACTGGCCACCTCGCTGATCGCCGCCCTGCGTGGTCAGCGCGACATCGCCGTGGGCAACGTGATCGGCAGCAATCTGCTCAACCTGCTGGGCGTGCTGGGCGTCACCGCCCTGGTCGCGCCGACACCGCTGTCGGTATCGCCCAACGCACTGGACTTCGACTTGCCGGTGCTGCTGGCGGTCAGCGTGCTGTGTTTACCTATGTTCTATTCAGGCTATCGAATCACCCGCGCCGAAGGCCTGCTGTTTCTGGCCTTGTACCTGGCGTATGGACTGCATGTCGTGTCGTTTACCACGGGCATGCCACTGGCCGGCAAGCTTGAACACCTGATGCTGTTTTTCGTCCTGCCGGCGCTGGTGGCGTTTTTGCTGTTTACGTCACTGCGCGCCTGGCACCGCCAACACCACAAGAGGGAATCGCCATGACCGACAAACCCGGCTCCAGCCAACCGACCGGCATTGAAGTACGGCGCCAGGTCATGGGCGACGCCTTCGTCGACCGTTCCATGGGCAATGCCACCGAGCTGACCCGACCGTTTCAGGAGTTCGTCAACGAACACGCCTGGGGTGCGGTATGGAACCGCGGTGGTCTGGAATTGAAGACCCGCAGCCTGATCACCCTCGCAGCCCTGACCTCACTCAAGTGCCCGCAAGAACTCAAAGGCCACGTGCGTGGCGCGCTGAACAACGGCTGCACGGTCGACGAGATCCGCGAAACGCTGATGCACTGCGCGGTCTACGCCGGCGTGCCAGCAGCGATGGAAGCGTTTCGGGCAGCGCAGGAAGTGATCGACAGTTACCAGAAGTCTGAGTAACAGGCTGGACGAATCCATTGTGGCGAGGGGGCTTGCCCCCGTTGGTCTGCGTAGCAGGCCCATCATGTGCAAATGGGCTCTGTCAGGAAAGTCACTGTCGCCGATTTTACGACCGCTACGCGGCCGAACGGGGCGGTGCGGCGTTCCGGCAAGCCCCCTCGCCACAAGTCCCGGTTTGGCACAGAAGCGGCTAAATCCACCCGCCCCACTGCAACACAAAGATCCCGAGGTTGGTGGTGACCGCCGCCATCAACGTGGTGATGACGATGATCGCCGCCGCCAGTTCATGGTTGCCATTGGCCGCCCGGGCCATGACAAAACTGGCGGCGGCCGTCGGACTGCCGAAGTACAGGAACAAAATCCCCAACTCGGGACCGCGAAAACCCCAGAGCCAGGCCCCCAGCGTGGCCAAAATCGGCAAGCCGATCATCTTCACCAGACTTGAACTCAACGCCAGGTCACCGCTCTTGCGCAACGCCGCCAGCGACAGCGTGCCGCCAATGCAGATCAACGCCAGCGGCAAGGTCATCTGCGCCAGGTAGTTGCCGGACGTTTCCAGCCAGCCGGGTAAGCCGATCTTGAAATAGGCGAACGGCGCGGCGGATATCACACTGATGATCAACGGATTGCTGAGCACGCTTTTGCAGATGCTCCAGGGATCGGACTTGATCACCGGGCTGTACACCGCCAGCACGATGGTCGACAGCGTGTTGTAAAACAGGATCACCAGCGCGGCAAGAATCGCCCCGAGGGAAATTCCGTAGTCGCCGTACATGCTCGCCGCCAGCGCCAGGCCGATGACCCCGTTATTGCCGCGAAACGCGCCCTGGGTGTAGATCCCGCGATCCTCGCGCGGGCAACGCCAGATCGCCCAGCCCCAGGCAATGGCGAAACACGCCAGGGTCGCCAGGGCGAAATAGATCAGCAGCGCCGGCTTCAAGGCCGCGTGCAGGTCGGCGTGCACAATCCCGAGAAACAGCAGTGCCGGCATGGTGACGTTGAACACCAATGCCGAGGCGGTGTGGATAAAGTCGTCGTTGATCCAGTTGATGCGCTTGAGCAGAACGCCCAAAAACAACATGGCAAAGACTGGCGCGGTGATGGTCAGCGTTTCGAGAAAGATTGCCAGCATGCCGGGTGAACCTTGAGGGGCGTCGTTAGGGGGCTAATGATAAGCCACTGAAGACGCTGGCGTCTGGTAGACCGCCATCGCGGGCAAGCCTTGCTCCTACAATATTTTTGCCGGGCACAAAACGACGCTACAAAACTTGTAGGAGCAAGGCTGCCCGCGATTGAGGTGACTCGGTCTCAGGTGATGGGCGCCGGGTTGAACAAGGTAATGTCGTTGTGCAGTTTGTGCTGCTCCGCCCAGGTCTGCTTCCTGCCACTGGCCACGTCCAGATAGAAATGGAACAACTCCCAGCCCAATTCCTCGATTGATGCGCGCCCCGTGGCAATCCGCCCCGCATCAATGTCGATCAGATCCGGCCAACGCTGGGCCAGCTCGGTTCGGGTCGAGACCTTGACCACCGGCGCCATCGCCAGGCCATAAGGCGTGCCGCGCCCAGTGGTGAACACGTGCAGGTTCATCCCGGCCGCCAGTTGCAAAGTGCCGCAGACAAAATCACTGGCTGGGGTTGCGCAGAAAATCAGCCCTTTGCGCTTGAACCGTTCGCCCGGGCCGAGCACGCCGTTGATCGCGCTGTTGCCGGATTTGACGATCGAGCCCAGGGATTTCTCGACAATGTTCGACAACCCGCCCTTCTTGTTACCCGGCGTGGTGTTGGCACTGCGATCCGCTTCGCCCTTGGCCAGGTAACGGTCGTACCAGTCCATTTCGCGCACCAGTTCCTGGGCGACTTGCTTGGTTTCTGCCCGCGAAGTCAGCAGATAGATCGCGTCGCGCACTTCAGTGACTTCGGAAAACATCACCGTCGCCCCGGCCCTTAGCAACAAGTCCGAGGCATAACCCAGCGCCGGGTTGGCGGTAATTCCGGAAAACGCATCACTGCCACCGCACTGCATGCCGAGGATCAACTCGGACGCCGGTACGGTTTCGCGGCGACGCAGGTCGAGTTTCTTCAGACGGACTTCGGCCAACGCCATGATCTGTTCGATCATCTCGCCGAAACCGTGACTGGAGTCCTGCAAGCGATACAACCACGGCTCGCTGAGGTCCACCGAGCTGTCGTTCTCGTGCATCACCTGCCCGGCCTGCAATTTCTCGCAGCCCAGGCTGATCACCAACGCTTCGCCGCCCAGGTTCGGGTTGCGTGCCAGGTTGCGCACAGTGCGGATCGGGATGTAGGCGTCGGTGGCGGTAATCGCCACGCCGCAGCCGTAACTATGGGTCAATGCGATCACGTCATCGACGTGCGGGTACTTGGGCAGCAACTCGTCCTTGATGCGCTTGACCGCATGGTCGAGCACCCCGGTGACGCATTGCACGGTAGTGGTGATCCCGAGAATGTTGCGCGTACCGACGGTGCCGTCAGCATTGCGATAACCCTCGAAGGTGAAGCCTTCCAGCGGCGCTTGTGCGGCCGGCACCTCGGTGGACAGCGGCAGGCTGTCCAGCGGCGGTGCGGTGGGCATGCGCAGTTGATCTTCCTTGACCCAACTGCCACGCGGGATCGGCTGCAAGGCGTAACCGATGGTCTGGCCGTAACGGATCACCTGGCCGCCCTCGGGGATATCCTCCAGCGTCACCTTGTGGCTCTGCGGCACGAACTCCACGGTCACCAAGCCGTCCAGGAATTCAGTGCCGGCCGGTACGCCCTGGTCATTGACCACGATCACCACGTTGTCGCGCTCGTGCAGCCGGATGTAGCGCGGCGAGTCGGAATGTTCAATCAACTGCATGACGCCGCTCCTCAGGAATGCGCTTGAGACAATTTGTTAGTCAGTTGGGAGCCATCGGCGGGTGGCTCTTTGAGTACCACGCGCTTGATCGGGCCGACGATCACCAGATAGCTGAACACCGCGACCAGCGCGTTGCAGCCGACAAACACCAGCGCCCATTTGAAGGAGCCGGTGGTACTGATGATGTAGCCAATCACGATCGGTGTAGTGATCGACGCGATATTGCCGAACATGTTGAACAGCCCGCCACTCAAGCCCGCGATCTGTTTTGGCGAGGTATCGGAAACCACCGCCCAACCCAATGCGCCCACACCTTTGCCGAAGAAGGCCAGGGCCATGAAGCCCACGACGATCCATTCAATGTTCACGTAGTTGCAGGCCACAATGCTGGTCGACAGCAACAGCCCACCGATGATCGGCGCCTTGCGGGCGAAGGTCAGCGAGTGGCCCTTGCGCAGCAGATAGTCGGAAATGAGTCCGCCCAGCACCCCACCGATAAACCCGCAGATCGCCGGCAGTGAGGCAATGAAACCGGCTTTGAGAATGGTCATGCCGCGCTCCTGCACCAGGTACACCGGGAACCAGGTCAGGAAGAAATAGGTGATGCCGTTGATGCAGTACTGGCCCAGGTACACGCCAAGCATCATGCGGTTGCTCAGCAGTTGGCGCACGTAATCCCACTTCGGCCCGTCGCTGCGCTTGCCCTGATTCTGATCCATGTCGACCAGACCGCCGTTGTCGGCGATGTGCTTGAACTCGGCGTCATTGATCATCGGGTGCTGGCGCGGACTGTGGATAATTTTCAACCAGATCAGCGAAAACACGATGCCGATCCCGCCCATCACCATAAACACGTGCTGCCAGCCGAAGGTGTAGACGATCCAGCCCATCAGCGGCGCGAAGATCACCGTGGCGAAGTATTGCGCCGAGTTGAAGATCGCCGAGGCGGTCCCGCGTTCGGCGGTTGGAAACCAGGCCGCAACGATGCGTGCATTACCGGGGAAGGATGGCGCTTCGGCCAGGCCCACCAGGAAGCGCAACATGAACAGCGCGACGATGGCGGTGGAGACACCGAACTCACCGACATAGCCTTGCAGCACGGTGAACAGCGACCAGGTGAAGATGCTCAGGGCATAGACTTTTTTCGAACCGAAGCGGTCGAGCAGCCAGCCGCCGGGGATCTGACCGGCGACGTAGGCCCAACCGAATGCAGAGAAAATGTAGCCGAGGGTGACGGCGTCGATGCCCAGGTCCTTTTGCAGGCTGGAGCCGGCAATGGCGATGGTGGCACGGTCGGCGTAGTTGATCGTGGTCACCAGAAACAGCATGAGCAGGATTAAATAGCGGACGTGGGTCGGCTTGGTCGCTTGCATGTAGATGTACTCCCACTAATTATTTTTTTTGCGGGTAATCGTTTTGATTTTTGCTTTCTGTGGGAGCGAGCGTGCTCCCACAGAAAACGGTGTTGCGTGTTACGAACCGATATAGGACGTCTTCACCACGGTGTAGAACTCCTGCGCGTAGCGACCTTGCTCCCGCGATCCATAGGATGAACCTTTTCGGCCACCAAAAGGCACGTGATAATCGACACCGGCAGTCGGCAGGTTGACCATCACCATCCCGGCCTGGGAGTGGCGCTTGAAGTGGTTGGCGTACTTCAGCGAGGTGGTGGCGATACCCGCCGACAAACCGAACTCGGTGTCGTTGGCCATCGCCAGCGCCGCGTCGTAATCGGCCACCCGAACGATGTTCGCCACCGGGCCGAAGATCTCTTCGCGGCTGATACGCATGGCCGCTTCGCTGTCGGCAAACAGCGTTGGCGCAAGGTAATAGCCTTCGGTGTCGCAGGTCACCAAACCACCGCCGCTGACCAGTCGCGCACCTTCGGACTGGCCAATGTCGATGTACTTCAAGTCCTGTTCCAGTTGTGTCTGGGAAACCACCGGGCCGATATCGGTAGCGCTTTTCAGGGCATGCCCGACCTTGATCGACTTCATCCGCTCAGCCATGGCCTCGACAAATTTGTCGTGAATCCCGGCGGTGACAATCAAGCGGCTCGAGGCCGTGCAACGCTGGCCAGTGGAATAAAACGCGCTCTGCACCGACAGTTCGACAGCTTGCTTAAGGTCAGCATCGTCGAGAATGATCTGCGGGTTCTTGCCGCCCATTTCCAACTGCACCTTGGCCTGACGCGACACACAGTTGACCGCGATCTGCCGGCCTACGCCCACCGAGCCGGTGAAGCTGATGCCATCGACTTTCGGGCTGTTGACCATGGCGTCGCCGATCACTCGACCGCTGCCCATCACCAGATTGAACACCCCGGCCGGGAAACCGGCACGGGAAATGATTTCAGCCAGGGCCCAGGCGCAACCGGGCACCAGTTCTGCCGGCTTGAGCACCACGCAGTTGCCGTAGGCCAAGGCCGGGGCGATTTTCCACGCCGGGATCGCAATCGGGAAGTTCCACGGCGTGATCAAACCCACCACGCCAAGGGCTTCGCGGGTGACTTCGACGTTGACGCCAGGACGCACCGACGGCAGGTAATCGCCGGACAAGCGCAGGCACTCACCCGCAAAGAACTTGAAGATGTTGCCGGCGCGAGACACTTCGCCGATGGCTTCGGGCAGGGTCTTGCCCTCCTCCCGCGCCAGCAAGGTGCCGAGTTCTTCGCGACGCACGAGGATTTCGCTGCCGACTTTATCCAGCGCATCGCTACGGGCCTGAATGCCAGAGGTCGACCAGGCCGGGAATGCAGCACGAGCGGCGTCGATGGCGGCGTTCACCTGAGCCAGGTCAGCCTTGGCGTATTCGCCAATGACATCGGACAACTCGGACGGGTTGATATTGGTCGAGTACTCGGCACCCGCGACCCATTGGCCGCCAATGAAGTTGTCGAATCGTTTTACGTCTGCCACAGCGCTTTCCCCTTAACAGAAGTTCTTACACAAAAAGCCGCCGATTGCTCAGCGGCCCTGGTTGATTCAGCGGGTTATTGCGCGCCTTGCTTGTCCATCAACGCCGCGAGCATTTCGAACTCTTCCGGCGTCAGGTCAGTCAGCGGGGTACGTACGGGACCGGCATCGTAGCCGGCGATTTTCGCGCCCGCCTTGACGATGCTCACCGCGTAACCGGCCTTGCGGTTACGGATGTCCAGGTAAGGCAGGAAGAAGTCATCGATCAGTTTGCCGACGGTAGCGTGATCGTCGCGGGCGATGGCGTGGTAGAAGTCCATCGCCATTTTCGGCAGGAAGTTGAACACCGCCGAGGAATAGACCGGAACGCCCAGCGCCTTATAAGCCGCGGCATAGACTTCGGCAGTCGGCAGACCACCCAGGTAGCTGAAGCGATCACCGAGACGGCGACGGATCGACACCATCAACTCGATATCACCCAGGCCATCCTTGTAGCCGATCAGATTCGGGCAGCGTTCAGCTAGGCGTTCCAGCAGCGGCGCGGTCAAGCGGCAGACATTGCGGTTGTAGACGATTACACCGATCTTGACCGATTTGCACACGGCTTCAACGTGAGCGGCAACGCCGTCCTGACTGGCTTCAGTCAAGTAGTGCGGCAGCAGCAGCAAGCCTTTGGCGCCCAGGCGCTCGGCTTCTTGAGCGTATTCGATGGCCTGACGGGTCGAACCACCGACACCGGCCAGAATCGGCACGCTGCTGGCGCAGGTGTCTACAGCCGTCTTGATCACTTCAGAATATTCGCTGGCCGCCAGGGAGAAGAACTCACCGGTGCCGCCTGCGGCGAACAAGGCCGAAGCGCCGTATGGGGCCAGCCATTCGAGACGTTTGATATAGCCCGCGCGATGGAAATCGCCCTGAGCATTGAAATCGGTAACCGGGAAGGACAGCAAACCGGAGGAGAGGATGGACTTCAGTTCTTGTGGATTCATTATTCGAACACCCTGGACGCACGTTGTGATGAGAAAACCTGCTCAGCTCTCGCCGAAGTTGTAAGTCATCGTACAACTTAAAATACGACCGTCAACTGCATTTCATCGCCAGATGGAAAATCCGGGTAAGAAAAAGCACTTCCTTGACGTAGGAGATTTTGCAGCTATGCTCGACAACAACTGTATATACATACAGTTATTAGAGACGCAACCTACGACATATCAAGGAGCTAGAAATGTCAGGTCTACACACCCAATCGCAGGAAAACCTCAATCATGACGACCGGATCATTGCCGATCTGGATCAGCTGTTCAGCGAACGTGGCATTGCCATTTCCGGTGACGGCGATCACCTGATACTGCTGACTCACAGTCAACACAGCCCCAAACATCACGCACCTGATCTGGCTGGAAAATCGCTGAACACCGAGCCTGCACCGCGCTTCGAAGGCGGCGAACACACCGCCATCGGCGATGCCACCCTGCTGCGCTTCGTCAAGGACGCACCGGCCATTGCGGCCTGGCAAGTGCCATTGCACCTGCCCAATGGCCTGGCACTGAGCTACGGCCAAATCGTTTCGCTAGGCGGTGATTTCTACGGCATTCCCGACCAGCCAATCTGCGATGGCGCGACCCCGGTTGATCGCATCCAGCGTTTTACTGCCGCGTTCAACTCACTGGCCGTACTGCCGGCGTCACGAGCAGAAGCCGGGTTGATTCTCGGCGTGATGCAGAAGGAAATCGCTGCCGCCAATCAGGCGATCAGGGACGGCAAACAACCCCACGAGGCCTACGACGCACTCGGTGATACGTTGTCCGAAGAGTGGAACAAAATCACCGGCGGCGGCAGTTTCGTCTCAGCACTGTTCCCCTTGGGGCGCTATCTGAAACTGGCGGCGAACAACGCCGACCACTTCGGTGAATGGGCGTTGCTGGCGTACATCGCCGGGCACACCGCCGCCCTGCAACAGGCCGTTCTGGCCCACAACAGTGGCGATGAAAAGCAGTTGGAACTGGCCTACGCAATGAACGCTTTTGCCGACCATTACCTGACCGACCTGTTCTCTGCCGGCCATCTGCGAATCCCGCGCAAACAACTGGCAGCAGCGGTTACGCCGAGTGACCTGGGTTCGCTGATCACCCGTTTCATGCACGACGAAGACAGCAAATACGGCCTCAACGTGAACAACGCCAACGGTGATCAGTGGCATGCCTACGGCGACAAACGCTACTTCGACTCGGTCGACAGCGCCAACCGCAAACAGGTCAAACTCGCGGTCCAGCGCTCGGCCGACGAAGTCTTCGGGACCTTCCTCAGCGGTTCACTGCCCGCGCCTTCCAGCTACGTTGCGCTGAAGTATCTGCCTGACCTCAACGCCGTGAAAAAACCGGCGGGCAACTTCTCCGGGTTATTTGTTCTGGATGGCAACAAGGTGCTGCGTCGCAGCGACGTCAACAACCTCAACGACAGCAGCCGGATCGACAACTGGTGGGGCTGGAGCACCTACTTGCTGCTCAAGGACTACACACCGAACAAACCGACCGGCTACCTGGAATCCCCCGCCATCGCACCGACGATCCAGGCTGACGGCTGGCAGAGCCAAACACCCGGCGAACCCAACTGGTTGCCAGGCAATGCCGTGCGTTACGCCTTCAGCTACACCAACGGCTTGAATGAGTCCTACATCGGCCCCTGGTCGAATTACGCGGAGTTGAGCGAACGCTTTCAGCCAACGCTGAACGTGCCGGGCAACGGCGCCTCACGCAACATTTTCCGCCAGTTTCGCGGTGGCTCACCCGAGCTGATCGGCTCGATCGACGCGCACACCAGCACCTTCATTGACCGCAACGCCTGATAAGGAAATCACCGATGACTATCAACCTGACACTCGAACTGGCCTCGGGCCAATCCCTCAACGGCGCACCGCTGGAACTGCTGGCCAATGGCGTGCCGGTTGCACGGGCAGTTGTGGATGAAAAGGGAAACGTAGCGTTTAACGCCAAACCCGGAGTCGGGAAACTGGCGGTGAGGGTGGATCGTTCGATCCTCAAGACTGGCTGAAGTTATAGTGAGATAGCTGGCGGCCCCTTCGCGGGCTTGCTCGCGAAGACAATCTGCCAGGCAACACCGTTCTTGCAACCGGACCTCCGAATACCTACCACTCGTCGAACCTGTAATTTCTGACAGTAGGCGGGCTTAGTCGGCTGTGACTTAAATAGCTCGGGAGTTAGCAAACCGGCTCCTTTAGCGCAGCGCTCAACGCCGCGCTTATCAAACGGTTTGAAATATCGTTAAAGGGATTTTGATCATGACCGCACAACAGAAGGTTCTGCTTGCCCCCCCCGCCCTTAAAGAAGCCCAAGAAGGGGTGCTTTACGTTCACAACTTGATAGACCCGGCCCACGGATTGGTTCCGTCGTATGCAAACATGGTGGCAGGCCAGACAGTCAAGTTTACCGTTCAACCCTCTTACGGCAATCATTGGAGCGCAGTGCACGTTGTAACTGCTGCGGAGGTGGGAAAAAATATTACTGTCGCCATCCCGAAACACGTCTTTGAAAAGAACCTCGTTGCAGGCGCCACTGCCAAACTGCATTACAGCGTCGTTGACCAATCCGGCAATGTGGTCGTATCCCCAGTCTTGACCATCAAAGTCAAAGAATAACCCCTCCCGCCTCAGCGCTGCGCTTCTGCCTCTTCATGGGCATGGCGCAGTCGATCACGGCTGTTGGTCAGGTGCAGGCGCATGGCTGCGCGGGCTGCGTCCGAATCCTGGCGGGCGATGGCGTCGTAGATTTCTTCGTGTTCACGCGCCAGACGATTCATGTAGTGCTGCTGGTCATCGTGGGCCAGCCGCGCAGAATTGAGCCGGGTACGCGGAATGATGCTGGTGCCCAAGTGGGTCATGATGTCGGTGAAGTAGCGGTTGCCGGTGGCCAGGGCAATCTGCAAATGGAACTGGAAGTCCGATGCCACCGCATCGCCGGCGTGGGCCGCGCTTTCGTTGAGGGCATCCAGAGCTGCGCGCATCAAGGCCAACTGTTCGGGGCTGCGGCGTTGCGCGGCCAAACCTGCGGACTCCACTTCCAGGCTTATGCGCAACTCCAGGATCGCCAGCACATCGCGCAAGGTCACCACGGTCGCCGGATCGATGCGAAAGCCGCTTGGGCTCGGCGTGTCGAGCACAAACGTGCCGATGCCATGACGGGTTTCAACCTGCCCCGCCGCCTGCAAACGCGATATCGCTTCACGCACCACGGTGCGGCTGACGCCATGGGCCTCCATGATCGCCGACTCGGTGGGCAACTTGTCGCCACGCTTGAGCATGCCGTCGCGAATCTGCTCGGACAGCACCGTAACCAGTTCCTGCGCGAGGCTGCGGCGCTTGCGCGGAAGACGGGGGGCGTCGATCGGGTTTTCCATGGTGAACATCAGTCTCAGGCAAACGGTGGTGAACGCATCATAGCGCAGCGCAGTTGTACGATCACTGCCGGTGAACTTCGCCCCGTAGAAGCAAGGCTTGCCCGCGATGAACGATGATGCGGTTTATCAGAGAGACCGCATCAAGACCATCGCGGGCAAGCCTTGCTCCTACGGCAAGCGAGACGGTGTTTACGCGGTAACGGTCTGCTCCAGCAGATGGCCGCTGTCGATCCGCACATGCCGTGGATGGAAACGTTTCAGGCTGCTGCGATGGCCGACGCTGACGATGCTCAGGCCTGGCAAGTGATCGATCAGTGCCTGATACAGCGACGCTTCATCTTCTTCGTCCATCGCCGAGGTCGCTTCGTCCATGTACAGCCATTGCGGCGCGTAGAGCAGCGCTCGGGCAAACGCCAGACGTTGCTGCTCACCCGGTGAGAGCATTCGCTGCCAGTGATTGGCTTCGTCGAGGCGGGAAACCAGATGCGGCAAACGGCAGGTTTCCAGCACGCGCACGTAGTGCTCGTGCGTGTAGGTGTCGCCGGCCTGTGGATAACTCAGGGCGTCACGCAGGCTGCCAATCGGTAGATACGGCTTTTGCGGGAGGAACAGATAACGCGCAGCCGGCAGTCGGATATTGCCGTGGCCTGCAGGCCAAAGGTGCCCCATCGCCCGCAGCAAGGTGGATTTGCCACTGCCGGAACGACCGCTGAGCATGACGCGCTCGCCCGCCTCTACCGTCATGTCGGCATTAGTCAGCAAGTGACGACCGTCGGCCAGGTCCAGCCCCAGGTTGTGGATCTTCAGCTCCGAGCCCTGATTCTGCACGTCGATGGCCGGCTGGCGCTCTTCGTTTTCGCTCATGGCCTGACGGAAACTCAGCAAACGGTCGCAGGTGGCGCGCCACGAGGCGAGTTCCTGGTACGCACTGATGAACCAGCTGAAACTCTCCTGCACGTTGCCGAAGGCCGAGCTGATTTGCATCAGCTCACCGAGTTCGATCTTGCCGGCAAAGTAGCGCGGCGCGGCGACCATGAACGGGAAGATAATCGCGATCTGGCCGTAACCGGAGGTAAAGAAGGTCAGGCGCTTGGACACTTTCATGATGTCCCAGAAGTTGTGCCAGACCCTGCCAAACCGTGTGCTCAAGCGCTGATGTTCGTTCGGTTCGCCGTTGTACAGGGCGATACTCTCGGCGTTTTCACGCACCCGGACCATGGAAAAACGCAGGTCGGCTTCGAAGCGTTGTTGTTGGTTATTCAGACCGATCAAGCGGCGACCGATCAAATGCGTCAGCCAGCTGCCAACCGCCGCATAGACCAGCACGCACCAGAACATGTAGCCGGGAATGGTAAAGCCAAACACCTCGATACTGCCCGACACACCCCACAGGATGATCGAGAACGACACCAGGTTGACGATATTGCGGATCAGGCCCAGCCCCAAAGCCAGGGTGTTGGACGTGAAGTTGTTAAGGTCTTCGGAAATCCGCTGGTCCGGGTTATCGGTGTAACCGCCCTGCTCCAGCTGATAGTAGTTCTTGTCGCCGAGCCAACGGGCGAAGTGCTTCTCGGTGAGCCAGGCCCGCCAGCGAATAGTCAGCATCTGGGTCAGGTAGAGCCGGTACACCGCACCGACAATCGCCACCGCGGCAATCGCGCTGAAATACAGGATCAGATGCCAGAACGCCGCTTCGTCCTTCTTTTGCAGGGCGTTGTAGAAGTCCTTGTACCAGGTGTTGAACCACACCGAGATCCCCACGCTGATCAGCGACAGCACGATCACTGCGATCAGCAGTGCCCAGGCGGTACCCTTCTCTTCACTGCGCCAGTACGGCGTGATCATCTGCCAGACACGGCGAAAAAACTGCCCGCGCACACTGTCGTTGACCGCGGAATATTCAGCGTTCTGATTCATGGTTCAGACTCGATAAAGAAAAGAACAGGCACAAGCCGATCATAGATGATCGGCTCGGGTTGTCGCGAGGTCTGGCGATAACCGTTCAGCGCCGGTTCAGCGACGAACGGGACGCTTCTGCAGTTTGCGCTGCAGGGTGCGCCGGTGCATGCCCAGGGCGCGGGCAGTGGCGGAGATGTTGCCTTCATGCTCGGTCAGCACGCGTTGGATGTGCTCCCATTGCAGGCGATCCACCGACATAGGGTTTTCCGGCACAAGGGTATCAAGGTCGGCGTGTTCTGAGAGCAAAGCGGCCAGCACGTCATCGGCGTCGGCCGGTTTGCACAGGTAGTTGCAGGCACCGCGTTTGATCGCCTCGACGGCAGTAGCAATGCTCGAGTAACCGGTGAGGATCACCACGCGCATTTCCGGGTCGAGTTCGAGCAGCTTGGGCAGCAGCACCAGGCCCGAATCGCCGTCCATTTTCAGGTCCAGCGCGGCAAAATCAGGCAGATCGGCCTGAGCGATGGTCAGGCCTTCTTCGGCAGAGCCTGCGGTGCTGACCCGAAAGCCGCGGCGGCTCATGGCGCGGGCCATGACGCGGGTGAATGTTGCGTCGTCGTCTACCAGCAACAAATGCGGCAGGTCTTCGCCTTCGACTTGGATCTCGTCACTCATGTTCGTCTCCTCGGGCGACACGGGGCAGGCGCAGCTCGGTGAGCGTACCGCCTTCCTCATGACTGTAGAGTTTCACTGAGCCGCCAGCGCGTGTCACGCTGGCCTTGCTCAAAAACAGGCCCAGGCCGAAACCTTTGCCCTTGGTGGTAAAAAACGGCTTGCCGATCTGTTCGGCAATCGCCAGCGGCACACCGGCGCCATGGTCGCGAATACTGATGGTCAGCTCGACGGAATCCCAGTTCAGCGTCACTTCCAGCCCTTCGGGGCAGGCATCGGCGGCGTTGTTCAACAAGTTCAGCAAGGCCTGGGTCAGGTCCGGCGGCGGCGCCAGACGCGGTTCATCGCCAAGTCCCAGGCGCCGCAAGCGGTAGGTTGCTTCGGGACGCATCAGATGCCAGCGGTTAAGCGCTTCATCGAGCCAGACGCTGACGCCCTGCATCTCTACCGCCAGCCGGCGATTGGCTTCGGCAGCGCGAACCAGCTGTTGCAAGGTCTCCTTGCACAGCTTTACCTGATCCTGCAGCACCCTCAAGTCATCTTGCAGCAACGGGTCGTGATGATCCTGCTGCATTTCCTTGAGCAGCACGCTCATGGTCGCCAGCGGCGTACCCAGTTCGTGAGCGGCGCCAGCGGCCTGAGTCGCCACGGCCAGCAATTGTTGATCGCGCAGACCTTCTTCCCGACGAATCGCCCGCAGTTCTTCCTGGCGGCGCAACTCTTCGGCCATCCGCGCAGCAAAGAAGGTAATCACCGCAGCGGCCAAGGCAAAACTCAGCCACATGCCGTAGATCTGCATCTTTTCCCGGTACATCGGGAATGTTTCCAGCGGGTAAAACTGCGCCAGTAACAAGGTGTACATCGCCAGCGCGATGCCCGAGAGAATCACCGAATAACGCCACGGCAGCGTGACGGCAGCGATGGTCAGCGGCACCAGGTAATAGGAAACGAACGGGTTGGTCGAACCACCGGAGAAATACAGCAGCGCACTGTGGATAAACAGGTCGCAGGCCAGTTGCACGGCGTATTCGAGCTCGGTGACCGGCCACGAAGTGCGCAAGCGGATCGCGGTAAATGCACACAGTAGCATTGAGCAGCCGAGGGTCGCCGCCAGTTGAAACCACGGCAGCGGCAACAGGTTGAACCAGTAGGCGAGCCCCACCGAACCGGCCTGAGCGGCCAGCACCAGGGTGCGGATGAACGTCAGTCGCCAGAGGTTCTGGCGAGTCGCGGAAAGCAGTTGTACGGGGGCGAGCATGAGCTCTCCTGATGAGCGCTCCAGGCGGATCGCGTCGAGTATAACCAAGCGAGGGCCCCGACAGGCAAAAGTGCGGCAAAGCGCCACAGGACATTGAAGATCCATTGTGGTGAGGGGGCTTGCCCCCGATGGACTGCGAAGCAGGCCCAAAACCTGTCGACTGGGTATATCTGGAGAACCGCGTACACAGGATTACGACTGCTTCGCAGCCGAGCGGGAGCAAGCTCCCTCGCCACAAAAGCTCTTCTGCCAAGGGGAACGGTAGGCGGTCAGATCTGTATAGAAGTTGTAATCGGGTGAACCCGACAATAAAAGCTACAGTCTGATGGTTTCACGCAGGCTTGGACCCTTACCCCTGCGCACCGCCCAAGGAGACTTCATGAACACATTGCGCCGCAGCGCCGCCCTTCTCGCCCTCAGTGCCGGCACCGTCGCCAGCCTGCCAGCGTTGGCCGCCGACGAACTTCACTACAACCAGATTGCCCTGCGCGCCGAAGTCAGTCAGGAAGTGGCCCGCGACCTGATGATCGTGACCCTCTACACCGAAGAACAAAACACCGACCCGGCGAAACTCGCCGCCGACGTCAGTACCACCATGAACAAGGCGCTGGCCCAGGCCAAACAGGTCAAGGACATCACCCTGCGCCAGGGCAGCCGTCACAGCTACCCGATCTACGACACCAAGGGCCAGAAGATCACTGGCTGGCGTGAACGTGCCGAACTGCGCCTGGAAAGCTCGAACTTCGCGGCGCTGTCCAAGCTCACCGGCGAACTGCTGACCGACCTGAAAATGGGCGGCATGGACTTCGCCATCGCCACCCCGACCCGCAAGGCCAGCGAAGATGCGCTGCTCAAGGAAGCCGTCACCGCCTTCAAGGCCCGCGCCCAACTGGCCACCGATGCACTGGGCGGCAAGGGTTACAAAATCGTCAACCTGAACCTCAACAGCAACGGCTATCCACAGCCTTACCTGCGTGCGCCGATGATGATGAAAGCCGCGGGCATGGACTCGGCACCGGTGACCCCGGATGTCGAAGCCGGCACCAGCCAGGTCAGCATGACCGCCGATGGCTCGATTGAAGTGTTGATGCCTTGAAGTTGAGGTGGGTCAGCCAGCCTTTCGCTGACTGACCCACCGCGCCCTACTTGACCTGGTACTCCGCTGGCTCCGGCACATCGAAATCATCCAGCGCCCTGTCCACCAGCAACTGCACGCGATCCACCAGCCGACAAATCGCCAGCGCCACATGGCGCCGCGAACCTTCGATCTCGAACGCCAGGTCGGCGGCCATGACTTTCACCGACGCCAGGTCTTCCGAGGCATTGGCCAACAGGCTTTCAGTGCCCACCTCAGGGGCGACACTGAATAACCGATCAGAACGCAAATCACTGAAGCGCAGTTTGGCGAGCGTCGGTTTCAGGTAGTGATCCAGTGCCCGGTGGGCAGCGTCATGGAGCTTTTTGGAATCGAGGGATTCGTACGGGGAAACGTCGTCGGGTGCGGGGGGATCGGGGATTAACTTGTCCATGCAGATGCTCCTTACTCGCAAATTGGAGCCATCTTTTGCCATTTCCACACGGCAAATAGGTGGCGGCTATACGTGGGGTGGAAAACGGGACAGTAGGACCCCGGTCAGACCGAAGTCTGCCCACGCACAGCCGCCATGACGCTTTTCTTGCCGACGAGAGAATACATCGGCAACGATTGCGGTGGTGAGGCTATACGCCTACTGAGATTCCAGGTTTCCACACCTGATCGCTGATTTTGCAGCGACAACCAAAGGTTAGGCGCAGCCCCGAACCCAGCGCAACCGCCACAACTCGTCGGAACATTCGTCCTCATGCCCTCGGCTGACAGCGCTTTTTGTAGGAGTCGCTGGTGTTGTAAACGTTAATGTCGGCATGCCAACGAATCGGATCATCCCTACACTCTTCGCCGAATCGCCCGGCATCATTTCTTGAGTCCACTCGCCACAGTCGCCCGTTTCCACGGAACGGGACACGGGCGTGACCAAACTCATCCCCAAAAGCCAACTCGCCGGCCAGCGCGGCCGGGTGCTCGACAGCAGCCAGGCGGCCTACGACCTGCGCCAGGCCCTGAGTTCTCCAGACAATTTGCAAGGCTTCGACGACCTGCTGAGCTCCGTCGGCGCCCATCGCTCCAACTACATGCAGACCGCCCATCAGAAAAAACTCATCGACGCCGTCAGCAGCGGCGACTGGGTGATGGTGGCACCACGCGTCGCCCCCGATAACGGCGGCGCCTCGTGGAATGCGTACAAGCCTAAATCCGAACCGCCACCGGCGCAGCATCTGGTCGAAGAACACGCCTTCACTCTGCCCCAACCGGTCGAATCAGGGTTTCACGTCATCCAGCGGCCGATGAGTCTCGAAACACTGGAACGCTCGCTGTACGAAAATCCGCCCAGCGATGCCTTGCGCAAAGTGTTCCGCTCGCTCAACCGGCATCTCGGCGAACAGGTGAAGCCCGGGCAGATGGTGATCTTCAGCGATCCTCGGCATTACATGTGTCGCCGGGAGGAGGCGCAATTGATGATCGCTGCAAATAAGGTCAACGAAGCGCTCAAGGACCTGAGCGATGAAGAAGCGGCATTCATGGTTGAGCATCATGAGGTGATTGAGCCGTTTCTTGAGGTGTCGGCGGGGTCGCTGGGGGTGGCTTCTTTCATGATCGGGCAACATCTGGAAACGCTGAAAATCACACTGAAACACTTCGAGGAGCTGCATCAACAGCACTACCGTCAATACGGTCACCTGCACTCACCAGAGTTCTTTGCCCAACGCAAACGCCTGATGGCAAAGCTGGATGCCAGTCTGGGACCTTTGGTGCGCAAGGGCATCGGAATTCCAGATCATCCCAAGCTCAAACGTGCGCTGGGGCTGTCGTCTCGTAGAACGATTCACCATTGGAATAAGGCAGGAGCGCCGGCGCAGTTGCCGGGTTATGCCACGAACATTGAAGGAGTAGCACGGGCCGCGAGGTTCATGCAGGCAGGAGGATATGTCGGCATCGGCTTAGCGACAGGGGCCTCAGCTATGCGAATCAATGAAGTCTGTCGCACCGGAACCGACGAAGAGTGCCGGAAGGTGAAACTCATAGAAGGAGGAAAGTTGGCCGGCAACGTTGGAGGCTCAGCCATCGCGGGTGCTTATGCCGCACCTGTCACAATGGAGTATTGTGCGGGTTTGGCGCTGAAAACTCGCGGAATTGGAGGCGTAATATGCGTCTTGGTTTTAAGTGGCGCGACAGCATCTGTTGGAGGAAATCTAGGCTCGAAAGCCCTGGAATCCGCCGGTGAAATCATTTACGAAGCTACAACGCCATGAATGAAACGAAGTTGCTTTACGCGGCTGTTGCTGTTGTCTTGTTCACGCTGATTTTTATCAACTTGGCCGTCATGGCGTACGTGAGCCTTTTCAAACTCGACGAAATTGAGTCTCACCTCACGCACTGTTATCTCGTTCAAAGCAACCGCCGGGATATGGGCAATGGCTTATACGGCCGCAGGTACAGACTCAGCCAAATCACTGCAATACTTCGCGGGCGCGCTTCGGTGTTGCTAATAAACAACCCGCAGGCACTTGAAGACATCAGGCGCTTTCCCCCGCATCTACGACGCTGGGTCATTATTCCGTTTCGAATGGCGGCTTTTTCTTTCGGCGGTGTACTTGTTCTAGGGGTATTGAGCGAATGCCTATAAAAGTCTAATAGCCGTATGGGGCCCGCACCAGCCAGTCTGGATGTCGAAGCCGGCACCAGCCAGGTCAACATGACCGCCGATGGCTCGATTGAAGTGTTGATGCCTTGAAGTTGAGGTGGGTCAGCCAGCCTTTCGCTGACTGACCCACCGCGCCCTACTTGACCTGGTACTCCGCTGGCTCCGGCACATCGAAATCATCCAGCGCCCTGTCCACCAGCAACTGCACGCGATCCACCAGCCGACAAATCGCCAGCGCCACATGGCGCCGCGAACCTTCGATCTCGAACGCCAGGTCGGCGGCCATGACTTTCACCGACGCCAGGTCTTCCGAGGCATTGGCCAACAGGCTTTCAGTGCCCACCTCAGGGGCGACACTGAATAACCGATCAGAACGCAAATCACTGAAGCGCAGTTTGGCGAGCGTCGGTTTCAGGTAGTGATCCAGTGCCCGGTGGGCAGCGTCATGGAGCTTTTTGGAATCGAGGGATTCGTACGGGGAAACGTCGTCGGGTGCGGGGGGATCGGGGATTAACTTGTCCATGCAGATGCTCCTTACTCGCAAATTGGAGCCATCTTTTGCCATTTCCACACGGCAAATAGGTGGCGGCTATACGTGGGGTGGAAAACGGGACAGTAGGACCCCGGTCAGACCGAAGTCTGCCCACGCACAGCCGCCATGACGCTTTTCTTGCCGACGAGAGAATACATCGGCAACGATTGCGGTGGTGAGGCTATACGCCTACTGAGATTCCAGGTTTCCACACCTGATCGCTGATTTTGCAGCGACAACCAAAGGTTAGGCGCAGCCCCGAACCCAGCGCAACCGCCACAACTCGTCGGAACATTCGTCCTCATGCCCTCGGCTGACAGCGCTTTTTGTAGGAGCGAACTCTGTTGTTACCGTAAATGTCGGTAACGAATGGGTGGCGGCTCCGTTTGACAGAGGCCTGTGTATGCCCAAACAGAGGGGTCCCCCTAACAAACTGATATTTCCGCGCTCCCCGTCAACAACGCTACTCTCCAGAAAAAGCCGCCGCCAAACCCTCGGGGACTCCATGGATCGAACCACCGTCAAACCGCTTCTGCTTGCCCTCACCCTCGCCACCATCGCCCCATTCGCCCAGGCCGCGACGACCCTCGTCTACTGCTCCGAAGCCAGTCCTGCCGGGTTCGACCCGAGCCAGTACACCAGCGGCACGGATTTCGATGCCTCGGCGGAAACAGTCTTCAACCGCCTGACCCAGTTCAAACGCGGTGGCACCGAAGTCGAGCCAGGATTGGCAACGAGTTGGGAGGTCTCCAAAGACGGCCTGACCTACACTTTCCACCTGCGTGACGGGGTGAAGTTTCATACCACAGACTACTTCACGCCGAGCCGCGATTTCAACGCGGACGATGTGCTGTTCACCTTCCAACGCTTGCTCGACCCCGCCAACCCATTTCGCAAGGCCTACCCCGCCGAGTCGCCGTACTTCACCGACATGGGCCTGAACACCACGATCAAGAGTGTCGACAAGGTCGACGAACACACCGTGCGCTTCAGCCTGAACAACATCGACGCCGCGTTTGTGCAGAACCTGGCGATGAGCTTCGCGTCGATCCAGTCCGCCGAGTACGCCGAGCAGTTACTCAAGGAAGGCAAAGCCGCCGACCTCAACCAGAAGCCGGTTGGCACCGGGCCCTTTGTGTTCAAGCGTTATCAGAAGGACTCGCAGATCCGCTACAGCGCCAACCGCGCCTACTGGAAACCCGAGGACGTGAAACTCGACAACCTGATTTTCTCGATCACCCCGGACGCCGCCGTGCGCCTGCAAAAGCTCAAGACCGGCGAGTGCCAGGTCAGCGGTTATCCGCGACCGGCCGACATCGAGGTGATGGAGCAGGACCCGAATCTGCGGGTGCTCAAGCAAGCCGGTTTCAACCTTGGCTTCCTGGCCTACAACGTATCCCACCCGCCACTGGATCAACTCAAGGTTCGCCAGGCGCTGGACATGGCCATCGATAAGCCGGCGATCATCAAGGCCGTCTATCAAAGTGCCGGGCAGTTGGCGCAGAACGCCCTGCCGCCAGCGCAATGGTCGTATGACCCGACCATCAAGGACGCGCCCTACGACCCGACCAAGGCAAAGGCGCTACTAAAAGAAGCAGGGGTTGCACCCGGTACTACTATCAATTTATGGGCAATGACCGTGCAGCGGGCGTCCAATCCGAACGCGCGAATGTCGGCACAGATGATTCAGCAGGACTGGGCCAAGGTCGGCATCACGGCCAACATTGTCAGCTATGAATGGGGCGAGTACATCAAGCGCGCCAAGAACGGCGAGCACGACGCGATGATCTACGGCTGGACCGGCGACAACGGTGACCCGGACAACTGGCTCGGCGTGCTCTACAGCTGCGCCGCCGTAAAAGGTAGCAACTACGCCAAGTGGTGCGACCCGGCGTACGACAAGCTGGTTCAGCAGGCCAAGGTCTCCACTGACCGTGACGAGCGGGTCAAGCTCTATCAACAGGCACAAAAAATCCTTAAGCAACAAGTGCCTATCACACCGATCGCCAACTCGACGGTTTTTCAACCTCTGCGCAAGGAAGTTTCCGACTTCAAGATCAGCCCGTTCGGCCTCACACCCTTTTATGGCGTGGGTATAAATAAGTAACACCACGCTCCGGCCGGGTGCGCCAGGCGCCCTGGCCGCACCTCAATGGTGCGTCGTTTGCACCGAGAAATACGACCGCAAACGGTCAAATGCGTCAACTTTTATACATATGCGACATTTAGGTACGTTCGTGCCACTGTTTAAGGCTTGTAGCTCCCCGGCATCTTGCATTGGGTATGGGCCCTGCATAAGTATCGGCAGGTCGACTCACGAGGTCGTCCTCTAATTCCAAAAATGACAACAAATCATGAGGCCACCATGCTTAAACACGCGGTCATTCCGTTTTTAGTCGGCGCAAGCTTGTTAGCTAGCGCACCTTTCGCCCAAGCGGCGACTAACCTGGTGTTTTGCTCCGAAGGGAGCCCGGCCGGTTTTGATCCTGGTCAGTACACCACCGGAACCGACTTCGACGCCTCAGCAGAAACCATGTTCAACCGTTTGAGCCAGTTCGAACGTGGCGGCACCGCCGTTGTTCCTGGCCTGGCCACCAGCTGGGACATTTCCCCCGATGGCCTGACTTACACCTTCCATCTGCGCGATGGGGTGAAGTTCCACACCACGCCGTATTTCACGCCGACCCGTAACTTCAACGCCGACGACGTGCTGTTCACCTTCAATCGCATGATTAACAAGGATGACCCGTTCCGTAAGGCGTACCCGACCGAATTCCCGTACTTCACCGACATGGGGATGGACACCAACATCACCAAGATCGATAAAGTCGACGATCACACCGTCAAGTTCACCCTCAAGGAAGTTGATGCCGCGTTCATCCAGAACATGGCCATGAGCTTCGCTTCGATCCAGTCCGCCGAGTACGCTGCCCAGCTGCTCAAGGAAGGCAAAGCCGCCGACATCAACCAGAAGCCGGTCGGCACTGGTCCGTTCGTGTTCAAGAGCTACCAGAAAGACTCCAACATCCGCTACACCGGGAACAAGGACTACTGGAAGCCTGACGACGTCAAGATCGACAACCTGATCTTTGCCATCACCACCGACCCGTCGGTACGTATTCAGAAGCTGAAAAAGAACGAGTGCCAGATCACCCTGTTCCCACGCCCGGCTGACCTGAAGGCGCTGAAAGAAGACAAGACCCTGAAGGTGCCTGACCAGGCTGGTTTCAACCTGGGTTACATCGCCTACAACGTGATGGACAAGATCAAGGGCAGCGATCAGCCAAACCCGATGGCTCAACTGAAAGTGCGTCAGGCACTGGACATGGCCGTCAACAAGCAGCAGATCATCGACTCGGTTTACCAGGGTGCGGGTCAACTGGCGGTCAACGCCATGCCGCCAACCCAGTGGTCCTACGACACCACCATCAAGGATGCGCCATACAACCCTGAGAAAGCCAAACAGCTGCTCAAGGAAGCCGGCATCAAGGAAGGCACCGAGATCAACCTGTGGGCGATGCCGGTGCAGCGTCCTTACAACCCGAACGCCAAGCTGATGGCTGAAATGCTGCAGTCCGACTGGGCCAAGATCGGTATCAAGGCCAAGATCGTGACCTATGAGTGGGGCGAGTACATCAAGCGCTCCAAAGGCGGCGAAAACGGCGCGATGCTGATTGGCTGGAGCGGCGACAACGGTGACCCGGACAACTGGCTGAACGTGCTGTTCGGCTGCGATTCGCTGCAGGGCAACAACTTCTCCAAATGGTGTGACAAGAAGTTTGACGGCATCGTGAAAGAAGCCAAGCGCACCACCGATCAGGCCAAGCGCACCGAACTGTACAAACAGGCGCAACACGTCCTCAAAGACGCCGTTCCAATGACACCTATCGCTCACTCGACGGTGTTCCAACCCATGCGCGACAACGTGCAGGACTTCAAGATCAGCCCGTTTGGCTTGAACTCCTTCTACGGAGTCAGCGTCAGCAAATAAGGTTTTGCAACGGTGACGTCCCTGACGTCGCCGTTGCCTTATCTGCCAAGACAGCTGGAATTCGCCTACTTCCCAAACCACTGCGGACCACTGCAGCGGGCTTAGGACGTGTCGCCTTTTCCTACCTGTTTTTCAGGCCTTACGCATTTACCGCCTGACCTTCGACTCATACCGTCGGGGTACGGCCGTTTTTTCGCTGCGGCTGGCAACTGCTGACCCCATGGCTTTGGATCAGTGATGTCTGCACGTCCCAGGACGGGACGACGACTCACTGTTTAACACCTAAAAAGAGAGGGAGCGTTATGCGCCATACCTTGGTTTTATCCGCATTACTGGGCACCGGTCTGTTGGCCGCCACGTCAATCAGCCAGGCCGCCAATAACAGCCTGGTGTTTTGCTCTGAAGGCAGCCCGGCGGGCTTCGACACCGCGCAGTACACCACTGCGACCGATAACGACGCCGCCGAACCGTTGTACAACCGGCTGGCCGAGTTCGAAAAAGGCTCCACCAATGTCGTACCGGGCCTGGCCACACGTTGGGATATTTCCGAGGATGGTCTCAAGTACACGTTCCACCTGCGCGAAGGGGTGAAATTTCACACCACCCAGTACTTCACACCGAGCCGCGACTTCAACGCCGACGATGTGCTGTTCACCTTCAATCGCATGCTCGATACCGAGCACCCATTCCGCAAGGCTTACCCGACCGAGTTTCCGTACTTCAACGGGATGAGCCTGAACAAGAACATCGCCAAGGTCGAGAAGACCGGGCCGTTGACCGTGGTCATGACCCTGAACTCGGTAGACGCCGCGTTCATTCAGAACATCGCCATGAGTTTCGCCGCGATTCTTTCCGCCGAATACGCCGACCAGCTGCTCGCGTCCGGCAAGCCGAGCGACATCAACCAGAAGCCGGTCGGCACCGGGCCGTTCGTGTTCAAGAGCTACCAGAAAGACTCCAACATCCGTTACACCGGCAACAAGCAGTACTGGGACCCGAGCCGGGTCAAGCTCGACCAGCTGATTTTCGCCATCAACACCGATGCGTCGGTGCGCGTGCAGAAGCTCAGGAAAAACGAGTGCCAGATCACCCTGCACCCACGTCCGGCCGATGTCGACGCGCTGAAAAACGACCCCAAGCTGCAACTGATCGAGAAGCCCGGTTTCAACCTTGGCTACATCGCCTACAACGTGCAGCACAAACCCTTCGACCAGCTCGAAGTACGCCAGGCATTGGACATGGCGGTGAACAAGCAGGGGATTCTCAAGGCGGTGTACCAGGGCGCCGGCCAACTGGCGGTCAACGCCATGCCACCGACCCAGTGGTCCTATGACGAAACCATCAAGGACGCCGCCTACAACCCGGAAAAAGCCAAGGAATTGCTCAAGGCTGCCGGGGTCAAGGAAGGCACCGAGATCACTCTCTGGGCCATGCCGGTCCAGCGCCCGTACAACCCGAACGCCAAGCTGATGGCTGAGATGCTGCAGTCGGACTGGGCGAAAATCGGCCTGAAAGTAAAGATCGTCAGCTACGAATGGGGCGAGTACATCAAGCGCACCAAGAATGGCGAACACGACATCAGCCTGATCGGCTGGACCGGCGACAACGGGGACCCGGACAACTGGCTGGGCACCCTGTACAGCTGCGACGCGATTGGCGGCAACAACTACTCCATGTGGTGTGACCCGCAATACGACAAGCTGATCAAGCAGGCCAAGATTGTCACCGACCGTGAGCAACGCACGGAGCTCTACAAACAGGCTCAGCAATTGCTCAAGCAGCAAGTGCCGATCACGCCTGTCGCCCACTCGACGGTCAACCAGCCGTTGAGCGCCAAAGTCGAAGGATTCAAGGTCAGCCCCTTCGGCCGTAACGTCTTCTCGGGTGTCAGCATCGACCAATAACTGATTAGCCAAAAACCTGAGGGCGATTTTCGCCCTCACGCAAAGGTGTTGCCTGAATTCGGCGAACACGCCAAATGCAAACGTTTGCGATGCGTGAATGAGTTCAAAACCAAATAGCCGGATCACCAAAAAAGACCGGCATTAAAAAAAGAAAGAAAGGAGCTTCACCCATGAAACTGAGCAGCACCGCGTTATTGGCCTTGGCCATCAGCAGCATCACGGCTACCGCCTACGCTGAACCTGCAAGCCAGGATTTCGTTCCAACTACCCTGGCCGGCACCAGCGCCCAAAGCGAGGCCAAAGGCTTTATCGATGGACAAAGCCTGGGCGGCACTACCCGTAACTGGTACGCCAACGAGCTGAAACGTCGTGACGACCGCTTCAGCTACAAGCCAAACAGCGTGAAGGACGATCCAAACGCTCCCAAGACGCCGACTCCCCGTCGTATCAACTGGGTCCAGGGCACCATCGTCAACTACACCTCGGGCTTCACCCAAGGCACCGTTGGTGTCAGCACCGAAGTGGCAGCCTACAACGCCATCGCGCTGGACCGTGATCGCAAGGACATCGCCGGTGGCTCCAACCGTACCCTGGCAAACTCGACCGGCGATGCCGTAGACCAGTGGAGCAAATTGGGTCTGGCCAACGTCAAGTTCCGTGTGGCGAACACCACCTTGACCGCCGGTCGCCAGAATTTCAGCACGCCAATCGTCGACGTGATCGGCAACCGTCCGCTGCCTTCGAGCTTTGAAGGTATCAGCCTGCACAGCGAAGAATTCAACAACCTGTCGTTTGACCTGGCCGGGTTTGACCGCGTTTCGCCACGGACCGAGCAGAGCCTGTCGAAATTTCGCTCCGAGTATTCCGCCACTGGTGTTGAAACCGACAAGGTCTACACCGCAGGTGTGAACTACCAGCCGTTCAAGAGCCTGAAGACCAGCCTGTATGGCGCCAATGTCGAAGACTTCTGGAACCAGTACTACTTCGGCGCCACCCACGAACTGGGTGACAGCCAGATCGTCAGCCTGACCACTGGCCTGAACTATTACAAAACCAAAGACACCGGCAAAAAGCTGATGGGTGACATCGACAACGATACCTACTCGCTGTCGTTCGGCCTGACTCACCAGGCACACAGCCTGACCTTCTCCTACCAGGAAGTGAACGGCAACGAGTACTTCGACTACCTGCACGAAACCAACGGCATCTACCTGGCCAACTCCCTGCTGTCCGACTTCAACGGCCCGAACGAGAAGTCCTTCCAGATCGCCTATGGCCTCAACATGGCCGAATACGGCGTACCAGGCCTGAAGTTCAACATCTACCAGGCACGCGGCTGGGGCATTGACGGTACACACTACCGTGGCACTGCCTACACCGATCCAGGCGCACAACGTGGCGACCTGAGCCTGATGAACGGCGAAACACACTACGAATACGGCATCGGTGCTTCGTATGCCGTGCAGAGCGGCCCACTCAAGGCCACCGCCATTCGCGCGACCTACACCACGCACCGCGCCAGCGAGCACCAGGCTGACGGCAACATCAACGAGTTCCGTCTCGTGACCACCATCCCGTTCAACATTCTGTAAAAGCGCTGCCAAACGGCTGACTCACGATGAGTCGGCCGTCTGGTTTTTTCCTGTTCAACCGATTGCAGAGGGCTCTTGATGAAAATGCTACCCCTACGTGCGGCCATCGCCGCCGCGCTGCTGAGTGTCGCTATTGGCGCCTCGGCCAAACCCTTGGTGGTCTGTACCGAAGCCAGCCCGGAAGGCTTCGATATGGTCCAGTACACGACTGCAGTCACAGCCGATGCGGTGGCCGAAACCATCTTCAACCGTCTGGCGGACTTCAAGCCCGGCACCACTGAAGTGATTCCGGCACTGGCCGACTCCTGGGACATCAGCGAGGACGGTCTGACCTACACGTTCCACCTGCGCAAAGGCGTCAAGTTTCACACCACCGAATACTTCAAGCCGACCCGCGACATGAATGCCGACGACGTGGTCTGGAGTTTCCAGCGTCAGCTGGACCCGAACCACCCGTGGCACACCAAGTCGAGCGTGGGCTTCCCGTACTTTGAAAGCATGGGCTTCAAAGAGCTGCTCAAGAGTGTCGAGAAGGTTGACGACAACACGGTCAAATTCACCCTGACCCGCCGTGAAGCGCCGTTCCTGGCGGACATCGCCATGGCCTTCTCCTCGATCTACCCTGCCGAGTACGCCGATCAGTTGCTCAAGGCCGGCAAAACCGGTGACCTGAACAACAAACCGGTCGGTACCGGCCCGTTCATCTTCCAGCGTTACGCCAAGGATGCGCAGGTTCGCTTCAAGGCCAACCCGGAGTACTTCCGTGGCAAGCCACCGGCTGACGCGCTGATTCTGGCCATCGCCACCGACAACAACGTTCGCCTGCAAAAGCTCAAGGCCAACGAGTGCCAGATCGCCCTCTACCCGAAACCGGATGATATCCAGAGCATCAAGGCTGACCAGAACCTGAAGGTCGATGAAATAGCGGCCATGACCACCAGCTACACCGCTCTGAACACCACACGCAAATACATGAGCGATGCACGAGTTCGCCATGCAATCAATATCGCTTTCGACAAGGAGGCCTACACTGATGCCTTGTACGGTAAAGGCAACGCAGTGGTCGGCACCGGCCCATATCCGCCGACCCTGCTAGGCTTCAACGACACGTTGACGAACCCTCCACGTGACCTCGACAAGGCGCGTGCACTGCTCAAGGAAGCCGGTGTGCCGGAAGGTACGGTGTTCACCCTGTTCACGCGCAACGGCGGCGGACCGACCAATCCGAACCCGATGCTCGGTGCACAAATGATGCAGTCGGACCTGGCCAGGATCGGTATAAAGGTCGATATCCGCGTGATGGAATGGGGCGAGATGCTCAAACGTGCCAAGAACGGGGAACACGACATGGTCTCGGCTGGCTGGGCGGGAGATAACGGAGATCCGGACAACTTCCTGACTCCGAACCTGAGTTGCGAGGCTGCAAAAAACGGCGAGAACTACGCCCGCTGGTGCAACAAATCGTTCCAGGACCTGATCGACAAGGCTCGCGCCGGCACCGACTCTGGGGAACGGAAAAAACTCTACGAGCAGTCCCAGACGGTTTTCGACAAGGAGCAGCCATGGATTCCAATGGCTTACCCGAAAATATTTACCGCCATGCGTAAAAACGTCGAGGGCTTCCACCAGAGCCCCCTGACCACAAACAACTTCGCTACTACCGAAGTGAAGTAGATAAGAAAACGCCCGGCAACGTTGACCCAACGCTGCCGGGAACGCCTAACCGGCTGATGAGGTACACCACAAGATGTTTAGTTTTATTGCCCGCCGATTGGGATTATTGATCCCCACGTTCTTCGGCATCACCTTGCTGACTTTCGCGTTGATTCGCATGATTCCCGGCGACCCCGTGGAAGTCATGATGGGCGAACGTCGGGTCGATCCCGAAATGCATGCTCAGGCAATGGAACGCCTTGGTCTGAACAAACCGTTGTATGCCCAATACCTGGACTACATCGGCAAACTGGCCCACGGCGACCTGGGTGAATCCCTGCGGACCCGTGAAAGCGTATGGACTGAATTCACCTCGCTGTTCCCCGCCACCCTGGAACTGTCCATGGCAGCCCTACTGTTCGCCGGCGTTCTCGGCCTGCTGGCCGGGGTGATCGCGGCGCTGAAGCGAGGGTCCCTGTTCGACCATGGGGTGATGGGCATCTCCCTTGCCGGGTATTCGATGCCGATTTTCTGGTGGGGCCTGATTCTCATCATGTTCTTCTCCGTATCCCTGGGCGTGACCCCGGTGTCCGGGCGGATCGACCTGCTGTATGACATCGAGCCAAGAACCGGCTTCATGCTCATCGACACCCTGCTGGCCAATGACACCGGCGCGTTCTTCGACGCCCTGCACCACCTGATTCTTCCGGCCATCGTGCTCGGCACCATCCCGCTGGCGGTGATCGCCCGGATGACCCGTTCCTCGATGCTCGAAGTCCTGCGTGAAGACTACATCCGCACCGCCCGGGCCAAAGGCCTGTCGCCGTCGCGCGTAGTGTTCGTTCACGGCCTGCGCAACGCCTTGATCCCGGTACTGACCGTGGTCGGCCTACAGGTCGGCACATTGCTGGCCGGTGCGGTCCTGACCGAAACCATCTTCTCGTGGCCCGGTATCGGCAAATGGCTGATCGAAGCCATTGGCGCCCGGGACTACCCCGTGGTGCAAAACGGAATTCTGTTAATCGCCTGCCTGGTGATTCTGGTCAACTTTGTAGTGGATATTCTTTATGGCTTCGCAAACCCACGCATCCGTCACCAGCGCTGAGACCCTACGTATGAGTACTCCAACTACCGCCGTAGCAGTCGACCAAAGCCTGCTTTATCCGTCGCCGTACAAAGAGTTCTGGCAAGCGTTCTCCAAGAACAAGGGCGCCGTCGCCGGCCTGTTGTTCATGCTGCTGGTTATTTTTTGCGCGATTTTCGCCCCATGGGTTGCTCCGCATAACCCGAGCGAGCAGTTCCGCGACTTCCTGCTGACCCCACCGGCCTGGCTGGCAAACGGGCAGATGCAATTCCTGCTCGGCACCGATGAGCTGGGACGCGACCTGCTGTCGCGCCTGATCCATGGTTCGCGCCTGTCCTTGCTGATCGGCCTGTCGTCGGTGGTCATGTCGCTGATTCCGGGGATCCTGCTGGGTCTGTTCGCCGGGTTCTTCCCACGCCTGCTGGGCCCGACCATCATGCGCCTGATGGACATCATGCTGGCCCTGCCGTCCTTGCTGCTGGCTGTGGCGATCGTCGCCATCCTCGGCCCTGGCCTGATCAACACCGTGATCGCTATCGCCGTGGTGTCCCTGCCGGCCTACGTTCGTCTGACCCGCGCTGCGGTCATGGGCGAACTGAACCGCGACTACGTGACCGCCGCGCGCCTGGCCGGTGCCGGTCTGCCGCGCCTGATGTTCATCACCGTGCTGCCCAACTGCATGGCGCCGCTGATCGTTCAGGCAACCCTGAGCTTCTCCTCGGCGATTCTCGATGCCGCGGCACTGGGCTTCCTCGGCCTTGGCGTACAACCGCCAACCCCTGAGTGGGGCACCATGCTGGCTTCAGCTCGCGACTACATCGAACGCGCCTGGTGGGTCGTCAGCCTGCCTGGCTTGACCATTTTGCTCAGCGTGCTGGCAATCAACCTGATGGGCGACGGCCTGCGCGATGCGCTGGACCCGAAACTCAAGAACGCCGCCTGAGGAGATTCAAATGTCACTGTTGGAAATCAAGAATCTCAACGTTCGCTTCGGCGACAAGAACGCCGTTCCGGTGGTCGACGGTCTCGACATTTCCGTGGACAAGGGCGAAGTCCTGGCCATCGTTGGCGAGTCGGGGTCCGGTAAATCCGTGACCATGATGGCGCTGATGGGCCTGATCGAACACCCGGGGATCGTCACCGCTGACGCCCTGAATTTCGACGGCAAGAACATGCTCAAACTCAGCAATCGTCAGCGTCGGCAAATCGTCGGCAAAGACCTGGCCATGGTCTTCCAGGACCCGATGACCGCGCTGAACCCGAGCTACACCGTCGGCTTTCAGATCGAAGAAGTACTGCGCCTGCACCTGAAAATGTCCAGCAAGGATGCCCGCAAGCGCGCCATCGAGCTGCTGGAAAAAGTCGAAATCCCGGGCGCCGCGAGCCGTATGGATGCCTACCCCCACCAACTCTCCGGCGGTATGAGCCAACGTGTGGCGATTGCCATGGCGATTGCCGGCGAGCCGAAACTGCTGATCGCCGACGAACCGACCACCGCACTGGACGTGACGATTCAGGCGCAGATCATGGACCTGCTGCTGGCGCTGCAAAAAGAGCAGAACATGGGCCTGGTGCTGATCACTCACGACCTCGCCGTGGTAGCCGAAACCGCCCAGCGCGTATGCGTGATGTATGCCGGCCAAGCGGTAGAGGTCGGTCAGGTGCCGCAGTTGTTCGACATCCCGGCACACCCGTACAGCGAAGCGCTGCTCAAGGCTATTCCCGAGCACAGCCTGGGTTCCTCGCGCCTGTCCACCCTGCCGGGCATTGTTCCCGGTCGCTATGACCGTCCGCAAGGCTGCCTGCTGTCGCCGCGCTGCCCGTACGTGCAGGACAGCTGCCGTCAACAACGTCCAGGCCTGGACCCGAAAAGCAACAGCCTCGCCCGCTGCTTCTATCCTTTGAATCAGGAGGTGGCGTAATGGCCGTCGTTCTCACCGCCCGTGACCTGACCCGTCACTACGAAGTCTCCCGCGGCCTGTTCAAAGGCACCGCGCTGGTACGCGCACTCAATGGCGTGTCGTTCGAACTCGAAGCCGGCAAAACCCTAGCCGTGGTTGGCGAATCCGGCTGCGGCAAGTCGACCCTGGCCCGCGCCCTGACGCTGATCGAAGAGCCGTCTTCGGGCTCGTTGAAAATCGCCGGGCAGGAAGTCACCGGCGCCAACAAGGCCGAACGCAAACAGCTGCGCAAAGACGTGCAGATGGTCTTTCAGAGCCCTTACGCGTCGTTGAATCCACGGCAGAAAATCGGCGATCAGCTTGCAGAGCCACTATTGATCAACACCAAGCTTTCCGCGGCCGAACGCCGTGAAAAAGTCCAGGCGATGATGAAGCAGGTCGGCTTGCGTCCTGAGCACTACCAGCGTTATCCGCACATGTTCTCGGGCGGCCAGCGCCAACGGATCGCCCTGGCGCGCGCCATGATGCTGCAACCCAAAGTGCTGGTCGCGGACGAACCGACCTCGGCACTGGACGTGTCGATTCAGGCCCAGGTGCTGAACCTGTTCATGGACCTGCAGCAAGAGTTCAACACCGCCTATGTATTCATCTCCCACAACCTGGCGGTGGTGCGCCACGTCGCCGACCAGGTGCTGGTGATGTACCTCGGCCGTCCGGTGGAAATGGGCCCGAAAGAAGACATCTACACCCGTCCCCTGCACCCGTACACACAGGCTCTGCTGTCGGCCACGCCGACGATCCATCCGGATCCGACCAAGCCGAAAATCAAGATCGTCGGCGAACTGCCGAACCCGCTGAACCCGCCGTCCGGCTGTGCGTTCCACAAGCGCTGCCCGTACGCCACCGAACTGTGCAGCAAAGAAGAGCCGGCCCTGCGCCAGCTCGACAGCCGCCAGGTGGCCTGCCATTACGCCGAGCAATTCGTCGTCTAGGCCGGGCATGAAAAAGCGCCCTCTCGGGGCGCTTTTTGAAACGCGTTGACCAACCCTCCTCCTGTCGGACTGCGCATCAGTCCGACAGGAGGAGGGTTCTTTTGTCTGAATCCTTAAGCCTTAACCCTGGGTATCGTCTTCGGAATCGTCGGAGGATGGGTCCTCATCGCCTTTAGTGTCACTTTGACTCTGATCACCGGTGGCAACCATCAAGCCACTGCCCTGCACACTTTTTGCTGCCCAAAAACCCTGGTCCTGCACCGCGCCGCTGCTCGCCCACGCTGCCGAAGTGCCCACCGACAGCAGCACCAGCACTTTGATCAGTAAAACCATGCGTTGAAAAATGCTCATAGCTGATTCCATCCTTTCGTAGGTGAATCACGAGTAGCTACGGATCGTATGTCCAACGAGCGTAGCGCTGTCTGAAATCTAGTCTGGATAGATCGGATTGACCAGATAGGACACTAACGATGGTCGCCAATTGCCGTTTGCCAAAAGACAGGTTTGGAATAATGGCTAGGTCGAATCGCTATTTAATTGCCACTGGGCACTGGTGGCGACTTGCATCTAGATGAGGCGGAATCACATCCGCCGTCCTCTCACAGCATCGTATATTCGGTTACATATACAGCGGTTCAGTTTATTCGGCTAAGCCGGTTTACCGTATCCTGTAACGAGACCAATCCGAGTCGATCCCGCAATTTCTTCGGCAGAGTCTGATTCATATGTGGCGCTCCCGAGTTCCACCATGGAGCGCGACCATTGAAGGCTGACTTTCTGGCGCGCGCTTCTCCAAACCCCAAGCGCATCAAGTTACGCGCCCTTATTGAGGGCCGCTTACATTGACACCAGATGACACAGCGAAGTTTATGCCGCACCCAGCCGTCCAGTTCCTCAAGTGACAGCTTGCTCTGACTGAGATTGAAATAGCCAACCCAACCACGCAGTACGGGTTTTACTCCTACTGCCGTCGGCTGGCGATCCCGCCCGACCTCATCCCCGCTTCGAGGTAACGACGAACCAGCCTGAGCACTCACCTATCCGTGACTCAGCGTTGCACATAGCCCATCAACGCATCGCGGTTCACTCGATCGAAGAGTTTCTCGAGATCGGGCTCCACGCTCCAGCGGTGACCCGCCGCCACATGGGCACGGGTTGTTTCGATGGCTTGGAGGGCGCTTCTGCCGGGACAAAAACCGTAACTGTAGTCCGAGAACTGGGAGCGAAGATCGGGGTGAGCTGTCGCAGCAGAGCCTGTTGGATCAGGTGATCCACGACACAGAGAATGCCCAGCTATCTTATCCCACTTTTGGGTTTGGGGATGTCGACGGCACGCACACCTTGCGGGCGATAATCGCCGGCCAACATCCGAGCCTTAAGGATCAGCCAATACTGTTTCACGTAGCCTGCCAATTGCTCGACCGTCATGCCATCAGCACCCGCTCCATCAGCGTGTCCAACTCCGCGTTCGTCCGCGTCACAGACGCCGCTGATACCTGTGCACTGTCAGCAGTCATCCTCAGATTCTGTCCGGGACTCGGGGTAACAGTCTTCTCTGGGAGAAATTCCTGCATTTCGGTATTCAACGAGACTCTGAGGCCTACTGGCGGTATAACCTGTTCGGCCCTTGGTGACGTGGTTATTCGTCACTTACTACGGCCTCGGCCAACTTCTGCAGGCTCATCCCGTCGCCTCTCGACGTTCGGTGCACACTGGCAAACGGGCAGATATCCCTGGGTAATTCACGCGACCTTCCTGCTTATGCCTGTCGGATTTACGTCACAGAGTTCCGTGCAAGTATTGGGCTTTAACGATTTTGGTCGTCTTACTGACCCCGCTGCGCCATCTCTATCCGCTTCCTGTTCGTCAGCCAGTATTTTACCTCGGGCTTCCTTCAGATTCGCAGTCGCCCGCGACACCCTTGCCTCTGGCTAACACTTCCCCTTGCTGGGTATGTAGAGGACTTTCACCTCCAAGTCTCTAGCGTGGCCACCCAGCCAAATTGGTTGCGCTTACGCGCAACGCGCTATGCCTGGCGCACTCACAAAAAAGCCCGAGGCTTTCGCGTCGCGGCTTTGTACGTAGCTGTTCAGCGCTTAATGATACTCACGCTTGGCACAGAATTTCACGTCCGGCCAGCGCTCTTCCATCAGCGCCAGGTTGACTCCGGGCGGGGCCAGATAGGTCAAGTGACCGCCGCCGTCGAAGACCATCAGTGCCGAGTCCATTGTTGGGGGATATGGCTGGACTTCATGGGTAAATCTATGGAACTCAAACTTTGATTATTAATATTCTTGGTTTTTTAGAACACTCCGTTGTTTTTATAGTGTTTTTTTGAGGCGGGGGAGCCACGCATCTCAAAACCAAATGTCAACTGTCAGAAGTGACAGTTGTAGGCTTTAGGGGACTTCGTTAGATTCGATAACGCGACAAGATAAAAACAACATTCACCTTTCAACAAAAGGAACGTTTTATGAGCAGCACCATTGAGTTTGCCCCAACGCAAACTAAAATAACCGCAGACGATATCAACCAAGTGCAACGCTACGTAAGAAAGGGGTTATCACTACCTACAACGATAGAGCGTGTCAATAACGAATTTAAAGGGAGTGTCGAAGATTCAGGTATTAGCCCGCCAGACCTCTTAACTACGTTCACTAACATTCATGGCCATGCCAGTGAATGGGCGTACTTGGAAACAAGTATCATAAAAACTGCCGGCACACTAAAAAGATTTTCAACCGACCTAGAGGATTATACCAAACCCGCCATTGATGAAATCAAAACAATCAAGGGCTACGAGGACTATGCATTTGAGACCAAGGACCTGACTGAAGAACAGGTCAGAATATTCAAAGTACCTGTGGACACCCGTGACCCAAGCGTAGACGACACTTATGCGACTATCAATGAATACGCACTGTCAATTATTGACTCCATCCAGCAAAAACAAAACGAAGCGACCGCTATAAAAAACCAGCTTTTGAATTTTGATCAGACGCTAATTCAGATTGAACAGGATGTGGGTGCAAAGGCGGCGAAAGCACTAGGGTCTAACACGCTACAGGAGTTGAGAGACATTACGGCAAAGCTTATCGCTAACAATAACGCCCTCAGTGACCTACAAAAGAAATCAGAAAGGGTATGGTGGGACGTGGTTTGTTGGTTCGCCATTTTCCCATATCTAGTTGCAAAATCTATCGCACAAATTGTCCGGGACGACCAAATGGAAGCATTACGCAACGAAAACGATAAATTGCTGGAGAAACAGGCTACCTTACAAAAAACCGCCGCCGTACTCAATGCCATTCAGTCTGAAATGCGCAGCCTTAGTATCTTTACAAGGGGGGCTATCGAAGGAATGAAGCAAATTGAGACGGTATGGAACGCTACTCTCAATGAAGTTATAGCCTCTAAAAATCTACTGGCCAACCCCAAGGACCTTAGCGTACTTAGAATTTTCATTATAAAAATGACGGCAGTGCTCGAACGCTGGAAAAAAATCAATAATTACATGAATTCTGTAACAACCGCCTTTAGTTCCTGAGGCTATTTTCAGAGGACGAAAAAATGATATTCTGCCTAGTTAAACCGTATGCACCCGATCTTAATAAAGCACGAATCTTGATACGTGAATACGCTAATGTAAAGTTGACCAACGTGTACATTCCAGCGTTAGGTCAAGAGCTGACAAGCCTTAAGACCGCACTCGACAATGTGGACAGCTCCTTTAATAGCAGCCTAAGCAAAATGTCGAGCACTTTGGACACCGTCGAAATTGTAGAATACTCAACAGCCCTTAATAACACTTGCGGCGAAACAGCTACCCCCTATAAAACCCGATTAAAAAGGAGCCTTGAAACTGTTAAATCAGAGCTACAGGAGCTTGCGAATAGTATGACATCGTCCTTAGGTGGTTTTGAAACAGTGCATATCAGTGATACGTCCGGAGAACTTTTAACTCTTGACTCTGAACGCAACAAGTTTTTAGCAAATCTCCCCACCGATCTTAAAAAATTATCGGGCAATCGTGAGAAATTGGAGGTCCTCGAAAAGTCGATTCTTGAATTCGAATCAAAAACATTCATTGATAGAGCACAACCAATCGTTAAAGAACTGGAAGCAGCGGTTACAAAAACCATTGACGCCCCTTCAGAGAATGCAAAGACAGCTATTAAAGCAGGCATGACGATTGCTCAAAATCTGCTTACTATTGCGAACGAAACAATCAAGTACAATCATCTTGTTGATGCACGCAACAAATTAATTAATGAAAACACTATTTTGCAGTCTCAAATGAACTATGAGCAAAAACAGGTAAACACCATCGATGATAAAAAATCACAATTAGCAGCGTTGCAAGACGTTGTCGAGCCACGCAAATTGTACGTCGCTGAAGCACGAAAAATCATTGGAATGCTTGTTGACTTCATTAATGACATTTTTCCCACCGATAGCGACTTAAACACCCAGGAAGGGCTGATTTCCATAGCGGATAGGTTTATTGAAAGCTGCCCTGCGGTTCCTAGCCACTTTGACTCGCTCGCATTTTATTGGTTACGCAACGTGTAACCATGTAAGCAGTCAGTATTTTTAAGTGAGCGGTTAGGTGCCGCGACTGGAAACGCGTTTTTCTCGGTGTTTGTGTGGGTTGTGACGTTACAGGTGTACCAGTTGCAAGTATGATTTTTTACACCTCCCACTTGACAATCAAAAATATTTATATATGAGGCATACAGCATGGATAGTTTAACGATTAGTCTTTTTTTAGAAAATCGGGCATCAGATTGCATAGTTACGAAGTGGAGCAGTTGGGATAGAGCTAATCGAATACACGGGGGATTGGATAAGGCCATTATCAATAGTGTCAATTGGTTTGAAGAGTGCTGGCCTCACCTTCCACACTATTGGACAGGCAACCACGATAAACTTCAACAGTTCGCTCAGGACACTATTGAGTACTCGGAAAAATGCCAAGAGATTAGTGCGAAGTCCTTAACTGTTCGCAACAGCCTTTTAACTATGGCAGAAAAAATCCAACTCTTTGGCGATTCAGTTATAAAAGCAATTGATAGCACTTCGGCAGGCACCAGAACTGACAACTTGACACAAGCACAAATAGAGCAGTTTGATTCTTCGTTACTGAACATTGAAGATACCAGTTGCGTGCAGAGTTTTTCGAGTTATATGGAGGCGCTCCAGGAATCAGTTTCAACGTCTCTAGCTGAGGTTTCTACATTTCAAAACAAGATTTCTGAACTTAAGTTTTTTTTGGTTAACAAAGTGCGCCCGGTTGTTGACGGCGCGCTGGAATTTAGTTTTCCAGACATTACGATGCGCATTAAGCATATTCGTGAAACTATACGAGAAGCAATAAAAAATGAAAATACCGAAACACAAAAATCCGCTGAAGAAGAAGAGAAGCGTATATTGAAATTACAAAAGGACATTGCTCAAGAAACCGGCGGGGAAGAATTTACGCCGATGAAACTTGAACAATTATGCATGGTTTTTATAGAGCTCTCTGAATCCATGTCACGCGTGGATCCAGCACTTGCAAAATTTGAAATACTTTGGATAGAAACAGCCAGCTTTATTCGAAACTCAAAAACCAACGCTGATTCTATTCAAAACATAAAAATGCTTAAAGTCTTTAAGACGAGAATGCAAAAAATCATGAACGATTGGAACAATGTAAAAGCACTGCTAGGTGCTCGACCCGTGGCTCTTCAGTAAGTCATCAGTGTATCTATTCTTCGGCACCACCCTCTCCAGCATTTCCAGCACCCTATGAATACTGAAGCCAAAAAATTAAACAAAGTGAACCCAAATGAAAAAGAAAGTCAGCACCCTCCCAGGCTACGTAGCAAAACTGTCGCACGGCAAAGTTGTCGTGTACAAAAACTGGATTACGTTTGATAAAGGCACGACCAAAGTATTCCGAAGTTCACAACCCTACTACAACGACTCGGATGATACACCTCAAAAATTTGACGCCTCGGCAATTGCACTTTTAAAAAATTACGGAATTAAGGGCATCATCAGCCTGAATCAAAAATTATTAGAGGGCACCAGTGCGAGTGAATTAAGCAAGGAAAGCATCACCTATCACCATCTTGAAGTTAAAGATTTTAACACCCCTACAGGCAAAGAACTTCTACAGGGATGCAAGGCAATAGAAAGCGCGCTGAGCAAAGGAAACACTTTGGTTTATTGTGGCTTTGGTCAGGGACGAACAGGAACGATGATGACGGCTTATGAAATATACAAACTTCCCAAAGGAAGTTCGGCCACCAAGTTAGAAGCCCTTATCACCGCCTCTACTGCGGAGACCGATGACCAGGAAAAAAGTCTTCGTGCACTTTATAAGCTGCAAAATCCCTAGAAAGGCTGCGCAATGGTCAAATGAGGGTGGTCATCATGACCACTCTCTATTTCGACTTCCACTCAGCGCTTAATGATGCTCACGCGTCGCACGGAATTTCACGTCCGGCCAGCGCTCTTCCATCAGCGCCAGGTTGACTCGGGTCGGGGCCAGGTAGGTCAGGTGGCCGCCGCCGTCGAGGGCGAGGTTTTCTACAGCCTTGACGCTGAACTCTTCGAGCTTCTTCTTATCGCTGCAATCGATCCAGCGTGCGGACCACACGGTGATCGGCTCGTAGGCGCATTCAACCTTGTATTCCTCTTTCAGGCGGCTGGCGACCACATCGAACTGCAGCACACCGACGGCGCCAAGGATGATGTCGTTGCTGCGTTCCGGGAAGAACACCTGGGTCGCGCCCTCTTCGGCCAGCTGCTGCAAGCCCTGGCGAAGTTGCTTGGATTTCAGCGGATCCTTCAGGCGTACGCGACGGAACAGTTCTGGAGCGAAGTGCGGGATACCGGTGAAGCCCAGGGCTTCGCCTTCGGTGAAGGTGTCGCCGATCTGGATGGTGCCGTGGTTGTGCAAACCGATGATGTCGCCGGCAAACGCTTCTTCCAGCTGTTCACGTTCGGAGGAGAAGAAGGTCAGCGCGTCGCCGATCCGGACGTCTTTGCCGGTGCGCACATGGCGCATCTTCATGCCTTTTTCGTACTTGCCGGAGCAGATACGCATGAAGGCAATGCGGTCGCGGTGTTTAGGGTCCATGTTCGCCTGGATCTTGAACACGAAACCGCTGAACTTCTCTTCTACCGGTTCCACCGTGCGCTCATTGGCGACACGGGCCAGCGGCTTCGGTGCCCAGTCGACCACGGCGTCGAGCACATGATCGACTCCGAAGTTACCCAACGCGGTACCGAAGAATACCGGGGTCAGTTGGCCGTCCAGGAATTCCTGTTGATTGAATTCGTGGCAGGCGCCCTGCACCAATTCCAGCTGTTCGATGAAGCGCTCGTACTCGTCACCCAAGTGGGCGCGGGCTTCATCGGAGTCGAGCTTCTCGATGATTTTCACATCGGTCCGCTCGTGGCCATGGCCAGCGGTGTAGACAATGATGTAGTCGTCGGCGAGGTGATAGACGCCTTTGAAATCGCGGTAGCAACCGATCGGCCAGGTGATCGGCGCAGCCTTGATCTTCAGGACGGCTTCGATTTCGTCGAGCAGTTCGATCGGGTCACGGATGTCGCGGTCGAGTTTGTTGATGAAGCTGACGATCGGCGTGTCACGCAGACGGCAAACGTCCATCAGGGCGATGGTCCGTGGCTCTACACCCTTACCGCCGTCGAGGACCATCAATGCCGAGTCGACCGCCGTCAGGGTGCGGTAGGTGTCTTCGGAGAAGTCTTCGTGGCCCGGGGTGTCGAGCAGGTTGATCATGTGATCGCGATACGGGAACTGCATGACCGACGTGGTAATGGAAATACCACGCTGCTTTTCCATTTCCATCCAGTCGGAGGTGGCATGGCGGTCGGATTTGCGAGACTTCACCGTGCCGGCAACCGCAATCGCCTTGCCCATCAGCAAGAGCTTCTCGGTGATGGTGGTCTTACCCGCATCGGGGTGGGAAATAATGGCGAAAGTGCGGCGTTTCGCGACTTCGGCGGCCTGTTTGGTCATGGGAAATCGCCTGGCAGGTGATTCAAAAAAGGGCGGCGAGTATAGCTCAAAACGACATCTACGGACCACCATTCGCCCTGTAGCAGCTGCCGAGCTTGCGAGGCTGCGTTCGGCTGCGAAGCGGCCGTAAATCAAACAATGCGGTCTTTCAGGTATACCGTGTGTAACGGTTTTACGACGGCTTCGCCGCCGAACGCAGCCTCGCAAGCTCGGCAGCTGCTTGTATGTTGCACCGACATCAAACGAGAGGATTTAATCTCGTCGGTGCACACATGCAAATGCGT
>NZ_JBYSXY010000019.1:0-103161 GCF_058782685.1 Pseudomonas sp. FW306-02-D09B
CGGCCCTGAATTGGGCCTGCTACGCAGTCCAGCGGGAGCAAGCTCCCTCGCCACAGATACTTCTCAGGCCTCCAGACCTCCTTAAGTGAACAGCATTGCCGCCGATGTGCGGGCATTTTTCTGCTCAACGTTTTTGCAACCACCCCAGAAATCCACCTTTCCTGACCGGCACAGGCTTGGCCATCAACGCCAGCCGACTGTTCTGTTGCCGTACCGCTTGCAACTTGTTCAACGCCTGACCCACTTCGTTGCGCTGCTCCATACACTGGCGGGTCAGGTTCTTGTCGAGACGGTAGATGATGGAGGAAGTCAGCGCGGTGAACGTCGCCTGGGACGGCGTATCGGCAAGGATGCTCTGTTCGCCCATGACTTCGCTCGGTCCCATGCGACCTGCCTCGGCCAGGCCATTACCGTCGGACACGCTGGCGCTGACGACACCGGTGGCAATCACAAACAGGCTGTCCGGCACTTCGCCCAGATCCAGCACCACCTGGCCGGCGGTGTACTGCTGCGGCACCATCGATTCGGCGAGGCGGTCGCGTTCTTCATGGCTGAGCGAGCGGAAAATCTTCACTTCATCGAGCAGTGCGCGGGCGCGGCTCGAGGGTTCGATCAAACCGTCCGGATGCCGCGAGATGCCCGCCGCTTCAAGGTGTCGATGGGCGAGGTCGAACAGTTGATTGCGCACGTCGCCTTTCTTGCCCAGTTCGGCGATGAAACCGCTGGCCACGTATTCGGACATTTCTTCACCGGCCTCTTTGAGCAGCGCTTTCGGCGCCGGATCGAGCAACAGACTGCTGCTGCCTTGCAGAGTACGGTCGAGGGCATCGAGCACCCGGCGCGGACGGACGTGGTTCGGCACCATGATGCTGATCGACACGCCGTGAAGATTGGTCGGGCGGCTGAGGTTGACGATCTTGGCCTTGGCCGCCACCGAGTTCGGCACCACAGCCAGAGTGCCAGCGCTGGTCAGCAGATGGGTGGCGCGCCAGTCGATATCGAGCACCTTGCCTTCGACACCATCGATCATCACCAAATCGTCCACCTGATAGGGCTTGGTGGTGTTGAGCACGATGCCGGAGAACACGTCGCTCAATGTACTCTGCAACGCCAGACCGACCACGATGGCAACCACCCCGGAGGTCGCGAGCAGGCCTTTGACCGGCAGCTCCAGCACATACCCGGCGGCAGCGACAATGGCGGCCAGGAACACCAGCGCACCGATCACGTCCTGCAACAACCGACCGCTGTGACCGATGCGGCGCATCAGGGCCAGACCGATCACTTCGGTCAGCACCCGCGCGGCGTACAACCACCAGAGAATCCCCAGTGCCGTGGCGCCCAGTTGCGCAACAGGGTCATCGGCGAACAACGGCGCCTGCAACGGGCTGACGCCGGCGTTGATGACCAGCGCACTGAACGCCAGAAACAACCCCAGACGCACGCCGACCCGCAAGGCGCTGTGCTTGAACGGGGCGAGGTGCCAGAGCAGAGCGTCGAGTACCAGAAGCAGGGCGCTCCAGGACAGCAGGTGGGTGAGGAGAAAGGACATGAGGAACTCCAAAGTCTGGATGACATTTGTGGCGAGGGAGCTGGCTTCCGCTTGAGTGCGCAGCACTCGCAAAATCGCCGGTGTCTTGAGGATGTTGGGGCCGCTGCGCAGCCCAGCGGGAGCAAGCTCCCTCGCCACAATGTGGACTCAGTTCAGATGGGTCTTGAGCTCAGCCGCCGCTTGTCGCACTGCGGCCTTCACTTCCGGAATCTGACTCAGCGGATTGAGCAGGCCAAAGTCATGAATCATCCCGTTGTAGCGTACCGAGGTCACCGGCACGCCGGCCGCATCGAGGTGGCGGGCGTAGCCTTCGCCTTCGTCACGCAGCACGTCGAATTCGGCGGTCTGCACCAGCGCGGCGGGCAGGCCCTTGAGCTGTTCGGCGCTGGCATTCAGTGGCGAGGCATGGATCTGCGCACGTTCGGCCGGGCTGGTGGTGTAGTTGTCCCAGAACCACTGCATCATGCCTTTGGTCAGGAAGTGGCCTTCGGCAAACTGCTGGTACGAGCCGTTATCGAACCCGGCGTTGGTCACCGGCCACATCAGCAACTGGAAGCGCAGGGCCGGAGTGTTCTGTTCCTTGGCCATCAACGCCACCACTGCCGCCATGTTGCCGCCGACGCTGTTGCCGGCCACCGCCAGACGCTTGCCGTCGACACCGATGTCCTTGCCGTGCTCGGCCACCCATTTGGTGGCGGCGTAGGCCTGGTTGATCGCGGTCGGGTAGTGCGCTTCAGGCGACGGGGTGTAGTCGACGTACACGGCAACTGCCTCGGAGCCCACCACCAGATCACGAATCAAGCGTTGGTGGGTCGGGAAGTCGCCCAGCACCCAACCGCCACCGTGGAAGAACATGAACACCGGCAATTCGCCCTTGGCCCCGGCTGGGCGCACCACTTTCAGGTTGATCGTCTGGCCGTCGACCTTGATCGCCTTGTCGCTGACTTCGACACCGGACAGATCGACCTTCACCGAGGCCTGGGCACCGGTCAGCACCGCGCGGGCGTCTTTCGGGCTCAGTTGCTCCAGCGGTTTGCCACCACCGGCGGCGAGGGCATCGAGGAAGGCCTGGGTGTTGTGTTCGACGCCGGGGCTGCCGGCGGCGAAAGCGTTGCCGATGGACAGGGCGAGGAGGGAAGCGGTGAGGGTTTGCTTGATGTTCATGGTCAATTCCTTTTTCAATCGTTCGAGTTTTTATGCCTTGGGATCGGGCTGCTGTGACGCTGGGGTTCAGGTCTCAGCAACACCGTGAGCACAGATTAATGAGGTGCCTGAAAGTGAAAAAGCGGCTATAAAGCGTTTAACTGTCAACCAGGAAGTGACAATGAACCCGTTCGAAGACATGCGTATTTTTTGCCAGGTCATGGACTCCGGCAGCTTCACGGCGGCGGCCGATCAGTTGGGCCTGTCCAAGCAGTTCGTCAGCCGCCGGCTGATGCAATTGGAGGAGCGCCTCGGCGTGCGCCTGCTCAATCGTTCGACCCGGCGGCTGGACGTCACGCCGCTGGGGCAGAGCTATTACGAATCGGCGCTACGTCTACTGAGCGAAGTCGAACACGTGGAGCAGGGCATCGCCGGGCAGACCGCCGAGCCACGCGGCACCATTCGTCTCAGTGCGCCGCTGTCGTTTGCCGTGGCGCATCTGGGCTGTTTGCTGCCGCAGTTCTTGCAGCGTTACCGAGAAGTCACAGTAGAAGTGGATTTGAGCGACCGGCCTGTGGACTTGCTCGGCGAAGGTTACGACCTGGCATTGCGCATTGGCGTGCTGGAAGACTCGACGCTGATCGCCCGACGCCTCGCCGCCATCCAGCGGGTGTACTGCGCCAGCCCGGCCTACCTGGCCGAGCGCGGCACGCCGGTTCACCCCGAAGGCTTGCACAGCCATGACTGCCTGCCTTACGGCCACGGTCGCCAGGTGCAATGGCGGTTCGAAGGGCAGGGCAAGCCACTGACCGTGAACGTCACCGGAAGGATGCGGGTCAACAACGGTGAATTGCTCAAGGACGCGGCCATCGCCGGCATGGGCATTACTTATTTGCCGACCTTCATTGTCGGCTCGGCCTTGAAGGACGGGCGCCTGGTGCCGGTGCTGGACAACTTCCGCCCCGGGCCGTTGACGTTATCGGCAGTCTATCCGCAGCATCGTCAGGGCTCGCGACCGGTGCAGGCGCTGATTGAATTCTTGCGTGAACGGCTGGATCGGACCGAGGACGCCTGAGGCGGTGGGCGTAAAAAGAAATTTAATCAGCATGATTTTTCCAGATTCGCACATCCATACAATCGCTCTGCTACAGCGAAGCCGAAAATAGCCCCTCTCAAACATATCCGGAGAAGTGTTATGGCAACCGCAAAAGCAGCACCAGGTAAAGGTCTGATCAATCCGAGCAACCACGCTCTGATCCTGATCGACTTTCAGTCGCAGATGTCATTTGCGACCAAATCCATCGACGCTGTTTCACTCCGCAATAACGCTGCACTGATCTCCAAGGCAGCGAAGGAGTTTGGCGTTCCGGCCATTCTTACCACCGTCGCCGAAAAAAGCTTTTCGGGCCCGATGTTTGAAGAAATCACCTCGGTTTTTGCCGGTCAGGAACTGATTGACCGCACCAGCATGAATACCTGGGAAGACGAGCGCATAGCCGTTGCCGTGAACAAGATCGGTCGCGACCGTATTGTTCTTGCCGGTCTCTGGACTTCGGTCTGCATTGTCGGCCCGGCGATCTCGGCGCTTGAACAAGGCTTCGAGGTCTACATCATTTGCGATGCGTGCGGTGACGTTTCGGATGAGGCTCATGAGCGCGCTATCGAGCGCATGATTCAAGCCGGTGCGCGTCCGATGACCTCACTCCAGTACTTGCTGGAACTGCAACGTGACTGGGCTCGCAGCGACACCTATAACGAGACGGTGAAAACCTCTATCGCTCACGGCGGTGCTTATGGTCTTGGTTTGATTTATGCCAAAACCATGTTTAACGCATCGGAAGGTCACTGATCTGAATTGCGCCTCTTCCTTGATAGGGGAAGAGGCGCACTCAGGCGAGCGGTGGGGAGCAATGGAACATGTCCACATCTGATATGAATACGACGACTGCACCGGATGCGGCCCTGTTTTGGCTACGCATCACCGGTGTACTGATGCTGTTGCTGGTGCATGGATTGCCCAAGCTTTTCAATTTTGAGCACGAACTGACGTTGATCGAAGACCCGTTTGGCATGGGGGCTCGGTTGACCTTGTCGCTGGCAATTTTCGCGGAAGTGTTTTGTCCGATATTCATCGCAGCCGGACTTCTGACGCGCCTTGCGACACTGCCTGTGCTCTTTTTGCTGGTTGTCTCGGTTCTCTGGGTTCATCCCGAGTGGAGCCTGGCCGAGGGCCAGTTCGCCTGGCTGCTGCTGATCATCTTCTCGACGATTCTTGTTGGCGGGTCTGGAAGACTGGCAGTGGGCAGGGGGCTGTCGCATCGCTGGCCACTCCTGAGCAAACTGTAGGGAGGAAAGTATTAATATTGGGTATCAGAACGCCGGTTTGTTAGATGTGTTTGCTCGCACGAACATCATCTATCAAATCGGCGTTCTGGTTTCTGTGTTTCCTGGTATTCCGTGAAGAACCAGAAAATATGGTTTCCTTTCGACTGAACGTTAAGACGTCGCCTTCAACTGGTATATGAATCGGAGGTTTGGATAAGTCTCTGGAAAATGAGAGGCGTACGGTACAAGCGTTAGCTATTTCGATTTCCTCGCACATCAACAGCCATTAATAAAAGCGGCCCTTTGGCACTGATTACATCGTTTCTCGGGTGCAATCCTTTTGACTATATTGGCGACCAGACCCGGCGAATGACTCAACAGTCGCCACCCTTCAGTGCGAGTAGTCTCAATGAACAATAAACCTGACAGCGCAGGGCTTGATAACGCCGGAACGGGAACCCGAGCGGTCTGGGGCGGGGAGCAAGTCAGGCACCCCTATAACGCCACGCAAACACCTATCGTGGTCAGTGCCGCCTACGGTTACGACGACATTGACGTCTGGTACGACGTGGCTTTGGGCAAGGCTCCGGGATTTATCTACAGCCGCATGAGCAACCCGACGGTCGAGACCCTCGAAGCGAAAATTTGCGAGTTGGAAAAGGCCGAGTCCGCGGTGGCCTTCAGCAGCGGCATGGCGGCCATCAGCAGTGTGCTTTATACCTTCCTTGCCCACGGCAATCGGGTAGTTTCCACCAAGGACAGCTACGGCGGCACCAACAAGATTTTCGAAGAGTTCCTGCCGCGCATGGGGGTGGACGTGACCTTGTGCGAAACCTTCGATCATGACGAGATCGAGCGTGAAGTCGCCAAAGGCTGCCAGGTGCTCTACCTGGAAACTCCGACCAACCCGACCCTGAAAATACTCGATATCCAACGTCTGGTGAGTGCGGCCAAGCGCGTCGGCGCCGTGGTGGTGGCGGACAATACCTTCGCTACTCCGTTGAATCAGAATCCCCTGGCATTGGGCGTAGACGTAGTCATCCACAGTGCGACCAAGTTCCTCAGCGGCCATGGCGATGTGCTTGGCGGTCTGGTGTGCGGCGTTGAATCCTTGATGGCCAAGGTTCGTCATTACCGGGAAATCAACGGTGCGGCGCTTGATCCCTTCTCGGCCTATTTGATCATCCGGGGCATGAAAACCCTGGCACTGCGGATGCGTCAGCAACAACACAGTGCCCGTGCCCTGGCAGAGTTCCTGAGCAACGAGCCCCTTGTGGAATCGGTGAACTATCCCGGCTTGCCCAGTCATCCGAACCACGCTGTGGCGTGCGCGCAAATGCGCGGGTTCGGCGCCATCGTCAGTTTTGTCCTGGTCGGTGGCATGGACACCGTCAAAGTACTGTTACCACGCCTGCGCTTTGCCCATTGCGCGGGGAATCTGGGCGCGGTGGAAACCATCTACGGCCCGGCCAGGACCACCAGTCATGTGGAGAACACACTGGAGGAGCGTTTGGCCTTGGGTATTTCCGAAGGGCTGGTGCGGGTCTCGGTCGGCATCGAAGACACCGACGATTTGCTCGACGATCTGAAGCAGGCATTCGCCTATGTCAGGCGTTCACGGCATGAACAGGTACAGGTAAAAACACAACCCTCAATCAATGAATCTTGCACCGAGGTACCCAACTAAAGTTTCAAAGTTAATGCCTCACGACAAGGCAGTCTATGAGGACTTCATGAAGAGGAATAATAATAAAACTTAGTGGCAACCTGTTTTTATTCTGCCCAGTAACTCATCGCAGAAGTGAATGCGTGCCCTAATAACTTTCATGAGAACAATCATGTCCATAAAAGAACAACAACTCAACGCGCGTGCTGGTTTTAAACAGGAAATGCAGACCCGCCATATTGTCATGTTGGCATTGGGCGGTGTCATTGGTACCGGGCTGTTCCTAACGTCTGGATACACCGTCAACCAGGCCGGCCCCTTGGGGGCGGTTATCGCTTATATCATCGGCGCGCTCATGGTCTACATGGTCATGATGTGCCTGGGCGAGCTGGCGGTGCAGATGCCGGAAACCGGCTCGTTCAGCACCTACGCCACACGCTTTCTCGGCCCGGGGACCGGTTACACGGTGGCCTGGCTTTACTGGTTGACCTGGACCGTGGCTATTGGCTCGGAATTCACTGCCGCCGGTATCCTTATGGCGCGCTGGTTCCCACAGACTCCGGTATGGATCTGGAGTGCGCTGTTCGCTGGAGTGGTGTTTCTGACCAATGTGATTTCGGTGCGTTTGTTCGCCGAGACTGAGTTTTGGTTGTCTCTGGTCAAGGTGGTGACGGTGGTAGTGTTCCTGCTGATCGGCGGCGGGGCGATTCTCGGCCTGTTGCATATCGATCAGGCTCACAGTATTGGCCTGGGCAACTTCACCCGTGAGGGCTTGTTTCCCACTGGGTTCATGTCGATTGCCATGACCTTGCTCGCTGTGTCATTTGCCTTCTCTGGCACCGAGCTGATCGGTATCGCTGCCGGCGAAACCAAGGACCCGCAACGCAACGTGCCGCGAGCGATTCGCACCACGGTGCTGCGCCTGGCGATCTTCTTTGTCGGTACCATCTTCGTCCTGGCGACCTTGCTTCCCCGGGAACAGGCCGGGCTGGTGGAGAGTCCGTTCGTCACGGTGTTCACCTACATCGGTATTCCGTACTCCGCCGACATCATGAACTTCGTGATCATCAGCGCCTTGCTGTCCGCCGCCAACTCCGGACTTTACGCCGCCTCGCGGATGCTCTGGACCTTGAGTGACCAGGGTCACCTGCCCAAGCAGTTCTCGGTCCTGACCCGCATGGGCACGCCGTTGAATGCCATCGTGTTGAGCATGGTCGGTGGCGCGGCGTCGTTGCTCAGTAGTGTGTTTGCCGCCGACACTATCTACCTGGCGTTGGTGTCGATTTCCGGGTTGGCAGTGGTGGTGGTATGGATGAGCATTGCTGCGAGCCAGATCGCTTTCCGTCGACACTATGTGGCCAATGGCGGTGATATCCACGACCTGAAGTTCCGCGTGCGGGGTTACCCGTGGGTGCCACTGGGGGCGCTGGCCAGCTGCAGCCTGGCCTGTGTCGGGATCGCCTTCGACCCTGAGCAGCGGGTGGCCCTGTACTTCGGTGTGCCGTTCATCGCCTGGTGCTACTTCGTGTATTACATTACCCGCAAAAGCCGCGAGCGCCGCTTGTCGCTTGCTCCCTTGGCACAACCGTCCGATGCGTTCTAGACATTGTCGACGAGGTGGGCAAACGTGCTCGGTGCGGGGGGCGTCAATGAGGTCCAGGCCATGAAGCAAAAGACGTTACCCCCATTGAACTGGCTGCGAGCATTTGAGGTGTCCGCTCGCTGTCTGAACTTCACCCACGCCGCCGAAGAGCTGTTTTTGACTCAAGGCGCAATCAGCCAGCAGATCCGCCAATTGGAAAGCCACCTTGGGGTGGCGCTGTTCAAGCGCTTGCCTCGTGGTCTGGGTTTGACCGAGGAAGGCCAAGCCTATCTGCCGGTGGTACAGGATGCGATTACCCGGTTGGCGGTGGGGACCAACGAGATTTTTGGTCAGCACAAGCGCCGGCCCATCAAGGTACGCGGCAGCCTGTCGTTTTTCGTGCACTGGCTGGCGCCCAAGCTGGTGGACTTTCGCCAGGCCCATCCGCATGTCGACATCCGTTACATCAGCAACATCTGGGTCAAGGAGCTCGATGGCGAAGACGACATGGAGATACGCTGGGGCCATGGACAATGGCCGGGGCTGGTGTCTCAGCGTCTGACCTGGGACACCTTGTTCCCGGTTTGCTCGCCGGCTCTGATGGCCCGCTCGCCGCTGAAGGTGCCAGAGGATGTGGTGCACCATCCACTGCTGCATGTCCTGGGTTACGAAGAAGGTTGGGGTTACTGGTTGAATATGGTCGGTGCGCACGCCGTCGACTCGTCCACCGGTATGCAGTTCGATACCCTGATTTCCACGTTGCGCATGGCCGAGCTAGGGCAGGGCATTGCGCTGGCCCGCTCGTCCATGGTCGACGAAATGCTTGAGGACGGGCGTCTGGTCGAGCCCTTTGCGCAACGTATCGAGGCCAGCGAGTCGTTTTACCTGGTGCGGGGGGCCGAAGCCGATCAGCACCCTGATGCGGTGATGTTTTCCACCTGGCTGGTCGAGCAGGCACATCGTTATAAATGAATGGCCGGAGTCAACCATGCGCTATGTGAGTACACGAAGTTCGGCCGTACAGGCTGATTTCGAAAAGGTTGTGTTATCCGGCGTTGCCGACGACGGCGGGCTGTTCGTGCCTGTTGGCCTGCCGCTATTCGAGCCACAGGAAATCGCCAATTGGTCGACCTTGCCCTATGACGAACTGGCCTATCGGGTCATCAGTCCTTTTGTCGGCGATGCCATTCCCGAGGCGGATTTCAAACGCCTGCTGAAGGAGGCCTACAGTACCTTTAGCCATCGCTCCGTCGCGCCCTTGCACCAGGTCGACCGCAATGAATGGGTGCTGGAACTGTTCCATGGGCCGACCTGTTCCTCGAAAGACTTTGCCGCCCAGCTACAGGCGCGACTGGTGCAATACTTTCTGCGCAAACGCCAGCGCCGCGGAATCGTCCTGGGGGCCACCAACGGCGATACCGGGCTGGCCGCCATCGAGGCGTTCAAGCACTGCGACGATACGATGGTAGTGGTGATCTATCCGGAGTCCGGCATGCCGGAGCAGCAGTTACAGGATCTGCAGGCGGTGGCTCATCCCAGGGTCCACAGATTCGCGGTAAATGGCAGCTTCGACGAGTGCCAGACCATCGTCACCCGATTGTTCCGGCAATGGCCGTGCGCGCAATACGAGGCCATCAGTTTCAACTCGAACAACTGGGTCGGCGTGCTGGCGCAGCTAGTGTTTTATTTCCATGCCGTGCTGCAACTGGGGGGTGGACAGCGCCCCATCGGCTTCAGTGTGCCGGCAGCGAGTTTCGCTGAAGTCTACGCCGGCTATATTGCGCAAAAGATGGGCCTGCCTATTACCCAGATGATTGTCGCAACCAATCAAAACGACGCGCTGCATCAGTTGTTCCTGAAGAACCACTACTCCCGGTTGCGGGCCAACAAGACCTTGTCTCCGGCCATGGACTTGTCGATCTTTTCCAACCTCGAGCGCTTTCTCTGGGAACTCTATGGACACGACTATCAGGCGGTGAGCGCATTGATGGTCGAGTTCGAATCCAGCGGCGAGATGAGCATCGCCAACGAGTTCTGGCTACAGGCGCGGATGATCATCGATTCCTACTCGGTCAGTGATGAGCAGACCCTGAAGGAAATCACCTCGCTGTATCGCGATACCGGTTATGTCATCGACCCTCATGCCGCCACTGGTGTCCTTGCGGCCCGGTTGTACCGCCGAAGTCTTGTGGCGCCCATGGTCACCCTGGGCGAGATCTCACCGGCCAAGTCCGCGCTATTGCTCGGCGAACTGGGGATCACCGCGCCGGCTCGGCGCAGCCCGGTGCCGGGGCAAGGGCCGTCACAGGTTTCCCGGATTCAGCCCGATGACCTCGAGATCATCCATCAACTGCTCGGCGCTCTGTGAAGACGCTGTAAAGGAGGCTAAGTGAAGCGAATTCTGGATCCTCTCGATGAGCGCATCATCGCCGAACTGCGGCTCAACGCCCGGGTCGCCCACGCCGAGTTGGCGGCCAGGGTCAACCTGTCGCGCAATGCCGTACGCCAGCGCATCGAACGGCTCGAGCGCGACGGGGCGATACAGGGCTACACGGTGCGTACGGGGGAGGGGCGGCAGACTTCTTCGAATATCAATGCGGTGATTTTCGTCTATCGCTACGATCGTATGCGTGGCGCGGAAGTGCTGCAGGCCCTGCGGCAGATTCCGGAAGTTATCCAGTGCGATGTCATGAGCGGCGAGTTCGATCTGATGCTGCGGGTCGGTGCCGCGAGCCCGGAGCGAGTGCATAAAGTCTGGAATGAAATATCCGCGTTGCCTGGGGTGGAAAACACCGTAACCTCATTCGTGCTTTCGTCTGTTGTCTAGCCGCTTTGCCGCGATATAAAAGCCAACGCATGTTGGCTTTTTTTATGCCTGACGCTTTGCCCAACCACTGGTCAAAACGCCCATAAAATAGAGCAAATAGCCATATTTCACTGCCTTGGCTGCCCGCCTAATCTAGTGCCCAGCAACCCATCATTCGGATCAAGGGCGATAAAAAATGACTGAATACAAACTGGCGCTGGTCGGCTTCGGTGGTGTCAACCGGGCATTGGCTCAACTGATTGCCGAGCGTAACGATAGCTGGAAAAAAGAATTGGGTTTTACCCTGAAAATTGTCGGTGTCACCGACCTGTTCCTCGGCTGCGTGATTGGCTGCGAAGGACTGGATGCCGGTCAGCTGGCTAACTTGCCTGCGGTCAAGGGTGCTCTGGCGCAGTTGCCGGGAGGAGATGCCGAAGCCTTCAATGAAGCTGTGATCAAACACTCCGGTGCGGACATCGTTGTCGAAGCGACTTTCACCAACCCGGTCGACGGTGAGCCGGCCACCTCGTTCTGTCGCTGGGCGCTGGAAGGCAGCAAGCATGTGGTCACCACCAACAAGGGGCCGATTGCCTTGCACGCTGCGGAGCTCAAGGACCTCGCTCGACGCAATAACGTCGCCTTTGAATACGAAGGCTCGGTGATGAGCGGCACTCCGGTGATCCGCCTGGCCAAGCAGTCGTTGGCGGGCAGCTCGATACTCGGCTTCGAGGGGATTCTCAATGGCACCTCCAACTTTGTGTTGAGCAGCATGGAGGACGGGCTGGGGTTCGCCGAGGCGGTCAGCAAGGCTCAGGAACTGGGCTACGCCGAAGCCGACCCGACTGCGGATGTCGAGGGGCATGATGTACGCCTCAAAGTAGTGATCCTGGCCAATGAACTGCTGGACGCCAAACTGAACGTCAGCGATGTCAGCTGCAAGGGTATTTGCGGCCTCAACCTCAGTGATATCGAAAGAGCCCGTCAGGACGGTGCGCGCTGGAAGCTCATCGGCGCCGCCACACGGCATGCCGATGGTTCGGTCAGTGCCCATGTCGAACCCCGGCTGCTGAGCAACGATCACCCGCTGGCCGGTATTTGCGGTGCAACTAACGCGGTGTCATTCACTACCAGTTTGCTCGGCACGGTGACGGTCTCGGGGCCGGGGGCCGGGCGCACGGAAACTGCGTTCGCGCTGCTCTCGGACATCATCAATATCCATCAGTCCGTTGCACACAACTAGGAGAAGGCCTGTGAACCTATCGCGTCCGGCCCTGGCCATTGTGGAGAATCAAATTGATGTACTGAACCCCTTTGACGGCAGCGTCGTCGGGACCGTAGCGGACGTCTGTACGACACAGGTTCCGCAGTTGCTGGAGCAAGGCCGCAAGGGAGCTCAGGCCAGCGCCGGGTTACCGCGTTATCTCCGGGCACGGATCCTTGAACAGGCGGCATTGAGTATAGAGCGCGACGCCCACACTTTTGCCCGGTTGATCGTCGACGAAGCCGGCAAGACCCTCAAGCAGGCGGAGAAAGAAGTCAAACGGTGTATCAACACCCTCAAGCTTTCCGCGCAAGAGGCCACGCGCAATGCTGGCGAAGTGTTGCCGTTCGACGCCTATGAAGGCTCCGAGTCGCGGCAGGGCTGGTTCTCCCGCGAACCACTGGGCTTGATTGTGGCGATCACCCCGTACAACGATCCGTTGAATCTGGTAGCACATAAGCTCGGCCCGGCGATTGCCGGCGGCAACGCGGTGATTCTCAAGCCGTCCGAGCTGGCGCCGTTGTCGGCCATCAGGTTGGTGAGGTATCTGGTCGAGTCCGGGCTGCCGGAGTCAGTGGTCACGGTCGCCACCGGCGGGGCAGAGTTGGGCAGGGCCCTGGTAGCCGCCCGTGAGGTGAGGATGATTTCCTTTACCGGTGGATTCGCTACGGGTGAGCAGATTGCCCGTATCGCTGGCCTGAAGAAATTGACCATGGACCTGGGCGGCAATGCGCCGGTGATCGTGATGGGCGACTGCGACCTTGACGCGGCCGTCGAGAGTTGCCTGTCCGGGGCCTTCTGGGCGGCGGGACAGAACTGCATCGGCACTCAGCGCCTGTTGGTCCAGGCCTCGATCTATGAGGCTTTCCGCGAGCGCTTCGTCAATCAGGCTCAGGCTCTGGTGGTTGGCGACCCGGCGCTGGCTGGCACCGACATCGGCCCAATGATTACCCCGCAGGCGGCGAAACAAGCTGAGCAAATGGTGAGCGAAGCCCTGCTGGAGGGCGCCAGGTTACTGTGCGGTAATCAGCGTCAGGGCGCATGCTACACAGCGACCGTGCTGGAAAATGTCGATCGCGCCAGCCGGCTGTGGCGCAACGAAGTGTTTGCTCCGGTGGTGATGTTGCAGCCCTTCGAGACCTTCGATGAGGCTATCGCCCTGGCGAACGAACCGGAATACAGCCTGCATGCGGGGATCTTCACCAATAATCTGGCAACGGCCATGAGCGCTGCGCGCAGGATCGAAGCCGGGGGCGTGATGATCAACGACTCCTCCGACTATCGCTTCGACGCGATGCCATTTGGTGGCTTCAAGTACGGCAGCCTGGGGCGGGAAGGGGTGCGCTTCGCCTATGAGGAAATGACGCAACCCAAGGTGGTGTGTCTGAATATCCTTCGTTAGGTGATTCAAGGAAAAAAAGCACTGCTTGTTTGGCATTGGGACGGTTTGGTCACCGTCCCAGTGCTTTGTTCGCGTTGTAGAACATCTCGATTTAATCGAAAACATCGCAACGGGCATCTTGCCGCGTGGTATGGATTTTTGGCGTGATCCGTTCCTGCTTTAGACGCTGAAAAAGCTCTCGGCTATGGCGTTGTCGTAGCCGTTCTGCAGCTGCTCACAAGGCTTGCACCTTAAGTATTGCACCGTGGCGTGACCCGGTCAGGGTCCAAATCATCGCGCCACACTCACTGGCCCAAAGCATCTGCCAACCCCCTCCAAGGCACTGTATAAGGCTGTTCGCCAGCTTTCGATAATCGCCTCCGACATTTCGTCCCCCGATTTCGGAGCGCGCCATGCACAACAACAATAAGAATTTGCCCCATCTTCTGCCCGCGGTCATTGTCGGCCTGTCGATGCTTGGCCTGAGCGCCATCGCCAAGGCCGATATCATGCTGTACGACAAGGACCAGACCACGTTCTCTACCGACGGCTACATCAATGCCTTTTACGTGAACAGCAAGGTTGATCGCGCCGGCGATCAGTTCGACCGCCGCCAGGCCCGGGTGAAGATGGGGTTTCTGCCCAACTATCTGGGCTTCAACATGGGCAAGCAGGTCGATGACCTGAAACTCGGGGCCCGGGCGTCCTTCTGGGTGAGCATCAACGATAGCCAGACCAAGGGCACCGACACCGCCATCGACGTGCGCCAGTTCTATGGCACCGTGGCCAATCCGGAATGGGGCGAGGTGCTGATCGGTAAGGATTTCGGGCTGTTTGCGCGCTCCAACATCCTGCTCGATGAACTGCTCTCCGGGTATGGTCAGGTCAGCGATAGCCTGGGCCTGGTCGATGGCGGCGGGGTGTCGTTCGGCAATATCGGCAGCGGTTATCCGTACCCATTCCCCACCTCGCAGATCACCTACCGCACGCCGGTCATGGACGGCTTGCGAGTCGCGGTGGGCATCATGGATCCGGTGAGCACCAACGACAGCAGTCCGACCGGCAAGGCCTATCAGCAGAACCCTCGCACCGAGAGCGAGATCACCTACCAGTTCGATGTAGCGGGGGCGAAGATTTACAGTTGGGTCAACGGCAGCTACCAGACCTCGGACAACACCGACTCTACCGTCAACTCGGTCACCTCCAAAGGCGTCGGTTACGGCGTACAGGCGAAGATGGGCGGGCTGTCGCTCACCGGTTCCGGCTTTCAGGCCAAGGGTATCAATCCGTTCTTTACCAACAACGCCGGCCAGCCGACCCTGAGAAATGTCGACAGCGATGGCTACTTGCTGCAGGGCTCCTACACGCTCGGCAAGAATCGCCTGGCGCTGTCTTATGGCAAAACCAAGGACGATGGTAATGGCGTAGTCGGCAGCGGGGCGGATTACCAAACCCGCGGTGTGGCACTGTTCCATGAGGTCAATGACAACCTCAAGCTGGTTGCCGAATACAACCAGTTTGAAATCAAAGGCCATCAAACCATTGCCCAGAACGAGAATACCGATACCTTCGCCGTCGGGGCCGTTCTGACCTGGTAACCCCCCGATCATCCGCCCGGCTGTCTTTGCAGGCGCGATCGCCAGGATCGCCGCCTGTTGCAGTGCCTGTTCAGATGGCTGCACACACACACACATCCCATAGGCACCGCCGAAGGCTGCGACCCTTCGGCGGCAACGCCCGATCGACCGGCCTTTTCATCCCATGGAAGCGGCTAACCCCTACCCAAGTAGCATTCGTGGCAGCCGGCAGGCTTCGTACACTCAGGTCTCATAGTGCGCACCGGCAGGAGGCGAAGATGCAGCAGGCCCAGAACGAGGGTGTCGTCAGTGCAATGTCCCAGGCGACCGATGCCCGGCTGGTGGCCCAGGAACTGGCGCGACAGCTGTTGCATCCGCACTTGGGCTTCGTGCTGTTTTTCTGTTCTGCCGAATACGATTTGCAGGCGCTGGGCGAAGCCCTGGAGCAGAGTTTCGGCGGTATCCGCCTGGTGGGTTGCACCAGCGCCGGTGAAATCACGCCCCTTGGCTATGGCCGCAATTGCGTGACAGCGGTCGGTTTTGATCATCGGCACTTTTCCATCGCCACCGAACGGATCGACGAAATGGAACGCTTCAGCCTGATCGACGCCCAACGGATGGTCGAGAGGCTGGTCAGCGACTGTCGCAGCAACACCCTGGCGCCGATCAAGGGCAACAGCTTCGCCCTGACCCTGCTTGATGGCCTGTCCAGTCGTGAGGAAATGGTCCTGGCTGCCCTGAGTGCGGCACTGGGGGACATTCCGCATTTCGGTGGCTCAGCCGGCGACGACAATTACCTGACTCACACTCACGTCTATTTCGATGGTGAATTCCATTGCGGCGCGGCGGTGGTGGTGCTGGTCAATACCTGGCTGGATTTCGAAGTGTTCACCACCCATCACATCCTGCCCCGCGAAGAGAAACTGGTGGTGACCGGCGCTGACAGCGCCCAGCGTCGGGTCTTTGAGCTTAACGCCGAGCCCGCCGCCGAAGAGTACGCGCGCCACATCGGTGTGCCGGTGGCCGAGCTCGATCACCGGGTATTCGCCGCCCACCCGCTGGCGGTGCGGATCCACGACCAGTATTACGTCCGGGCGATCCAGCAGGTTCATCCGGACCTGAGCCTGAGTTTTTATTGTGCGGTGGAGAACGGCATCGTGCTGACCGCCATGACCCCCGGCCCCATGCTGCCGAATCTGCAACATCTGTTCGACGGTTTGCAGGCGCGTCTCGGCGAGCTGCTGCTGACCATCGGTTGCGATTGTTTTCTCCGGCGTCTGGAGCTGGAAGACGGAGATGGCCTGGAACAGATCGGCGCGTTCTTGCGCGAGCAGCGGGTGATGGGTTTCAACACCTATGGAGAACAGTTCAATGGCATGCACATCAACCAAACCTTCACCGGAGTTGCCATTGCCCGGAACCGAACCCCTGTCAGCCGTTGAACTGCAGCAGCAGGTCGCCCGACTGCAGCATGAAAACCGCAAGTTACAGCGCATCAATGACGCGCTGATCGAGCGGATCGAGTCCGGGGTGACGCGGGGCAATGACCCTTACTCGGCCTTTCAGCATTCGGTGGTGCTGGCCGAGCAGGTCCGCGAGCGCACCGATGCATTGAACCAGGCCATGGCCGAACTCAAGGCCGGCAATCACTTGCTCAGCGAAGCCCGGCTGCGGGCCGAAACCGCTCACCGGTATCTGATCGACGCGATCGAGAGCATCTCCGATGCCTTCGTGCTGTTCGACGAAGACCAGCGCATTGTGCTGTTCAACAGCCGATTCAAGGCGTTCTGGGCCAACAGCAAGGTGCGGATCATTGCCGGCATGCGGCTGGCCGAGGTCAAGCGACTGATGACCGCCACCGGGCTGTTCAACGAAGAACCGCGGGGCCATGCCGACGAGCAACTGCTCTATCGGCTGCAGAGCGGTTGTTGGCTGCAAGTCAGCGAGCGCTCCACCCGGGAAGGCGGGCGGGTGATGCTGTTTACCGACATCACCGAGGTCAAGCTCAGCGAAACCGTGCGCCGCGAACAGGCTGTCGCGCAAAAATCCCGTCTGTTGCAGCGAGCGGTGGACAACCTGTCCCAAGGGGTGGCCATGGTCAGCGCCGAGGGCATCCTGGAGTTGTGGAACCGGCGCTTTCTCGAACTCAGCGGCTTGGCGCCGGTGGCCGCTCACCGGCCCTTTGCCGAGGTGATCGGCGACAGTGAGTTGCGCCTGCTGACGCCGGACAGTCGCGACGATAACGGAAGGATCATCCACGAATGCGAGCAGCGCCTTTACGACGGACGGGTACTGGAAATCCGCACCCATCCGCTGCCCACCGGCGGCTTCGTCAACACCTTCACCGACATCACTGAACGCTATCAGCATGCCGAGGCCCTCAGTGAGAGCGAGCGCTGGATTCGCCTGATCACCGACCATGTGCCGGCGCTGATCGCCTATCTGAATGCCGACCTGGTCTACGAGTTCACCAACAAGGTCTATGAAGAATGGTACTGCTGGCCACGGGGCGTGATGCTCGGCCAGAGTCTGCGCGAGGTGCATAGCGAACAGCATTATCAGCGGCTGGAGAGCTATGTGGCGCGGGCCTTGGCGGGCGAGAGCGTGACCTTTGAAGTGGCCGAAACCAACATCAATAATCAGGAGCGCTACATGCTGCGCTCCTATGTCCCGAACCGCCTGGCCAGTGGTGAGGTGGTGGGGATTTTTGTGCTGATCCGCGACATCACCGAGCGTCGCAGAACGGCGCAGGCGCTGCACCAGGCCTATCAGAATCTGGAGCTGCGGGTGCGCGAGCGCACAGCCGAACTGACCACCCTGAATGACCAGTTGCTGCGCGAGATCGACGAACGCAGCCGGGTCGAATCGCGCTTGCGCGAGGCCAAGCTGGAGGCCGAACAGGCCAACCTGTCGAAAACCAAATTCCTCGCTGCCGTCAGTCACGATCTGCTGCAACCGTTGAACGCGGCGCGGCTGTTTACCAGTGCGCTGCTCGAGCGCCGCGAGCCGGTAGCCAATGCGACACTGGTGCGCAATGTCAGCAATTCCCTGGAGGATGTGGAGAATCTGCTGGGCACATTGGTGGATATTTCCAAGCTCGATGCCGGGGTGATCAAGGCCGATGTCGCGCCGTTCGCCCTCAGCGAATTGATGGACAACCTGGCCACCGAATATGCCCAGGTGGCGCGCAGCGAAGGGCTTGAGTTGCACTTTGTGGCCTGCTCGGCGCTGGTGCGCAGCGACATCCAGCTCTTGGCGCGGATCCTGCGTAACCTGTTGAGCAATGCGATTCGCTACACCCCCGGCGGCCGGGTAGTGCTGGGCTGCCGACGGCATTGTCGGCACCTGTCGATCGAAGTCTGGGACAGCGGCATCGGGATCGCCGAGGAGCGTCTGGAAGAGATTTTCCAGGAATTCAAACGCGGTGATGTGCAGCGCCCGAACCAGGACCGCGGATTGGGCCTCGGGTTGGCTATTGTCGAGAAGATATCCGGCATCCTCGGCCACCGGATTCGGGTGCGTTCGTGGCCGGGCAAGGGCTCGATGTTTGCCGTCGAAGTCCCTCTCAGCGCCACCGCGCCCAAGGCTCAGCCGAGCCCGGTGATCAGCGAGCCGATGCTCGAACGCCTGCGCGGTGCGCGGGTGTGGGTGCTGGACAACGATGCTGCGATTTGTGCCGGCATGCGTACCTTGCTCGAAGGCTGGGGCTGCCTGGTGGTCACTGCATTATCGGAAGAGGACCTGGCGCGTCAGGTGGACAATTACCATGCCGAAGCCGACCTGCTGATTGCCGACTATCACCTGGATAACGACTGCAACGGTGTCGATGCCGTGGCGCGGATCAACGCGCGACGGGCCCTGCCGATACCGGCGATGATGATCACTGCCAACTACAGCAACGAACTCAAGCAACAGATCCGCGAACGCGGCCACACCCTGATGCACAAACCGGTGCGGCCGATGAAACTCAAGACTGCGATGAGCCATCTGCTCGGACAGCCTTGAGGCGCGATCGAAGCGTAAAAGATCGCAGCCTGCGATCTTTTGCTCTCGCGCCAGAAGAACCTAGCGCCGCAGATAAGCGCCGAAGTCGATATCCCCGGCACTGAGGATCGCTTGCACCCGGTTGTGCACGTTGAGCTTGCGCAGGATCGCCGAGACGTGGGCCTTGACCGTGGTTTCGGCGATGTCCAGGGTGTAGGCAATCTGCTTGTTCGATTCACCCTTGGTCATGCGTTCGAGCACCAGCAGTTGCTTGCGGGTCAGGGCCTGGAGCAATTCGGGAGGAAAGCTCGGGGTTTCGCTCATGCGTCGAGTGAAGGCGCTTTTTTGCGTGCGAATGATGTCCGGCGGCAGGTAGACGTTGCCGTTGAGGATCTGCTCGATCGCCTCGGTCATTTGCGAGCGTGGCGAAGACTTGGTGATAAAGCCCACGGCGCCATAGGTGATGGCTTGCAGCACCACCTGTTTGTCCTGCTCGGCAGAGACGATCACCACCGGAATGGTCGGCGCCTCGTTGCGCAGATTGATCAGGCCATTGAGGCCGTGCATGCCGGGCATGTTCAAATCCAGCAGGATCAGGTCCAGGTCGTCGTGCTGCCGGGTCAGCGTCAGGGCGCTCTCGAGGTCGGCGGTCTCCATCACCTCGCTGCCCGGAAAGCCGTCGCTGATAACGTTGTGAATGGCTTCGCGAAACAGCGGGTGATCGTCGGCAATCAGAATTTTATACATGGCCTTTCACCTCGTTATTGTGATTAGGGTGGGGCAGGGTTCTCAGGCTATGGCGTCAGGGAAAGGCGCTGCCGGCGACGCAAGGCACTCGGCACAGGCTCTCATCCTGTTTGTCATGGGCCCATTACATGCCAGGGACGGTGCTTTGTGAATGCGACCATAGATAAGAAAACCAGTACTAAAGTAGGAGGCGGGTTATCCGGCCTTGCGTAGCGCTGCGTGCTGGGGATTGAAAGTCAGCACCGCAAGCGCGCTGAACAGCAGGGTCAGCCCCAGGCACACCACCAATGCCAGTAGATTGAGGCGTTCGTACAGGGCAAAACGCACCAGCTCCACCGCGTGGGTAAATGGGTTCAGGGCACAGAGCCAGTATAACCACTGACTGGCCTCGAGCATCTTCCACAACGGGTACAGGGCCGATGACAGGAAAAACAGCGGGAAGATCACGAAATTCATCACCCCGGCAAAGTTCTCCAACTGGCGAATCGCGTTGGACAGCAGCAGCCCCAAGGCACTGAGCATCAGGGCCACCAGCAGCAACACCGGTAACGCCAGCAGCAGTCCCGCCGCCGGTGGTTGCACGCCGTACAGCCAGGCGATGGCGAGGAAAGCATAAACCTGCAACAGGGAAATCAACGAGGTGGCCACTAGTTTGCTGCCCAGCAGAAAGGCTCGCGGCAGAGGGCTGGTCAGCAGCACCCGCATGCTGCCCATCTCCCGGTCGTAGACCATCGACAGCGAGCCCTGCATACCGTTGAACAGCAGGATCATGCAGGCCAGGCCCGGGATGATGTACACCTCATAGGGAATGTAGGTGTCGTAGGGTTCGATAATCGCGATACCCAGGGCGGCGCGAAAACCTGCGGCGAACACCAGCAGCCACAGTAGCGGGCGCACCAGGGCGCTGAGAAAACGCGTGCGCTGCAACACGAAGCGCAGCCATTCGCGCAACACGATGCCGCTGAAACACCGCCAGTATGCGTTCATCGGGAGCTGACTCCGGTAGTGGCCGCAAGGCCGGGTGAAGGGGTGAGGCGGGCGAAAGCGGTATCAAGGTCGCCGCCGTGCTCCCGGCTCAGCGCGTCCGCCTGTCCGCTGGCGACCAGCCGGCCCTGATGGAGGATCAGCAGGTCATCGTTGGGGTGCACTTCGTCCAGCAGGTGGGTGGTCCAGAGCGCACTGATCTGTTGTTCGTGACACAGCGTGCGAATGTGCCGATTGAGCGCCAGGCGGCTGGCCGGGTCGAGGCCGGCACTGGCTTCATCCAGTAGCAGCAAGCGCGGTTCGTGGAGCAGGGCGCGGGCAATTTCCACCCGCCGGCGATGCCCGCCATTGAGTTCACGAACCCGTTCGTGCCGTCGCTCGCTCAGGCTTTGGCGCGCCAGTTCGGCATCGACCCGCCGCTGGCTCTGGCCGCGCGACAAGCCCTGCAACGCGGCGTGATAGCGCAGGTTCTGTTCGATGCTCAGGTCCAGGTCCAGAGTGCTTTGCTGGAACACCACCCCCAATTGGCGCAAGGCCGGGCGCGCGGCGTTGCGCAACGAGCAACCGCCGACTCGAATATCCCCGCGTTGCAGGTCATAGAGCCGGGTGAGCAGGGCGATCAGCGTTGACTTGCCCGCGCCGTTGGGCCCCAGCAATGCCGCGAAACGCCCGGGTGCCAGGCTGAAACTGACCTGTTTCAGTGCTTCGCGCGGGCCGTAGGCGAAGCTCACGTCGCAGACATCAAGGGCGTTCATGGCGTGACCACCACGCCCCATGGGTAGCGTCCGACCTTCACCGATTTGATGACCTTGAGACTGTTGACATCGATCACCGAAACATCGCCGCTGACCCCGTTGGTGGCCAGCAACTGGCTCTGGTCCGGGGTAAACGACATCTGCCAGACGCGTCGCCCGACCAACAGGTAGTCGAGGATCTCGAAGGTTTTTGCATCGACGACGGCTACATGGTTGGCCGGGCCCAGTGCGACGAAGGCGTACTTGCCGTCGGCGCTGAGCTTGACACCCACCGGCTGAACTTTGTCCGGGTGCACGCCCTTGATCTGGAACTTCAGGGTCTTGAGGATCTTGCGGGTCGCCACGTCGAGAATGGTCACCGTGCCGCCGATCTCGGCGGAAGCCCAGAGTTGCGAGCCATCCCGATTGAACTCGACGAAACGCGGCCGCTGATCCACTAGGGTGCTGTCGGTCAGGGTCTGGGTGCTGGTGTCGATCCAGTGCAGCATGTTCGTGGTTTCACTGGTGTTGACCGCCCACTTGCCGTCGGGGCTGACCGCCATGCCTTCGGGTTCGACGCCGACATTGACCTGGCCCAGGACCTTGGCGGTTTCGGTGTCGATCACCGTCACCAGTGCATCGTCCTCGTTGGAGACATACAGCCAGCGGTTGTTGGGGTGCAGGGCGAATTGCTCCGGGTCCTTGCCGGAGGGCAGCTCCTTGATGATCTTGCGGGTGGCCACATCCATCACCTGGACCCGGTCCGAGTCGCTGGCGCAGATGTACAGCAATTTATTGTCGTGGGACAGCAACAGCCCGCGCGGACGCTGGCCCACGGGCAGGGTCTCGGTGACTTGCAGCGTCTGCATGTCGATCAGGCTCAGGCTGTTGTCTTTCTCGTTGGAGACCCAGGCAGTGCTCGCCACGGCTTGCCCGGCGGCGAGCAGGAGGGCGCAAGTGAGCAGGGTGCGGCGCATGGCGGATTCCTTATTGTTGTGGTGGTGTGATCAGGGATAGCGGCAACTCACTTCAGGTTTGTCGAAACCCAGGCTGTCCATTTCATTGGTGGGGTGTAAAAAGCCGTCCTCGGGCGCGGTGCTGACCAGCGCTCGCGGCTGGACGATAGGGATCGGCTGGCGCAACTGACCGTTCCATGGGCGATAGCTGAGTTTGCGGCCCTTGAAACCGTCCAGTGGCAACTGGTCACTGAGTTCCAGTTGGCGAATGGCGACCGGGTCGGTCTGGCGCAGTTTGCTGACTGCGCTGGCGATGCTGCGCACGGCGACCCAGGCGGCGAAGTCGCGGTCGTTCATATAGCGTCCGGCCAGGGCTTCGAAGCGTTTCTGCAACTGGGCGGCCCCGTAGGTTTCCACGGTGTGGTGCCAGCCGGTGGGGGTCAGTCCCTGGGTGCCGGCCACGGGGCGCGGGTACCAGGTTTGGTAGGGGACGTATTCACCGAAGTCGCCGCGCTCGTCCGCGACCAGCACCACGTCGTATTCGGCGGTCTGGGTGAACAGGGGCATGTCGGCCTGGGCGCTGCGCCGCTGGTCATTGTCGAACGTCCAGGGTTTCTCGGCGACGATCTTCAGCCCGAAGCGTTTCATGGCTCGTCGCAGAGCGGCGGCATAGGCCTGGTCTGCGGGCGTCTGACCGACGATCAACAACGCCCGCTGCCATTTGCGCACCACCATGAACTGCACCAGTGCATCGGCCAACATCGCCCGGCTGGGCAGACTGTGCAGCACGTTGGCCAGGCAGTCGGTGCTGCGCAGGCTGTCATCGGCACTGCCGGCATTGAACAGCAGGCTGTCGGGCAGGGCGGCGCTGAGCTGGCGCAGACTGTCCAGCGGCACATTCACCACGAACAATCGCAAGCCTTGAGCGTGCTGGACTCTGGCGGCTTCGAGCAACGCTTCGGGATTGTCGACGACGGTGCTTTGCAGGTGATAGTCGTGTTTGAGAAAGCGCCCGGTGCTGTTGCTGTCGATGATTGCCAACTCGGCACCTCGCAGCCCCGCATCGGTGGGTTCGGGAATGACAGTGGAAAGCACTGGTCCGGGATCGGGGCGATAACCCAGGTAGCCGATGCGCACTTGCAACGGGTTGTCGTCCGCCTGGCTCTGGGTGGCCAGCAACGCGGAGCAGGCAATCGCCAACAAATAGAACAGGGCGTAACCAATAAGCTGGCGCATAGGGCACTCCACTTCGTATGGCGCCAGCATAGGAAGTCCGGGAGGGCAGCGAAATATGCAGAAAGTACCAGTGAGCCAGTACCAAGGTCGTAACTTGCCGCGTGCGGCGCGGTTTTAGCATGGGTAACAGCCACCCATCCAGAGCACAACGGTCATGCGAATTCTTAAAGCATTGCTCCTGCCGTTGCTGCTGATCCTGAGCCTGATCGGCGTCGACAAATTGCACGGAGCCCGCCCTGTCGCCGTGCTGGTGGTCCCCATGACCCCAGGGTATTAGGCGCGCACGTCGCCAATCGCCCAGCGTTTCGCCACAAGCCCTACTACCAAGGGATGAGCGGGCGGCCACCAAAGCAGCATTCGGATCGTGCCGCGCTGTTCCTAAGATGAGCCCGTAGCCTCTGTAGAGAGGTAGTGCGTGCAATCTTGAGGGCAAAACAATGACAACAAAACGCAACGCCTTGCTGGTTGCAGGGCTGCTGACCGGTCTGTTCGGTGCCGGTGCGACCTGGGCCCATGGCAACGTGGTCCCCCAGGCAGTGGAAACCAAGGGCCTGACCCCGATCAAGGATGCCGGCGTGCAGGTCGATGCCGATGGCTGGGCAGCGGCGAATCCCTATCGATCCTCCCCTGAACATGACAAGGCTCTGGAAATCGGCTCTTCGGCCTACAACCAGAACTGTGCCGCCTGCCACGGCCTGGAAGCCAAGTCCGGCGGTATTGCCCCTGACCTGCGCCTGCTGGATGTCGGCGAAGCGGGTGATGAATGGTTCGTCCAGCGTGTCCGTAATGGTGCGGTGCGCGACGGTCGGGTCTACATGCCGAAGATGGCCGACTACCTGAGCCAGGAAGCGCTGTGGGCGGTGCGCACCTACCTCGACAGCGTGCATGTCGAGCAATGACCCATGCGCCTGCTCGCGGTGTTCATCAGTGCAGTGTTGTTGTGTTCCCAGGCGGTGCAGGCGCAGGTCCGCACCTTTGACCAAATGATCGCCGAAGGGGAGCTCAAGGTCGCGGTCTACAAGGATTTCGCCCCCTACAGCTTCGAAGACGCGGGCACGCCACGAGGGGTCGATGTTGAACTGGCCCGGGCGCTGGCCAAGGCGCTCGGTGTCCGTCTCACGCTGATCTGGGCACCGCCGGGAGAAAAGCTCGACGACGATTTGCGCGACTACATCTGGCGCGGCAGCCAACTGCGCAACCAGCAGTTGGCCGACCTGATGATGCGCGTACCGTATGACCGTGACTACTCGCAAAAGCGCAACGAACTCGGTGAGCTGGAGAACGGCCATGTGGTGATGTTCGGGCCTTACCAGAACGAGCAGTGGCAAGTCGCTTACGACCGCCGTCGACTGGAGTCGGTAGGCAGCGTTGCGGTGTTCGAGCATCACCCCATCGGGGTTGAGGTCGACAGTGTGCCGTCGTTCTACCTGACCTCGGTGTTCAACGGCATGCTCAGGGCCAGTACTCACCACTATCCGGGCGTACCCCAGGCCTTTGCTGCCATGAAGGCCGGCGAGGTCGATGCGGTGATGGCGATGCGCGGCGAGATCGACTGGCAGGTGCACGAGGCGGCCGATCCGCAATTGGCGCTGGCAGAAAACGCCTACCCGAACATGGGCAAGCAGCTCTGGGAGATCGGCATGGCGGTGCATGAAAGCAACCGTCAGCTGGCCTATGCGGTAGAGGAAGCGCTGGAAGGCTTGATCCGCGACGGCACGCTGAAGGCAATTTATGCCAGCTATGGCCTGCGCTATGACGTGCCCGACATGTACCAATAGCCGTTGTGCCGGCTGTTGCGCTGCTGGCGAGCGCTGGCGAGCGCTGGCAGTACCGGCACTCGCGCTCCCCTCATCCTCGATATGTACTAAGGAACTAGCAATCTCCGCACTGCGGGCAATTGTTGCGTCGGCGGCGGCGCCCAAGAATCTGCGTCAGACCGGAGAAGTTTCCGGGTACAACAATAACCGCAGAGGTAGCCGTCATGACCCACCCCGTACGTCGTCAACCCTTCGCCCTCAGTGTGCTGCTCAGTGCCATGTTGCTGTCCGGCTCGGCCCTGGCCGCCGTCACCGATCAGGACATTCTCCAGGATCCGAAAAACCCCGGGCAGGTCGTCACCAACGGCCTCGGCGTCCAGGGCCAGCGTTACAGTCCGCTGGACATCCTCAATGTCAATAACGTGAAGGAACTGCGCCCGGTCTGGGCCTTTTCGTTCGGCGGTGAAAAGCAGCGCGGTCAGCAGGCGCAGCCGATGGTCAAGGATGGCGTGATGTACATGACCGGATCCTACTCGCGGGTGTTTGCGGTGGATGCCCACACCGGCAAGAAACTCTGGCAGTACGATGCACGCCTGCCGGACGACATCCGCCCGTGCTGCGACGTGATCAACCGTGGTGTGGCGCTGTACGACGATCTGGTGATTTTCGGCACCCTGGACGCCAAGCTCGTGGCCCTGAACAAGGACACCGGCAAAGTGGTCTGGAGCAAGAAAGTGGCCGACCATAAGGAAGGCTACTCCATCAGCGCCGCACCGCTGGTGATCAACGGCAAGCTGATCACCGGCGTGGCCGGCGGCGAGTTCGGGGTGGTGGGCAAGATCGAAGCCTACAACCCGAAAAACGGTGACCTGCTGTGGACCCGGCCAACGGTCGAAGGGCACATGGGGTACGTCTACAAGGATGGCAAGGCGGTCGAGAACGGCATCTCCGGAGGAGAAGCCGGCAAGACCTGGCCGGGTGACCTCTGGAAAACCGGCGGTGCCGCGCCCTGGCTCGGCGGCTACTACGACCCGGAAACCAATCTGCTGTTGTTCGGTACCGGCAACCCGGCACCGTGGAACTCCCACTTGCGCCCTGGCGACAACCTCTATTCCTCATCGCGTCTGGCGCTGAACCCGGACGACGGCACCATCAAGTGGCACTTCCAGAGCACTCCGCACGATGGCTGGGACTTTGACGGCGTCAACGAGCTGATCTCGTTCAATTACAAGGACGGCGGCAAGGAGATCAAGGCAGCGGCCACCGCTGACCGCAACGGCTTCTTCTACGTGCTCGACCGCACCAACGGCAAGTTCATCCGTGGCTTCCCGTTTGTCGACAAGATCACCTGGGCCAGCGGCCTCGACAAGGATGGCCGGCCTATCTACAACGAAGCCAGCCGCCCGGGCGCGCCGGGCACTGAAGAAAAAGGCAGTTCGGTGTTTGTCGCACCGGCATTCCTCGGTGCAAAAAACTGGATGCCGATGGCCTACAACCAGGACACCGGACTGTTCTACGTACCGTCCAACGAATGGGGCATGGACATCTGGAACGAAGGCATCGCCTACAAGAAAGGCGCGGCATTCCTGGGCGCCGGCTTCACCATCAAACCGTTGAACGAAGACTACATCGGCGTGCTGCGCGCCATTGACCCGAAAACCGGCAAGGAAGTCTGGCGGCACAAAAACTACGCGCCGCTCTGGGGCGGGGTGCTGACCACAAAGGGCAACCTGGTGTTTACCGGTACACCGGAAGGCTTCCTGCAGGCCTTCAACGCCAAGACCGGGGAAAAGGTCTGGGAGTTCCAGACCGGCTCCGGCGTGCTCGGCTCGCCGATTACCTGGGAGATGGATGGCGAGCAGTACGTCTCGGTGCTGTCCGGCTGGGGCGGTGCTGTCCCGTTGTGGGGTGGCGAAGTGGCCAAGCGGGTCAAGGACTTCAACCAGGGCGGCATGCTCTGGACCTTCAAACTGCCCAAGGACCTGGTGGCCAAGCATTGATCTGAGCCTGGAGGGGCCTGAATACCCTCAAGGCAAAACTACGACCAAATGACGAGAGTCCCCCTGCCAACGGCGCATTCGTCCGGGCTGTGGGGCTCTCTACTATCGGTCTATCGCCTGTTGACCGACAGGCCTCGACCCAGCAGAGGTTTATCATGATTTACGCTCAACCCGGAACACCCGGCGCCGTCGTTTCCTTCAAGGCACGCTACGGCAATTTCATCGGCGGTGAGTTTGTCGCCCCGGTCAAAGGCCAGTACTTCACCACGACTTCACCGGTCAACGGCCAGCCGATCGCCGAGTTCCCGCGCTCCACCGCCGAAGACATCGACAAGGCCCTGGACGCCGCCCATGCAGCGGCCGATGCCTGGGGCAAGACCTCGGCTCAGGATCGCTCGCTGGTGCTGCTGAAAATCGCCGACCGCATCGAACAGAACCTCGAAGTGCTTGCGGTGACCGAAACCTGGGACAACGGCAAGGCTGTGCGTGAAACCCTCAACGCCGATGTACCGTTGGCGGCAGACCATTTCCGCTACTTCGCCGGCTGCATCCGTGCCCAGGAAGGTGGCGCCGCCGAGATCAACGAACTGACCACCGCCTACCATTTCCACGAACCGCTGGGCGTGGTCGGGCAGATCATCCCGTGGAACTTCCCGCTGCTGATGGCCGCCTGGAAGCTCGCTCCGGCCCTGGCCGCCGGTAACTGCATCGTCCTCAAACCGGCCGAGCAGACGCCGCTGTCGATCATGGTCTTCGCCGAGTTGATCGCTGACTTGCTGCCGCCGGGCGTGCTGAACATCGTTCAGGGCTTTGGTCGCGAAGCCGGCGAGGCCCTGGCCACCAGTAAGCGTATCGCCAAGATTGCCTTCACCGGTTCCACCCCGGTCGGTTCGCACATCATGAAATGCGCCGCCGAGAACATCATCCCGTCGACCGTGGAGCTGGGCGGCAAGTCGCCGAACATTTTCTTCGCCGACATCATGCAGGCAGAGCCCCAGTTCATCGAAAAAGCCGCTGAAGGCCTGGTGCTGGCGTTCTTCAACCAGGGCGAAGTCTGCACCTGCCCGTCCCGCGCGCTGGTGCAAGAGTCGATCTACGAACCGTTCATGGCCGAGGTCATGAAGAAGATCGTCAAGATCAAGCGCGGCAACCCGCTGGACACCGAGACCATGGTCGGCGCCCAGGCGTCCGAGCAGCAATACGACAAGATCCTCTCGTACCTGAAAATCGCTCAGGAGGAGGGCGCCGAGCTGCTCACCGGCGGTGCGGCTGAACGTCTTGAAGGCGACCTGTCGAGCGGCTATTACATCCAACCGACCCTGCTCAAGGGCCACAACAAAATGCGCGTGTTCCAGGAAGAAATTTTTGGTCCGGTGGTGGGTGTCACCACCTTCAAGGACGAAGCCGAAGCCCTGGCGATTGCCAACGACAGCGAGTTCGGCCTCGGTGCCGGTCTGTGGACCCGCGACATCAACCGCGCCTACCGCATGGGTCGGGCAATCAAGGCCGGTCGCGTCTGGACCAACTGCTACCACCTGTACCCGGCGCACGCGGCGTTTGGTGGCTACAAGAAGTCCGGCGTTGGCCGTGAGACCCACAAAATGATGCTCGACCACTACCAACAGACCAAGAACCTGCTGGTGAGCTACGACATCAACCCGCTGGGTTTCTTCTGACCTGCAACGTCAACCGCTCGTAGACGCTGCCACAGGTTCGGGCCAAAAGATCGCAGCCTTGCGGCAGCTCCTAAAGACTCGGGATGTACTCCCGCGATGTAGGAGCTGGCGCAGCCAGCGATCTTTTGATTTTCGCGTTTAGCCGTCTTGGCTCTGCCTTGTGTACCCCCTACCAAGGCACCCCACCACCTCCTTCGAAAGTAGCATTCGGGCGTCAGTCCTCGCGTGTATTAATGCCTCTACCGGAATGCACCGGCACAAGAAGAGGATTGACCCATGTGGACTAAACCCGCGTTTACCGACCTGCGTATTGGCTTCGAAGTGACGATGTATTTCGCCAATCGTTGATGTTCCGTCCGGCCATCCGCGCGGTGGCCGGGCCTCTTGTCGGGAGCACTGTCCATGCATATCCGCATTCTTGGTTCCGCCGCCGGCGGTGGTTTTCCGCAATGGAACTGCAATTGTCGCCAGTGCAGCGGCGTGCGTAATGGCCGCCTGAGGGCACAGCGTCGCACCCAGTCGTCGATTGCCTTGAGTGACAATGGCGTGGACTGGGTCTTGTGCAATGCCTCACCGGATATCCGCACCCAGCTCGAGAGCTTCGCGCCCCTGCAACCGGCGCGTCGCTTGCGTGATACGGCGATTGCCGGGGTCGTGTTGCTCGACAGCCAGATCGACCATTGCACCGGTCTGCTCAGTCTGCGCGAAGGCTGCCCGCATCAGGTCTGGTGCACCGAGCGGGTCCATCAGGACCTGAGCAGCGGTTTCCCCTTGTTCAACATGCTCAGCCACTGGAACGGTGGTTTGCAGTGGCAGCCCATCGGGCTGGACAGTCAGCCATTCCCTATCGCGGCCTGCGCGCATCTGCAATGGCGGGCGATCCCGTTGCGCAGCAACGCGCCACCGTATTCGCCCAATCGCGGCAACCCGCAACCGGGCGACACCATCGGCCTGTTCATCGAGGACCTGCGCAGCGGCGCGAGCCTGTTCTATGCCCCAGGCCTGGGCGAGGTCGATGCCGAGGTGCTGGGCTGGATGCAGCGCGCCGACTGCCTGCTGCTTGACGGCACGCTGTGGCGCGACGATGAAATGCGCCTGTGCGAGGTCGGCCAGAGTCTGGGCAGCGAGATGGGCCACCTGGCGCAAAGCGGTCCCGGCGGCATGCTCGACGTGCTGGAGGGATTTCCCCGTCAACGCAAGATTCTCATCCACATCAATAACACCAACCCGATCCTCGACGAAGACTCGGCCGAACGCGCCGAACTGGCACGGCGCAACGTTGAAGTGGCCTATGACGGCATGAGCATCGAGCTGTAAGAGCGGAGACCGCTGCGCGGTCTATCGCGGGCAAGCCTTGCTCCTACGAGACCTTTGGCGAGCGCGCAAATGGCGTGCGACGCAATACTGTAGGAGCAAGGCTTGCCCGCGATGAGGCCAGAGCAAACACCACAGAATCCAACGGTTATTCCCCGGAGAACCGAAATGACTGACACACCACTGGCTCCCGCCGAGTTCGAACAGGCACTGCGCGCCAAGGGCGCCTATTACCACATTCACCATCCGTTCCATCAGGCGATGTACGAAGGCCGGGCCACCCGCGAACAGATCCAGGGCTGGGTCGCCAATCGTTTTTATTATCAGCTCAACATCCCGCTCAAGGACGCGGCTATTCTGGCCAACTGCCCGGATCGCGAGGTGCGTCGGGAGTGGCTGCAACGCCTGGTCGATCACGACGGCGTGCCCGGCAGCGAAGGCGGAATCGAGGCCTGGCTGCGGCTGGGGGAGGCGGTGGGCATTGCGCGTGAGCGGATGCTGTCCCAGGAAATGGTCCTGCCGGGGGTGCGCTTTGCGGTGGATGCCTACGTCAACTTCGCCCGCCGCGCCTGTTGGCAGGAGGCCGCCAGCAGTTCGCTCACTGAGCTCTTTGCACCGCAGATCCATCAATCCCGACTCGACGCCTGGCCGCAGCACTACCCGTGGATCGACCCTGCCGGCTACGAGTATTTCCGCACACGCCTGAGTCAGGCGCGGCGTGATGTCGAACATGGCTTGCGCATTACCCTGGCGCATTACGTTACGCGCGAGGGGCAGCAGCGGATGCTGGAGATTCTGCAGTTCAAGCTCGACGTACTGTGGAGCATGCTTGATGCCATGAGCATGGCCTATGAACTGGAACGTCCGCCGTATCACAGCGTCACCCGCGAGGCAGTCTGGCATCGGGGGATTGTCCTGTGAGCGGCATCGAACGTCACCTGCAACCGGCACTGCGCCGTGGCTTTCGCCTGCAATGGGAAGCACGTCAGGATTGCCATGTGCTGCTCTACCCGGAAGGCATGATCAAACTCAATCGCAGTGCCGGCGAGATCCTCAGCCTGGTGGACGGTCAGCGCAATGTGGCGTCGATCATCGAGCTGCTGTCGGCGCGTTTCCCCGAGGTGCCGGGGATCGATGAAGATGTGCTGGCGTTCCTGGAGGTGGCCCATGCTCAATACTGGATCGAATGACCCGCGTCCGGGTCCGCCGCTGTGGCTGCTGGCGGAACTGACTTATCGCTGCCCGTTGCAGTGCCCGTATTGTTCCAACCCCCTGGACTTCGCCCGGCACGGTGAGGAATTGAGCACCGCCGAGTGGATCCGCGTGTTCCGCGAGGCACGGGACATGGGCGCTGCGCAGCTGGGATTTTCCGGTGGCGAACCGCTGGTACGCCAGGACCTGGCCGAGCTGATCAAGGCCGCCCGGGACATGGGCTATTACACCAACCTCATCACCTCGGGGATCGGCCTGACCACGCGCAAGGTCCGGCAGTTCAAGGAGGCCGGACTGGACCATATCCAGATCAGCTTCCAGGCCGCCGACGAGGCGGTCAACAACATGCTCGCCGGCTCGCGCAAGGCATTCGCCCAGAAGCTGGCGATGGCCCGGGCGGTGAAGGCCCAGGGCTATCCGATGGTGCTGAACTTCGTCACCCATCGGCACAACATCGACCAGATCGGACAGATCATCGAGCTGTGCCTGGAGCTGGAGGCGGATTTCGTCGAGTTGGCCACCTGCCAGTTCTACGGTTGGGCCGAACTCAACCGCGTCGGCCTGTTGCCGACCCGTGAGCAGTTGCAGCGTGCCGAACGCATTACCAATGAGTATCGCCAGCGTCTGGAGCAGCAGGGTCACCCCTGCAAGCTGATCTTCGTCACCCCGGATTACTATGAAGAACGCCCCAAGACCTGCATGAACGGCTGGGCCAACCTGTTTCTCGATATCACCCCGGACGGCACCGCGTTGCCGTGCCACAGCGCCCGGCAGTTGCCGGTGCAGTTTCCCAATGTGCGTGACCACAGCATCGAGCACATCTGGAACGACTCCTTCGGTTTCAATCGCTTTCGCGGCGATGAGTGGATGACCGAGCCCTGTCGTTCCTGCGATGAAAAACACCAGGACCTGGGTGGCTGCCGTTGCCAGGCATTCATGCTCACCGGCGATGCCGCCAATGCGGACCCGGTGTGCAGCAAGTCACCGCACCATGGCAAGATCCTCGAGGCCCGCCGGCAAGCCGAAGCGCCGGGGCAGGGGATCGAGCAGCTGACCTTGCGCAACGAGAAGGCGTCGCAGTTGATCTTTCGCGGCTGAAACGCAGGCTACCCTTTGGTCTGATTGCATTCGCAGCGGGATGCTTTAGGCTGGCTATTACCTTCCAAAACAATAAAAACAGGCTTTCCAATGAGCCAGAATCTTAGCCAGCTGCGTAAATTCGTTTCGCCTGAAATCATCTTCGGTGCCGGCTGCCGGCATAACGTCGGCAACTATGCCAAGACCTTCGGCGCGCGCAAGGTATTGGTGGTCAGCGACCCCGGCGTGATCGCTGCCGGTTGGGTCGCCGATGTCGAGGCCAGCCTGCAGGCCCTCGGCATCGACTATTGCCTGTACAGCGCCGTGTCGCCCAACCCGCGGGTCGAAGAAGTCATGCTGGGGGCCGACATCTACCGTGAAAACCACTGCGATGTGATCGTCGCCGTAGGCGGCGGCAGCCCCATGGACTGTGGCAAGGGCATCGGTATTGTCGTTGCCCACGGTCGCAGCATTCTCGAGTTCGAGGGCGTGGACATGATCCGCGTACCGAGCCCGCCGCTGATCCTGATCCCCACCACCGCTGGCACCTCGGCGGATGTTTCACAGTTCGTGATCATTTCCAACCAGCAGGAGCGGATGAAGTTCTCCATCGTCAGCAAGGCGGTGGTGCCGGACGTGTCGCTGATTGACCCGGAAACCACCCTGAGCATGGACCCGTTTCTGTCGGCCTGTACTGGCATCGATGCCTTGGTGCACGCTATCGAGGCATTCGTCTCCACCGGTCACGGCCCGTTGACCGACCCTCATGCGCTGGAGGCCATGCGGCTGATCAACGGCAATCTGGTACAGATGATCGCCAACCCGACGGATATCGCCCTGCGCGAAAAGATCATGCTGGGCAGCATGCAGGCCGGCCTGGCGTTCTCCAACGCGATTCTCGGAGCGGTGCACGCCATGTCGCACAGCCTGGGCGGTTTCCTCGACCTGCCTCATGGCTTGTGCAACGCGGTACTGGTGGAACATGTCGTGGCGTTCAATTACAGCTCGGCACCGGAGCGTTTCAAAGTGATTGCCGAGACCTTCGGCATCGACTGCCGCGGCCTCAATCATCGACAGATCTGTGGGCGCCTGGTGGAGCACCTGATCGCGCTGAAGCACGCCATTGGCTTCCACGAAACCCTGGGACTGCACGGAGTCGGCACGTCTGACATTCCGTTCCTGTCCCAGCATGCGATGGATGACCCGTGCATTCTTACCAACCCCCGCGAGTCGAGCCAGCGTGATGTCGAGGTCGTCTATGGCGAAGCCCTCTGACGAGCAACAACGGGCGCTGACCGGATTGCTGGGGCTGGGCAATCATTCGGCGCGCAAGAGTCATTACCCGGAGCTGGCGGCCCGTCTCGACGAGCTGGAAGCCGAACGCAACCGCTACAAATGGTTGTTCGAAAACGCTGTCCACGGAATTTTCCAGGCCAGCCTGCAACAGGGCATGCTCGCCGCCAACCCGGCGCTGGCGCACATGCTGGGTTACGAGACGCCTCAGGAAGTGCTGTTCTCCCGAGCCGATCTGGCAAGCCAGTTGTTCGTCGGCGATGCGCAGGAAGTGCAGGACATCGCTGAGACCCTGCAAGCTCAACGCAGCCTGCTGGGTTATGAAACCCAGCTGCGACGCAAGGACGGCAGCCACATCGATGTGTTGATGAACCTGCTGCTCAAGCCGGATCAGGAGGGCCTGGTGGAAGGTTTCGTCGCCGATATCACCGAGCGCAAACTGGCCCAGCAACGCTTGCAGACGCTCAACGATGAGCTGGAACAACGGGTCACTGCGCGCACCGATGAATTGCTCGAAGCCAACCGCAACCTGCAACAGCAAATCGCCCAGCGCGAACAGGTCGAACAGGCCTTGCGCGATGCCCGGGATGCGGCGCAGGCGGCCAATAACAGCAAGGACAAATATCTCGCCGCCGCCAGCCACGACTTGCTGCAACCGCTGAATGCGGCGCGCTTGCTGATCTCCACTTTACGCGAACGCCCGTTGCCCAGTGTTGAACAGGTGTTGGTCGAACGCACCCACCAGGCGCTGGAAGGTGCCGAAGACCTGCTCACCGATCTGTTGGATATTTCCCGCCTCGATCAGGCCGCGGTCAAGCCGGACATCGCCCTGTATCGCCTCGATGAACTGCTGGGCCCGTTGGTCTCGGAGTTCCAGTCGGTGGCCGGAGCGGCCGGATTGAACCTGCGGGTACACATGGGCAATTTTGCCATCCACACCGACCTGCGGCTGATGTCGCGGATCATCCGTAACTTGCTCAGCAATGCCTGTCGCTATACCGAGCAGGGCAGCATCCTGCTGGGTGCCCGGCGGCGTGGCAAGAACCTGCGCCTGGAAGTCTGGGACACTGGTCGCGGTATTCCGGCCGACCGCCTGGACTCGATCTTCCTGGAGTTCAACCAGTTGGACGTCGGACGTGCGGCTGACCGCAAGGGCGTCGGGTTGGGGCTGGCTATCGTCGAGCGTATCGCGAGAATTCTCGAACACAAAGTCGAGGTCCGCTCGTTGCCGGGACGCGGTTCGATGTTCAGCATTCAGGTGCCGATCGGCGAGCAAGTGCCGCTGCCCATCCATCAGGCGGTGCCGCAGCCGAGCACCGGCAACCCTTTGCCGGGCCGTCGTCTGCTGGTGCTGGATAACGAAGTGAGCATCCTCGAGAGCATGAGCGCATTGCTCGGCCAGTGGGGCTGCGAGGTGGTGACGGCAACCGACGAAAGCGGTGCGCTGCTGGCCTTGCAGGGGCGGGCGCCGGAATTGATTCTGGCGGATTTCCACCTGGACCATGGGGTCATCGGCTGCGACGTGATTCGCCACCTGCGCGAGCATTTCGCCGCCACCATTCCCGCAGTGATCATCACCGCAGACCGCAGCGATCAGTGTCGCCGCGCCTTGCAACGACTTGGCGCGCCGCTGCTGAACAAACCGGTCAAACCCGGAAAGCTGCGAGCGGCGTTGAGTCAGTTGTTGGGGTAGTGCCCGAATATCAAGACGATCAAAAAAGTGGACCCGCCAGAATAGCGGGTCCGAAAGGCGGATCAGAGCTTCGGCAATTGCCCGACGCGCCCCAGCATCTCGGTCACGATCTGCAGGTCCAGCAGGAACTGGTCGACAGTCTTGAATTCATTGTCGGTGTGGCCGGTGTACTTGACCTCGGGCCTGGCCAGGCCGAATTGCACGCCATTGGGCAGTTCATGGACCGAGGTGGCGCCGGCGGAGGTGCCGAACTTGTGTTCCATGCCAAGATTTTCACTGGCCACGGCCAGCAGGGCCTTGACCCATTCACCCTCAGGGTTGCGGTGCATCGGCTCGGCGATCGAGTAGTTGAAGGCCACGGCAATCCGGGTCTGCTTGCTCCAGGCGCCAAGCTTATCGGCGATTTCGGTTTTGAGCGTCTCCGGGGATTTACCGACCGGCACGCGCAGGTTGACCGCGAGCTTGAAGGCTTTGTCATCCATCCCGACATAGGTCAGGGACGTGGTCAGCGGTCCCATGAAGGCATCGGTAAAACCGACCCCCAATGTGCCACCCAGGTAGTCCAGCCCCCAGTTGTCGGCAGCGTAGCGGGCGGCGTCGGTAATGTGGTTGTGCTTGAGCGCAACCTTACCGTCGAGGTTGTTGATCAAGCCCAGCATCCTTGCCACCGGGTTGACGCCTGACTCGGGCTCGGAGGAGTGGGCGGAAACGCCGGTGACCGTCAGCTTGACGTCCTTGCCGACGACCTTGGCGGTCACCTCGAAGTTGCCGCCATTGCGCTTGGCATAATCAGTGCCGGCCTTCTGCAAGCTGGCGGCCAATTCGGCAGGCTTGTCACCCACAACGGTGGCGACCGAGGTCGACGGTATCTGGTTGGTGGCCAGGCCGCCCGTCATTGAGGTGATTTCGGCGCCGCTGCCTTCAGCCTTACGTCGGGCAAAGCTCGCCATGACGGTGCCGTAGCCTTTCTCGGCAATCACCACCGGGTAGCCGCCATCCAGCGCCAGGTTGTAATTGGGTGTCGGGTTGTGTTCGAAGTAATAGGGGATGGCGTCGCCGGTGGTTTCCTCGGTGGTGTCTACCAGCAGCTTGAAATTCCTCGCCAGCGGCAGCTGCTCTTCCTTGATGATCTTCATGGCGTAGAGCGCCACTACGATACCGTTTTTGTCATCCTCGGTGCCCCGGCCGTACATGCGGTCGCCGACCTGGGTGACCTTGAACGGATCGAGTCGGGTGCCGTCTTTCAGGACCCAGTTTTCCGGAGTCACGGGGACTACGTCGGCATGTGCGTGAATGCCCACGACTTCATCGCCAGCACCTTCGAGGGAGATTTCATAGACGCGGTTGTCGATGTTGCGAAAGTTCAGGTTGAAAGCCTCGGCAAGGCCCTTGAGCTTGTCGGCGATCTTGATGAATTCGGGATTATCGTGCTGGGCAACGCCCTCCACGCGGAAGGTCGGGATTGCCACCAGTTCGCGCAGAGTCTCGGTGGCAGCGTTACCGTATTTCACCCGTGCGTAGATGCCAAGCAGGCGATGGATCTCGTTCTGCTGTTCAGGAGAAAGGGGCTTGTTGCCCTGGAAAGCATTGATTGCCGGGCCGAAGCCGGCGGTTTTGGCGAGGTCGCTGTTGGCCAGGCTGCCCAGGAACTGCCTGAAGTCCGTGACCGATGCGTCACTGAAAGTCTTGAGGATAGTCGCGCTCTGTAGCGGTGTGATGTTGGCGTGAGCTGACGTGGTGAACGCCGAAAGGCTGGCCAGCATCAACGTTGTCGCGGCCAGGTGCTTGAGTGAGAAGTCCATTGCTGGGGGCATTCCTTTGCAGGTGGTTTGTGAGAAATTTCTGATCGATGAGACAGAAACATTTCCAAACTAACACCATGAGGAAGTGGTACGGGAGTCCCTTAAGTGAGATCTGTCGCACAGAAATGCAAAAGCGACGCAGAAACGAAAAAGTCCCGGGAGGGTTTCCCGAGCTTTTAGTGTCGTCGATCACGTCTTTGCGGATCATGCCCACTCTTGTTTTTGGAGTAAAAGAAACTCCTTTGATTTCAATAGGTCAGACGCTAGCTGCGAGTCTGGTTATTATGTTGTCCGCATTAAAAAAGAGGCATTGGCCTCTTTTTTCGTGCCGACGATTTCAGGGCTTTGCCGCCAGTATCCTCCCTTAATCCAATTCAAAGATTCCAAGCATGAACCTACGCAAAATAGCAGTGGGGCTGTCGGCCCTTGTTTTGTTCTCGACCGGTACGGCAGAAGCTCGCAACCTGCTGGATTTCCTCAAGCCGTCCAGCCAGCATGAGGAGCAGGGGCACCGTTCAGGCTCGATCAGCCAGAGCGCGGCGATCGAGTTGTATTCAAGCAAGCAGCAACAGGCATCGTTTGATGGGTGCGCAGACCTGTTCCCGGCAGCCAGGCCGATCAGCATGGCCATCGTGGCTGCAACGATGAAGCCCTTGGCCCTGTGTTCCGACAACTTTGCGGTGCTGTATTCGCAAACCAGCAAGACGCCATTGGTTGTGGTTGAGCGTCTGAATTCAGCCCAGCTGGCAGATGCCAAAGGAGAGGAGCGAACCAATCAGTTCTATCCGGACCCACGCATTCCCAAGGACGGGCGGGCAGAGTTGAGCGACTACCGCGGCCAGCATCCGGCCGTGGATCGTGGCCATCAGTCCCCGGCCGCCGATGCCCCGAATCCGCATGCAATGGCCCAGACCTTTGCACTGTCGAACATGGTGCCGCAAGACCCGACCAATAACCGCAAGATCTGGAGCAAGGTCGAGTCTGATGTCAGGAAGTTCGCGAAGCGTGCCGATGGCAATGTCTTTGTCTTCACCGGCCCGCTCTTTGATGCAGGTCATACCACCATTGGCGACAACAAGGTCTGGGTGCCAAACCGCCTGTTCAAACTGGTGTACGACGCTTCGTCCAAACGTGCCTGGGCTTATGTGCTACCTAACGCGGAAACCCGCATTGAGAAGCCAGTGGACTATGAGACTTTTGTGAAGATCACCGGACTCAACCTGCTCGGAAATCTGCCGGTCTCGGGTTCGGTGGGTCGCTCTTGATCTTCAAGGGACCACTTTGCTGAATGCCACGCCGTTGACCAACGCTGACTGTTCAGCTGAGGTCACGGCTTGCGAGCCAGACAAAACACGGTCAGACCGGCCAGACGGTTTACGCGCATGAACGGAAGTTCGAGGGTGCACAGCGTCTTCAGCAGGGTATTGACCAGCGGATGATGGCGCTTGAGTTGCGAGCGTGGTGCCGACGGTTGTGCGCCTGTTGGCAACAACCGCAGGGTCGCCGCAATCGGGAACACCAGGCCGAAGTAATAGACCCCTTGCATCACCGTCAAGCCGGCGTCCCTGGCCACCGTTTCCAGTTGCGGCAAGGTGTAGCGACGCTTGTGTTCGAGGAACTCGTCGTGCCCGCTCCAGAGAAACCGGAACGCCGGCACCGTCATCAGGAAACGGCTGCGGGACGGGACTTTATCGACATAGGCCTTGAGCAATCCGACATCGTCATCGACATGCTCCAGTACGTCCATCAACAGCACCAGATCGGTGTCCACCGAATCAATCGAACGACGGTAGTGCAGCGGTTTACCGGCGGTTGTGGTGTCTGAGTCCGCCTCATAGCTGATATCAACGCACCAGGCCTCGGTGGCGGTTGTCCGGGCCAGCAGATGCTGGGTGAAAAAGCCGGAGCCGGCGCCAATGTCGAGAATCCTTTTGACGGGGGTATCACCCAGCAGACGAGTCATCGCCGCAGCTTTTGAACAGTAATACCAATGCTGACCGATGCTTGAACCGAGAATGTCGATTTCCTTGAGATCCATGGTTCAGTCCCTGGTGGTGTAGACCCGGCGCATCCGATGTCGATCAGTTGCAGACCACCAGCAAAGGTGACGGCGACCATCAGCGAAGCGTAGTCCGGTACCGGAGAGACTCAAGACCGCGCTGCATGTATTTGAAACAGCGCTTATTGCGACAAATAGCCCTTTTGTATTCGTGCCAGGGTGCCGTCCCTGCGAAGCGTTTCAACCGCTTTGCGCAAGGCTCGTATTTGTTGAGGGGAACATTGTTTCGAGCAGGCCAGATAGAGATCTGTTCTGTTCATGACGGGACTCATCAGCAGCGTGCGTCGAGACACCTTCGACCAAATGTATTGAGTTTCCGGGACACCGTTGAACCAGGCATCGATGCGTCCTCTCAAAAGCATTTGCGCGGGGTTGTCGCCAATGGTCAGCGGGTAGATCTGTCGGTTGTCGAAGCCCTGTGCGCGCAGGATTTCCTCTTGTGCGCTACCCAGGCCTACACCGATCACGCGGTAGGTTTTCCTGGCTTCAGCGAAGCTGCTCACTGGCCGGTCAAGACTGAAAAAGGCTCGCTCCATGGACATGACGGGAGCGATCCAGCTGAAGTGCTCCTCACGTTCTGGCGTACGTGACAACGGGGCTATCAGGATGTCCTGCTTCTCACTGACGTGTTTTTGCGCTCTGGCCCAAGGCAGCGCCTGTACATCAGCGGCATAGCCGGCGTTGGCAATGGCCATCAGGACAGCGTCTCCGACGATTCCGTGACCTTTGGGATCATCGACAAACGTCAAGGGGGGCGCATCGGGGATAAACAGTTCAACCGGTAATGGTGCACCGCACGCGTTATAGGTCATCAGCAGCGATACCGACAGACATAGCCTGCAAAGGGCTGTGGTCCAGGTGCTCGATACGCGTGTGGTCCGGTTCATGATTGATAGTTCAGGCATTGGAAGTAGAGGGTCGACTCAACTCATCGCCGACTCAAGGCGGTAAGCATCTTCCCATAGGTGCAGGTGTTAAGCGATGGCAGCGAACCCGGGCGAGGCCTCTACATCGGGTTTTAGAGTCCGGGACTGCGAGTCGGATCATCGTGTGCCACGGGGCAACGAAATAACTCGTTCGGGCTCTTGCAGACGGGAAAATCCCTGCTTAACTCTGAACCTCCGGTCAGTCAGTGACTTATCAGTCACAAAGACCGTCCGGGAAGTCGCTCACGCTGTGCGCTTAGTTAAATTTGTTCAGGGAAGAAAATGACATGATGCCGAAAACTGCCATCGTCGAGATTTGCAAGAAGTACAAGGTTTATACCGAGCACTATCTCAACGCCGCCGCTGACAAAACCATCATTCTGGTCAACGGCTCGCTGGCAACTACCGCATCCTTTGCTCAAACGGTGCGTTACCTGCAGCCGCGATTCAATGTGGTGCTGTACGACCAGCCTTACGCCGGTCAGTCGAGAGAGCACAACCTTCATGGCCAACCGATCCGAAAGGAAGACGAGGCGCAGATCCTGCTGGAATTGATCGAACACTTTTCCGTGCACCATGTGCTGTCCTTTTCCTGGGGCGGCGCGGCGACCTTGCTGGCGCTGGCCCAGCGGCCGCGTCGAATCGAGAAGGCGGTGATCAATTCATTTGCAGCGCGGATCAATGCGCCGATGCGCGATTACCTGGAGAGCGGCCTGAACTTTCTCCAGGCCTGTGATCGGCCCAATGTCGGGCACTTGATCAACAGCACCATCGGCAAGCACCTGCCATCGTTGTTCAAGCGTTTCAATCACCGGCATGTCAGCAGCCTGGCCGAACACGAATACCGGCAGATGCATTTCCACGTCAACGAGATCCTGACCCAGGACATCCACTGCTACTCGGTCTGTGCCGACGCGATCGAAGTCCCGATGTTGTTCATCAACGGCGAATGGGATGAATACACCTCGGTGGAGGACGCCCGGCTTTTTGCCGCTCATGCCCGTCAGTCCCGGTTCCATACCATCAAGAACGCCGGGCACTTCCTCGATATGGAACACCCGGCGGCCTGGCATGACACACGGCAGGCCTTACTCGGCTTTCTGCAGCCGGCTTGCGGCACATCGAATCAGGTCCGTCATCACGCTTTCAGTAGAGAAGCCTCACTGATGTGAGCTACGCCAGGATGATGTGTTTCAGCTTGGCGTTCAATGCAGCGAACGCTGCTTCGGTGCTGGCCTTGTGGTTGGTGATGAGCACGTCGATGCGCTCTGGGGGACAGAAGGCTACGCGGCTCTCCACGCCGATCTTGCTGTAGTCGGCGAGGATGACCACGCGCTCGGCATGCTCGGCCATGGCGCGGGCCACTTCGGCCTCACGGTGGTCGTAGTTGCTGGCACCGCGCTGGGCGTCGATGCCGACGGGCGACAACAGCGCGAGGTCGGCCCGATAGCGGCCAATCTCTGCCACCGTGGTGCCGCCAACCGTAGCGGGAGCACGGTCGTCGAGCGAACCGCCGAGCACGATCACCTCGTTGTGCTGGCCGCCCGAGGTGGCGGGATTACGCAGTTGTAGCGCCACGTTGAATGAGTTGGTGATCACGGTCAGCCCGCCCAGCTTCGCCAGCTCTTCGGCAAGAATGACAGTGGTGGTGCCCGCGTCGATAAACACGGTCTGTCCGTGCGACAGCAGGCCGACCGCTGCCCGCGCGAGGTCACGCTTGAATTTGACATTGCTGTGCGCCCGCTCGGCGATGGGCGCTTCGTCTTCGACGCGAATGGCGCCGCCGTGTATCCGCTTCAACTCCCCAAGGTCTTCCAGGGCGACCAGATCGCGCCGCACGGTCTCGCGTGAAACATTCAGCTCCGTGACGATGCGGTCGGTGGTGACGCGCTGCAACGTCGATAGCAGTGCGCGGATTCGCTGGTAACGCTCTTCTTGCCACATGCCTGGTGTCCCTGCTGTTTGAGTCGCTTTCCGAGGATGCATTGTGGAGGGGCGTCGGTCACTGTCAAGTTCGCCCCGGCCTCCATCAGCATCGATCAGGCGCGGTCTGCAAATCATCAAAATGTAATATTGTGGCAATATTGTGTTTTTGTGTATTTGAAGTTAGCCTCGTCGCGGGACGTTTTTTCCCCTCGTCCTTATTTTCGAAACACGCTTTCGCCATCGCCTCGGTTGTAACCTATCGTCTAGAAGTAGGAGCTATACCATGCAGCGTCGCCAGTTTCTGAACACCCTCGCTACTGTTTCCGTCGTAACCCCGCTGTTGTTGTCCTCCCGTATAACGCAAGCCGCCACGCCCGCGGCCACACCGAGCGCGCTGGATCCGGCACGCTGGTCGCCACTGAACACCCAGCGCCTGCAGGCGGTCATTGACCAGCACGGCGTCAAAAGCGCGTCTTACCGTCCTGACCAACGCCCGTACGCGGTGTTCGACTGGGACAACACCTGCATCATGAATGACTGTGAAGAAGCGCTGTTGGTCTATCAGATCAATCATTTGCAGTACAAGCTGACGCCCGATGAGTTCGCCGCCGTGCTGCGCCAGGACGTGCCGAACGGCGCGTTCATGAAGGACTACACCACGGTGGACGGTAAACCGGTCACCATGGAAGACATCTCCAGCGACGTGGAAGCTGACTACCGCTGGTTGCACGCCAACTACAAGGGACTTGCGGGCGACAAAAGCCTGGAAGAGATCCAGGCCAGCGAGCAGTACAAGGACTTTCTCGCCAAGCTCTACTTCATGTACGACGCGATCTGCGACAGCTACCCGGTGGAAATCGGCTACAAGTGGATTCTGTACTTCTACAAGAACATGACCACGGCCGAATTGCAGGCGATGGCCGAGGCCTCCAACAACTACGCCATGGGCGACGCGCTGCGCAAGGTCAAGTACGAGAGTTCACGTACGTTGCCGGGCAAGGCAGGGGTGGTGGCGGACACGCACTTCCATGGCATTCGCATCCATGAGGAAATCCGCGGCCTGATGCACACGTTGCGCGCCAACGGTATCGACGTCTACGTCAGCACCGCCTCGATCGACGACGTGGTGCGGGTGTTCGCCGGCCACCCCAACTACGGCTACGGCGTACCGCCCGAGAACGTGATCGGCCTGCGCATGGCGATGGAAAACGGCAAGTACACCAGTCGCTATCAACCGGACTGGCACTTCAATTACGGGCCGGGCAAGACCGTCGGCATCAAGAATGTACTGGTGAAACAGAAGGGCTACGGCCCGGTGCTGGTGGCCGGTGACAGCGACGGTGATGCATGGATGCTGCGCGACTTCAACGACACGGCGGTGGGCGTGATCGTCAACCGCATGAAGAAAGGCGAGATTGGTGCCGACAGCCAGCAGGCTGCCACCCAATTGGGTAAGCCGGACGCCCGTTTCATCCTGCAGGGGCGCGACGAGCATACCGGTCTGATGATTCCGGACGAAAAATCGCTCAAGTACGGTAAAGACGAACGTAAGTTGCTGGCCTGATGGTGCTGGCTCGCGGGTGGTCAACGGCCATCCGCGAGCCGCAATGTACGACTCTGATCAGCTTGGCCAGAGACAGGAACTAAACCCTCCAATACCGTCTACAGTGCAGGGGATAACCCTTATCTGAGAGAACGGACATGTTCAGATCGCGCTCGCTGATTGCAGCTGTTACCTGCCTTGCCCTTGTCACGGGTTCTGCGACAGCTTTTGCCGACCCGGGTAATGGCGGCGGCCAGGGCCATGGAAACCAGGGAGGTCATGGCAAGGGCAAAAAACCGTACGATGACAGAAGCTGGGACCAAGGGCCGAGCATCGACCGTGGCAGTGTCCTTGGCATCATCGGTGGTTACCGCGACTACTGGAGACCAGGTCCGGCACTACCTCCCGGTATTCAGAAAAACCTCGCCCGCGGAAAACCCCTGCCTCCCGGTATCGCCAGGAAACTGGATGGCCGGCTGATCGGCAGATTGCCTCATTACGATGGTTATGAATGGCAGCAGGCCGGGACCGATCTGATTCTTGTCGCTATTACTACCGGGATTATTTATGAGGTTCTAAACGGCGCTCTCGATCAGTAGGCAGAGTGCCGTTGAGTCAATGTTCGCATCGTCCTGTTTGTGCGGCTGGCTAACAAGAAGGCATCGACTGTCAGTGCAACCGATTCCATCAATACAGGGGCATGGATCCGTTCGTCGTCTGTTCTGAACTACAAGCAAGTGCTTTTGTCAGACAATTTGTAAAAAACGAACCACTATGGAATCTATCATGCCTTTGAAAAACAAGAAGCTAGCCGCAGTTATGTCGTGCGTATTGATGATTGCTGCCGCGCCTCTGCTCCCCGCCGGGTTGTCTGTAATGGGTACGGCCTATGCCAAAGAAGGTGGTGGTCACGGCGGCGGTAACGGCGGCGGTAATGGTGGTGGAAATGGTGGTGGTGGCGGAAATGGCGGCGGCAGCGGTGGCGGTGGTGCTCATGCGGGTGAAGGTCACTCTGCGGGCGCCAAGAGCAATGGTCGCGCTGAAGGCCAGGAAACCGATCACGACGGCCGGGCTGTTCGAGACCGTGGATTGAGCGGTAAACACCTTGGACGTGATCGCGATGACCACGTTGGACGTGACCGTGATGACCACCTTGGACGTGATCGCGATAGCCATCGTGGTCATGGGGCAGTGACTTCGGGTATTGCGCACTCGAAAACAACGCGAGGGGTGACGAAAGCGACGGCTATCTCGGCGACAACGCCCGGTGATCACAATGCAAAAGGTTTGAGTAAGGCAGTGACTTCGACCACTGACAAAATCCGATAAGCACAACGCATTCAAAAAGCCGGGAAGCCATTGGTTGCCCGGCTTGATGAGAAGGTCAGTCTGACCGAGAAGCCCTGCAAGTTTACGCTTGCAGGGCTTTTCTCGTTTTCGGCCGGGGATCGGCTACAGTTGAGAAGTCATCGATAGGGAGATCTCATATGAAGTGCTTAATTTGTCAGGCTGCCGCCAAGACTGTTCACGCGCCGGGAGACTGCTCAGAGGTCAAATGCTCAGCCGGTTGTGGACACTTCAAAGTCTCGGCCAATCTTGTTGCGAAAATGACGTTGACGCACGAATCCTTTGACCTTGAACGTACAAGGCGATGGCTTGAGATGGCCCGCAATGATGATCCCGTGCCCTTGATATCGACCTACGATTACAACGTTTCCCTATTGCATTGCGATGCCGAAGGGAAGATGGCCAGTCGGCCAAATCGTTCCAGGGAATCGGTAACGTCGGATTAGATGGAGATTTTTGCTTCGAGGTGACGAAGCGGCCAGCTACTGCTTGGCTGCTTTTTTACTGCCGTCGCCATCCTTGCTAATTTGATATGACGGTCCTGTTTCTCCCGCTGGACTTGGCGATGTATAGCGCTTTGTCGGCGATATCCACCAAGCTCTCTACCGTATCGACTTCCCGTTCGGAGAGTGAACTAATGCCAATACTGATCGTGACCACCCCTAGTGGAGAGTCGCTGTGTTGTATTTTAGCGTGCTCCAAATCGAGTCGGATTTTTTCGGCCAGCAGGAAAGCCCCGACATAATCGGTGTTTGACAGTACAACGGCAAACTCTTCCCCGCCGTACCGGGCGGCGAGATCACCGGTTCGGTTTACATGCTTTCTGATTATTGCGCCCACGGCCTTCAGGCACTCATCACCCTGTACGTGGCCGTAGAGGTCGTTGTAGCTCTTGAAGAGGTCAACGTCGATCATGATCAGTGCGGTGCCGTCCAGTTTCTTGCGTTTTTTCCTGGCAACTTCAGCTTCTATGAAGAAATCAAAGTGGCGTCGGTTGGCCAGCCGTGTCAGTCCATCTTCGAGGGCCATCAAACCAAGAATCTTATTGGCTTCAATGTAGTCTTTCTGAGAGGCTTGCAATTCTCTTTGCGCTTGAATTTGCTGACCCATGAGTTTGATGAGTCGATAACCAATAAAGCTGAGGATTATTAATAATATGGAGGAAATGATCAGGCTGGCGAGGGATTCGCTCCGCCAGTCCGCCAGTACTTCATTTCGATCAAATTCGGCGACGACGACAAGGGGGTACCCATTAATGCGTCTAAAACCTATGACCCGCTCGACACCGTCGATAAACGATTTTATGGTCGCCGTGCCGGAGTTCACGTCAGGCTTTAACAGGGCGAACACTTCGCCTTTTGATATGTTAATGCCGATGTCCTGGTCGCGAAATGGCTTGCGCACCACAATGTTGCCGCTGGAACTCACCAGATTGATGAGGCCATTCGTTCCGGTGTCCACACCTTCGTAAAGATTGAGGAAGTAGTTTAGGTAAATGGTAGCAATTGTGACGCCGGCAAAACTCCCGTCTGGATGGTTGACTCGGCGCGATACCGTCATGATCCATTCATTTGTTGAACGACTGCGTATGGACGGGCCAAGATAAGGGCCCGGGTCTGTATGGTCGCGATGATAAATGAAGTAGTCACGGTCCGAGTTGTTGGCGCCTGCGGGTATGACACCGTTTGAATTGAGTAGCCAGCGTCCTTGTTCATCATAGATAAAAAAGCCATGTATTTGAGGCAGGCGTTTTTGTTGTATTTTTAGTAATTCTTCCAGCTTTTTTAAGTTTTCTGCGTTGCTGCCTTCTGTTTCCAGTCGTTCCTTGACCCCTATAAGTACTGTGTCAGCCTGCGTAAGGGTTGCCTCGATATTGGACGATAAAGTCTTCGAGAGATTTGACATCTCGGTTTCCTTGTCGTGCAAATGGTACTCCAGGGAGTTGAAGATTCCCCATGTACTGATTGCTATCAGCGAGATGCATACGATGGCCACAAAGAGGATGACGTGTCCGACTTTGAGTTTGGCATCGGTCCACCCAGCGGAAAAAAATGAAGCCTTCCTTGTCAACATGAAATCCTGCCATTCGACGTGGGTATCAATAGTTAGCGTATTCTATTTTTTTTATACCGTTGAGGTATTTTGGGCGTGGGTATTCGTTTTCGCCATATGCGCATCATGCTTATTGCCAAATGCGCAGGCGGTCAGGTGACGATAGCGCTATTGACTCATGAATCATGCCTGCCCCTCGAAGAGCGACGGTGTTGCCCCACGCAGGAGGGCACGAGCATCAAGAAAGCGGTCATGGCCCAGATCAGATAGGGGAGGCTCAATGCGCAGCCCGTGTCGGTATGGAATCTTGGAGATTACTGGAGTAAAAAATACCTTACCTGCCTCAATCCAGAGGATGTGCAAATGGTCATTACCATCAAAGAGCGCGATGAGCATCACATGTCTCATGAATCAAGTAGCGCGGGAATCAGGATGTGGGATGTCTTTCAGGGAGATGTTCTGGTCGGCGTCTATCACAGTGAAGCTGAGGCGTTGAAGTACAAGGATTTGCTGGAGAGCGGTCGATTGGACAGCCACAAAAAACCTCCGAAAAGATAAGCTCAACGGAGTGAAAAAGCCCAGCCCAGTGCTGGGCTTTGTTGGTTTTGAGGCGGATGGATGACTAGCAGTCAGCAGAGCGTGTCTGTTCAGTTGTGAATTGTTCAGAATTGGCTTGAGGACGCGGTGTTATGGAGCGCGTAAGGTTTACCTGTTCGCCCTGCCAGATGCTTCAGGAAACGTGCTGAGTGGCCAGCTGCTGGTCAGGGCGAACACTTGCCGCTATAGCGGCTGACTTTGAGGGGAGGGGGTTACTTGAGGGGAGAAGCAGAGATCTTTGAGTAAGTACCTTTATCGGTAGTGGCCAGTAAGCAGCGGCCATCCTTGAATTTTGCGTAGAAGGTTATTTCCCTTTCTGTATCGCATAGTAACCAGCCTGCCACTAGCCCGATCGGCCCTAGAAGCAATGCTCCCGCCAGACTCCATCGAATGACGCTGCCTTTCTTGTTGACGACTTCTTCGGTTGCTGTTTCCAGCGTTTCCAGATTTGACAGGGGAATCTTTAGTTCGAGAGAAGGTTTCAGTGCGGATTTCAGAGTGAAAAATCCAGATTGAAATTCAGCATCGCCTGCCAGAAAGTCACCGAATATCAACGTTATTTTCGACATGATTTTTTCTTCGTGTGATCTGGTCTGGCCCGTTGAGTACTGGGCTCCAAAGGCTCCCCTCAGTCAATCGACTTGCGACAAAAGGCGAGGCCGCGGTCACTTGATCGATACCCGTCGAGGGTATTCAAGACCGTCCGATCGAGTTCAGGGCTGCCGGTTTCTCTGTGGGTAAAAGGAATTTTTTGTCGAGGTAGCGTGACGGTTGGAAATGGTCTATTAATTGACAACCTGCACCGTGAGGGTAGGCGAGAAGTCAGCGCCTGGAAGACGTTCGATGATGCCCGGCGGTGGGGCATGAGTTGGCGGCTAGATTGCTTGGTCGTGGAAACTGACAGGTGCTCGGGAGTGGCTCATGTGGTGTTTGATCTGCTCGCAAGACGCGCGACATATTGAATCCGCAATGGATGGCATTGAACTGATTTGTCCTGAGTGCGGGCATTTCGGCATATCCGGCATCGTTATGAGGGAACGGAACGAGCGAAAATTCGATGTCGAGCGAACCAGGGTCTGGCTTCATCGCGAACGCGAGATCAACCCTGACCGGTGTCCGGTTATCAATAGCTTGAACGTTACCTGGGCGTCAGAGCCCTGACGGTTGAGATCCCATAGGTTATCCAGTTGAATCCAGCGGGTTGGCTACCATTCGAGTGAGGCAGGGCGTTACTGGGATTCGTACAGGGAAATGCGTTGCTGATAACGTCTCGCCAATCTCAATTCCTACCAACACAACGTGAAGACATTTTTCGCGCCTGGCTGGATGCGGCTGCCCAAGCGTGCGCATTCGCGAGAAAGGGTGTCGTGCAGCCATTGACGATTATCCCCTTCGGCGCGACAGATGCGAAAGCGATGAAGGTGGATGGGGATCAGGTCCAGCGATTGCAGGCACCCGCTTGGGTCCAGGGCGGCAAAGTACAGAAGCCCCAGGTCGCCACGAAAGTCTGCGTGGTTCTCGATACCTTCGTAATCGTTCAGGAGATCACCGCAGCCATAGAGAATCAGGCGTTCGCGGTACACCTCGATACCCTTGATGTGGTGCGAGGAATGCCCGTGCACCACGTCGACTCCGGCCTCGTCGATCAACGCATGGGCGAACCGGACCTGCTCCCGCGGGATATCGAAGCCCCAGTTACCGCCCCAGTGAATGGAGGCGACCACCCGGTCTCCCGGTTTTTTGCCCACAAGAATCCGTTTGGCCACAAGGTCCAGGCTTTGCATCGACAGGTCCTCCAGCCGCGCAACGCCTGCGCGCTTGTCCGTGGCGGCCCAGTCCGGTGGGATGCCACAGTCGGGGGCCCCGAGGCCAAACACCAGCAAGCGCTCTCCGCCAGGCTGCGGCAGCACGGCAGGCGCTTCGGCAGTTTGCCGGTTACGCCCGGCACCGGCGCTGCGCATACCGTTGCTCGACAGGGTGTCTAGCGTATCGGTAAGACCGGCTTCCCCCCAGTCCAGCACATGGTTGTTGGCCAGCATGCAGCAGTCGATGCCGGCTGCGCTGATGACCGGGAAGTTCTCCGGGCTCATGCGGTAATTGATGCCTTTTGGCTCCGGTCGTCCGCGGCGGGACACCGCAGTTTCCAGATTGATGATGCGTGCATGTGGCTGGCGAAGTTCGAACTCATCCAGCGCGGTGCCCCAGACATAGGCGAAATCGACCGGGCGGGGAATCGGGCCATTGAGCCTTTCTGCCAGACGGACGTAATCGCCGGCATGCTTGACGTAAGCTTCGTAAAGCCGCGGATCGCCAGGATGCGGCAGTACCGAATCGATGCCGCGGGCGGTCATGACGTCGCCCGCGAGAAACAGCTTCAGCGTATCGCTGACAGCGGCCATGACACCCTCCCGGATATCCCGATCAGCTCACCGCACGTTTTGCTCGCACACCGTTCAAAATATCAATTTTTCTGCGTGGCCTGCGACAAGCCGATGACGAACCAACCCGGTATTGAGATCAAACGCTGTCAGAGCAAGTAGCCAGTTGCCTGTTCGAAGTGGTTGTCCTGCACCCCGGCGATCAGGTGCAGTGGAATGTGCTGTTGTGCATCGATGGTGGCGATTTCAAAGCTGCCCACTATTTGAAGGTGTCGCTCACTCAGCCCGGTCGACTCTTCTTCGTTTGCCTTAGCCATTCTCGCGTGGTTCGCTGCGATTTCATTGAGAGTTGACACGTTACATCTCCGGTGACTGACCAGGCGTATCGCTGGAGTCCTTAAGCGTTAATGTTGATTGCTGCCGCGTCAGAATTATGTCGTCCTGGGGCCGCTACGGGCGTACTTAGCAATCCTTGAGCCGTATCCTGCACCACGTTTTAATAGGCGACGAATGGTGTCGTAGAGTTCTCTCTAAAGGACTTTTACCGAGACCGAATCCTTTGGTCAGGAAATGCGAACATCTCTTTGCAGACAGCGTTCTAAACAGGTATGGGAGCTCAACAGGAGAAGCATCATGGTTCAGCGCCGCCGACACCATATCTCGCAGATATCTCTTCGATTAGAGGGCTTGCGCGCCAACCTTTCGCAATTCAAGCAAGACGAGCTTGAAATACAGGAGACATTACGTGGATCTCCTGCACTCGAGATCGAAAAAGCTCTGGATGAGGCGTTTGACGAGATACGTGAATCGATAAACCATACCGAAGAACTCTTGAACGCGTTGGTTCAAGAGGCTGAAAGAGGTCGTGAAACGCAGGCGAGCCAAGAGGCTGGTTAAGATGTTCAAGGTCGGCTGAGGTGGAATGAGAAAGCCCGCAACCGGCGGGCTCTCTGCATCATACTGGAGCATGAAGACGTAAAGATCGGCTCTACTGATCTTTATCCTGATCTTGTTTGGTGCTCGAATGTTTGGTGCTCGAAGTAGCAGCGTTACTCAGCCCCTTTTCATTGTGATCGCCAGGTGTGGTGGTCGAGATCGCAGTGGCCTTTGTAAGTCCGCGTGTGGTTTTGGAGTGTGCGATCCCTGAAGTCGCCGAACCATGACCTTTGCTGTCATGGCGAATACTCCCGGTGTGCTTGCCACTGATTCCATGATCCCTGATTGCTTTACCGTCATGATCGCTATCCAGGCCTTCGCTACGGCCAGTGCTATCAGCGTCAGCAGTACGGCCTTCGCTACGGCCATTGCTGTCAGCATCAGCAGAATGACCTACTCCCTGGCCGCCGGCGCCGCTACTGCTGCCGTGACCTGCACTGTTTCCGCCGCCACCACTTTTTGCATAGGCAGAGGACATTGGGAGTAAAGGCGCTGCAGCCAGCATCATTACGCATGTCATCAAAGCTACGAAATTCGTCTTCTTTAAATGCATGATGGCGTCCATCGATGTGAGTGGGTTTGCATGAATTAGGACGCACGGCATTCGTTTATAGTTCTCAGGCTTCAGACCGACGGTGCGAGTAGTTTTTTTACGTCACTACATTGTCGCAAGCACTATGTGCTGGATGCCTCCGCACCTATGAGGGGCGAGGTTTAGATCAGGCATGTCATTTCAGGAGAAGGGATAACAATGATCCACCGTAAGCCAACAGAGCCTTGGGCTGTTGACGCGATAGCCTACATTCGGGCCTCTTCGGCTTTGAAACGAGAGTTTGCTTTGCTGCAAAACCGTGTCTATCCGGAGACGGGAGAAGATGAAATCAATACGGCGATACCGCTGCACGATCCGGTGTTCGATGCATTCTCGTTCTATACCTGCGCGCACGACAGGGTCGTCAGTTATGCCGCGGTCGTAATGAAAGCGATTGAACATGCGGGTGACACATTTGAAATCGCCGGGCTGAGTTGCGTCATGACCGATCCAGATTGTCAGGGGCGAGGCCTTGGGTTGAAGACCGTCGCCGCGGCGACTCGTTGTATGGAGCGCAGTAATCTTGATATCGGCGTCTTCACGTGTGATCCGCCGCTCGCTCGTTTCTATGCGCAGGCTGGCGGCTGGTCTGTAGCGCCCAATATCGTCCTGATCGGCAACCAGGATGAAGAGGCTTTACGCAGCGATACGTTGGGCAAAGTTGTCATGTTGCGGCTGTTTTCGCAGAAGGCAATCGCGAATGCATCGACATTTACGCACGGGGTTATAAATCTCGCCTTGCCGCAAGGGCAGTTTTTATAGTCCGGGTGTCAATGTGCTCTGCCGCTTGCTGCTCCTGTGTAGCGTAGCTGCATAGACGTAGGCGGGCGCCCGAGTGGCTGGCGCCGTCAGATTGGACGGCACCAAGCTTTTCCTGCGGGGGCTGAGATAAGAAGCACAGTCATCCACGGAAGCTGACTGACACTTCATTGCTATTCGATGAATGCTTGTATATCGCTGTCCAGTTTTTTGATCGCCGCTTTGAAATCGTTAGCGGTAACCGGCTGGCTTGCATTTTTCAATTGTTCACCGAAGACCTTGCGCACCACTTTGGCCACAGTCCGGCCATTACTTGCGTCGATTATCTCGGCCTCAATGTACAACTCGGTCTCTTGATTACGGTGGCCGGTGGCCGCCTGAGTCGCGCCTATCGCGGCCGCAACCGGAACCACTTCATACCATTTCATACCTTCATTGGACGTGCTGACCCCGGTAATCGCAGCGCGTACGACCAGGACTCGCGAACCGGCAGGGGCCGACGGAACATTGGGTACCACACGGTACTTCTGGCCCAGTGCGCTCTTGGCATTGTTCGTCATGTAGGTTTGCAACTGGTCCAGCGTCTGGCGGTTGACCCGTTCATTGGGCTGTGGTGTCGGGTACAGTTCCAATCGCTTGAAGGCCACCGTGTCATAAGCGTTCGGGTTCCAGGACGGGGTCACCCAACGCATGGCCTTCTCACCGCTGGGTGTACTGACCTCCTGCAAATTGTTGTAGTCGGGAAGAAACCCTGAGTACTGTTCCTTCTCCGTGACTCTTGAAGTGCATCCGCCGAGCAGCAGACCGCTCAAGGCAACGCCGACAAGCATTTTTCTGGACAGACTCATACTGTTTACTCCATGGATTAAGACGTTCTATACCGCATCGAGTTGACGGCAGTGACAGGCTATAGGGCTAATACCTGCACGCTGGATTCCTTATGACGCGGCCTGCATAGAGTGCCTTGTGTCCTTTGCTGGAGTATGTCCCGCTTATTTCCATGCAGTAGAAATGTTACCCAAATGAAATATATGGCTGGCCGGTGTTCCAGTTTTTTCTCCTTCGGAAAAATGTTCCCGTTGGGGCACTTTGGGTGAGCGTGTATCCAACAGTCGACTCAACCTGGTCAGGCTATATAACCCCGAAGGCAAAATCCGGGGGATCGAATCGATCGGTCGTGTCCATCCGAATACTTCGCAGGCTCATCGTTTCCAGGTGTGACGCATATAGAGGCTCCGAAAAATAACTTATCAGGATGGAGCGACGGCGTGCGCCGATTAAGTTCAGACTGGCCGCATGCACTAAATCGACATCAAACACCAGGATGTCACCCGCAGAGCCTGAAAGCTGCACGGACCGGGACTCGTCATTGAAGTCGAATGGCGGCTCTCCCTGTTCAGGGCGATGGCTGCCAGGGACGATACGTGTCGCGCCGTTCTCGGGACCATAATCGTCGAAATAGGCCAGGACATTCACAATGTCGCCTGGCCGTTGGGCCGACAAGTCGCGGTGCAACTGCTGATGACCGCCACCTGCAAGAGGCTCGCGACCTTCTACCTGCGAGAGGAAGAACCGTTCTCCGATCAACTCACCCACCACCGCCAGCACCTCCGGCAGACGACACACAGCCTGAATCTTCGAGTCAGCGTCCAGCAGCGAATGGCGCCAATCCATGCCACGCGGCACTGGCCATTGGTCCGCCGGCTTCACGCCGGCATCGAACACGGCACGAAGGTCATCCAGCCACTTGGTCGGAATCGCTCGACGGAGCAGTGCATAGCCATTTCGATGAAGTTGCTCGCGGTCAGTCATGGATTCCTCAATTCCCTCGCCATTTACGCGTCTTGCAAAGCGCCCCCGGGCTGGACAACAGCATTGGGCAATGATCGGCCAATGTTTAAGCGTAGCTTTTACGAGTCTAGTGAGCAGAGCGAGCGGTGTTGAGTATTAGCTGTGGGTGACTGAGCGTTTTTGGTCCACTAGCGACGGGCCGGGGAAGGCCTGTTCAGTGGAAAGTCGGGAACTGGGTAGTGGGCTTTCTGTATCGGGAAAATTGGGGGGATTTATGCGTGCCAACTTTCAAATCGGTTCGATTGCCATACTTGGTGCACAGATAGAGAGGTGGCGCCGGTTTCAATGAAGGGGAGTGCTACCGGCCCTGCAAAAGTTCATCGACCACGCCCAAGAATGCCTCGACTAGCAGGGTGCGTCCTTGTGTTCGCGTGAGTATCAGCAGTTGCGCGCAGGCTTCGGGGTCTGCCAGCGGGCGGTAGGTCACCCCCTTTTTGGCCAGGGTCCTGGTGCACTGGGGCACCAGAGCGACGCCTTGGCCAGCGGCCACCAAGGCGATGATCGAGGTGATCTGTCGCCCAGACGGACCTGGACGTATTGGCAGACCGTTGTATCGGTACAGATGCTCTATGGATTCATTGAGCCCGGAGCCATAATCGGCCGGAAACAGAATCAACGGGTGCGCACTGAGCTGGGCCAGGGTGACCTTGTCCTGGCTGGCCAGCGGGTTGTCACTGGAAAGGGCGGCCACCAGTGGTTCTCCCCCGAGAGACAATACCTGTACATCGGTTTGCCCGCTTTCAGGCTGCAGCCGGCTCATGCCGATATCGATGCGGCCATCGACTACTTGCGAATAAAGACTGCCGGAAGCACTTTCCACCAGCGTCAGCTGAACCTCTGGGAAGCGCTGGGCAAAGGCTTGAATGGTTTGGCTGAACAGATCCGACAGCGCAATCGAACTGGCGTAACCCAGCGCCAACTGACCGGCCGATCCGGCGGCAAGCTTGCCGGCGATGACTTCGGTCAGGTTGGCCTGTTCCAGTACGGCCCGCGCGTAAGGCAGGAAATGCTGGCCTTGTGCTGTTAGCGTTACCGTGCGGCTGGTGCGGTCGAACAGGCGAAAGCCCAGCTCGGATTCCAGGGCCGAAATATGTCGGGTCAAGGGTGGCTGGGCGAGGTGCAGGCGCAACGCTGCGCGGCCGAAGTGCAGCTCTTCGGCGACCGTCAAAAAGTAACGTAACTTGCGTAGGTCAAGCATCCTGTTCCTTGGGTATTGATCGGTCCGAATTCGGTATTGGTGTTCGGCAGGCTGCGTATTCTATAAAGACCTCCGAGAATGAATCGAGAGGTCTCATGAGTTCGCGTCTGCATAGCGCTCGGTGATTGTCGTCGCGGCGCTGCTACAGTTCCTGATGCCTTCCTGCTTGAATATCAACGTCCCACTCTCCAGCCTCTCAATACGATGAATGATTTGAAAGACGAAGTATCTTCCCTGCGCGCGTCGCAATCCGCCGATGCTTCAGTCCGTCGCCGATCCCTGGTGGCTGGCTGCGGTGCTCACGCCGTACATGATGGGCTGACCGACGTTATCTATGTGCTGTTGCCGATCTGGCAGTCGCAGTTCGGCATGAGCTACGCCCAGATCGGCCTGTTGCGCGGTGTCTATGCCGGGATGATGGCCGGTTTTCAACTGTTGGCGAGCCGGGCCGCCAAGCGATGGGGGCGAGAGCGCATGCTGGTGGGCGGAACGGCACTCGCAGGCCTGGCTTATTTGCTGGCGGGGCAGGCTGGCGGGTTGACGGTGATGTTGTTGGCGCTGCTGTTGGGAGGATTGGGCGCCAGTACTCAGCACCCGCTGGCATCTTCGTTGATTACCGATACTTACGAGGCGGGCGGAGGTGTCAAACAAGCGTTGTCGCAGTACAACTTCTCCGGCGATATCGGCAAAACGTTGATCCCGGGGTTGATCGGTCTGTTGCTGACAGTCATCAGTTGGCGCGCCAGTGTCACGCTACTGGGTCTGCTCGGGTTGGCGACAGCGGGCCTGCTGTGGTGGCTGATCCCGGCTCGTGCCGAACCTTTGTCCACGCACGGCAAAGCGACCAAGGCGATCACGGGTAACGGTTCTGCCATCGGGCTGCGCGCGTTGATCCTGACCGGTACGCTGGACAGCGCGGTGCGTATGGGGTTTCTCACTTTCTTGCCATTTCTGTTGAAAGACAAGGGCGCCGGGACGGCAGGCATCGGCCTGGCGTTGACGATGTTGTTCGTGGGGGGCGCGTTCGGCAAGTTGCTGTGTGGCTATCTGGGGGCACGCATCGGTATGGTGAAGACGGTGTGGCTGACCGAGTTCACCACGGCGGTGTTGATCGTCATGGCGGTGTATCTGCCGTTTTTCGGCCTGATGGTGATGTTGCCGCTGCTGGGGCTGGCGCTGAACGGCACGTCGTCGGTGCTGTATGGCGCCGTGCCGGATCTGGCGGGGCCGGGTAAACGCGAGCAGGCGTTCGCGGTGTTTTACACCGGCACCATTGGGGGTGGTGCGCTGGCGCCGGTGTTGTTTGGCAGCCTCGGTGATGTCACCGGTGTTCCCGTCGCGGTGATTATGTTGGCTGCCACCTTGTTGCTGACACTGCCGTTGTCCTGGTTTGTGCAGAGAGGTCTGGACGCTGATGCACGATCGCGATACCTGTTTCAGGACTAGACAGGGTCAAGAGTGGTTGCGCAACCTCTCTAATACCTCTCGGGGCACTTGAAGCCCCAGCCATCAACTATCAGATCTTTTACTTCTTCGCCAGTGGTGGTGATGCCTAGACATTCCTTGTTTCTCTTGTAGTTGAACTCGCAATATTGCACCCCTTGGGTGCATCTTTCGATTTCACTAATACCCATGTTTTTAAGTATTACTGCAGTGCCAGCCGGCTGCATCTCATTCGGTAAACCTGGTTTCCAGCCATGTTTAATCAATGCTTTTCGTGCATTTAAGAATGACATTCCTTTTTTAATCGGAACATCTGTTGCGTTCGCAAAAAAGCTAACGCAACAAAGCAAAATGCAAGCAACAAGGTGTGGTTTCATTTAAGCGATCCGCCAAAGCTCTTGTGTGTGAAACCAGATAGTCCCATTGCTGTAATGCAATGGTCTCTCCATGAGCTTATCGTAATGTTTAAAAAATCTGTCGGCCGCCATGGTGGAGAAAAACGCTACGGATGACGCCGTTTGCCAATCGTATGGTGCCAAGCCGGGGGAGTGATGCCTACGTGAATTGCAGGGCTCAGCGGGACAAATAGCAATTCAGACCGGTTTGATCAGACTCGCGCCTTGGTTGCGCACATTACCAATGGCTGCGCTGACCTTGAACCATTCGAAGGCCTCGGACGGCTCTCCCTGTTGAATCATCATATGCTCGGCGCGCTCCTTGGATGTGGTCGGGTCGAGCCATTCCCGTGCCACCTCGGGCGCCAGTGTTACCGGGCGTTGATCGTGGATGTCCACCATGCCGCCTGCCGAATCGGCAGTGATGATCACGAAGCCGTCATACTCGCTCGGCGCGTGGTCGCCGATCGGAAACTGGCCGATAGCAGCGCACAGGATCGGTGAGCCGTCCCGATGCCGGATCAAATAGGGTTGCTTCTTTGGCCCGCCCTCATCGACCCACTCAAACCAATTGTTGATGGGAGTGATGGCTCGGTGTGGCCAGATCGCCCGGTAGAATGGGCTATGCGCTACCTTTTCGACTCTGCCGTTCGGTTTCGCTGGCTGATCGGTTGCCCAATGCGGTCGCCAACACCACCTGACCAGGTCGGCGTACAGCGTGTCGCCCTCCTGGTGAAAGAGGGCGACCCTTGTTGTGGGGGCGACGTTGTATTGCTCGAGCGGCTGGTCGCCAACGGTGTTGACCAGAGCATTGGGCATGCTCAGCGCCGCCACGAAGTCGTGGATACCCTTGTATTGCGAAAGTCGTCCGCACATGGCTGAACCCTCAAGTTCAACCCTGAGTTTAGACGATCGTTTTCGGGCGCTCTATGAGGCCGTCCAACATACTGCCGAAGCAGTGCGCGCATTTGGGAGGGTGGGCCAATGTGGGGTTTTGATGGGAGCTTGAGTGGGCTAGAACTCTCCTGAGTTACACGCGCCAGCCTGCACAGACACCCGATTGGCTCATGGAAGAGCGCACGCCCGACTTGCCCCGGCGCATGCTCGACGAATTATCGGCATCACCGACGACGGCGACCGAGGACTGATCGCTCTGGCTGCGTGCCAGGCGTCTGTGAGGGGGGGGCACACTGAAGCGCAATGACCGCAATTTTCGGCAATGGTCGGTCGCTAGCCCGCGCCGCGCTTACTTGGTTTTGGAGGTGCGTCAGGACACTCATCGGCCCATCGCGTAACCGTCATGTCATTGAATTGCTCGCCGATAGTGTCTACGCGCAGGCAAATGCCGTTCTTTGTGTAGAACAAGATGCAACGCGAGCTATCAAAAGAGCAGACATCGACCTCATAGTACTTGTGCGCAGCCAGCTCACGCTCCACGCCACTATATTCATAGCCGTCGGCGGTATGCATCCGTGTCGGCGTCCATCCTTGTTTGATGAGCTTGGCCTTGGCCGCGACCAAGGACTCACCGACGGCGATGCCTGCCGGCCCGCGCCTGTCGTTTGTCGCCTGCGAGCCATCCGCAAACGCTGCACTGGTGCCAATGCAGAGGGCGATGAACGCGAGGATCGAAAGCTTCATTTAACGCTCCCTCCAGCCGATTTGTAGCTCGCCAAAAATTTTGAACATTCGACATACGGTTGCGGCGGGTAATGATTCGCTTTGCCAGGCCCTTCGGGAAGTGCCGCCCACCTCGTTGCCGCCTTCGGCACGGCTTCGGGGATGTCGCCAGCCTTGATTTTGTGGATCACACCAAGGATGCGACAGCACCGCCAGTTAGAGGGGAAATGCGGTGGTGCAGGCAGCTGAGCGCAGCATTAATCTGACAATTGCTTCCAGTCGAGGGCGAAGCGCGCCAGGTATTTGCGCAGACGATCAGCATCGTTCGGCTGTGCTTTTGCCTGGCGGGACACATCAAATAACCGGCGTCCCGCATCGGACAGACTGTCCGCCTGACGGCAAACTTCAAGTACTGCCTTGAGTTGCAGGCGATCGAACAGATCCAGTTCGACGTCTTCACCGAGCAATCGGTCCAGTCCGTCGTGTGGTTGTGTCAGCCCCCAGGCGTAGCGCAGGCGATCAATTTCCTCCTGAACTTGGGCTTCATCGATCCGTCCGCTGTCGGCCAGTGTCGCCATGCGGGTGATGGAGGCCGACAGCTCTCGGAAGTTGCCCAGCCAGGCCGCTTCACTTGAGCTGGCGAAGGTCAGATAACGACGCCGCGCTTCGAGGTTGAAGCGCACCATATGACCTTGTTCACGGGCGTGGCGCTCGAGCTCGAAATCGATGTTCGGCTCGATGTCTTCGCGGCGACCGGCCAGGCCGGGAAGGTCGAATGTCCACAGGTTGATCCGCGCATACAGGTCTTCGCGAAACAATCCTTCTGCCACGCGGTTGCGCAGGTCGCGGTGGGTGCCGGCGATGATCAGGAAGTTGCTTTCCACTTCCTTGTCCGAGCCCAGAGGAAAGAAGCGTTTTTCCTCAATGGCCTTAAGCAGCATGGCTTGTTCATCCGCCCCCAGTTCACCAATTTCATCAAGAAACAGCATGCCTCCATCGGCCGCTCGCAACAGGCCGTCGCGGGCGTTTTGCGCGCCGGTGAAAGCACCTTTGATGTGGCCGAAGAGGGTCGACATGGCACCGTCACCTCGAAGCGTAGCGCAGTTCACTTCGACGAAGTGGCCCTGTATCTGGTGGCGACTGCGCTTCAGCTCATAGATACGGCGTGCCAGAAAGGATTTGCCTGCACCTGTCGGGCCGATTAGCAGCATTGGCGCTCGTGAACGCACCGCCACGCGTTCGATTTGTTCGATGGAGCGGTTAAACGCTGCGTTTCGGGTGGCAATCCCGGACTTGAGAAAAGCCAGGCCTTCCAGGCGTTTATGGGCGAAGCGTGTGGCGATGCGGTCGTAGCGCGACAGGTCGAGGTCAATCAGGGCGTGGGTGCCGATGGCGCGCTCTTCCTCGTTAAGTCGGCGAGCGGGAGAGGTCTGGATCAGTCGCGCCGGTAGGTAGCGGGCTTCGGTGAGCAGGAACCAGCAAATCTGCGCTACGTGGGTCCCGGTGGTGATGTGCACCAAGTAATCCTCGTGCTCGGTATCGAACCTGTAGGCCGTCGTGAAATCGTGCAGCGCCCCGTACACTTCTTCGAAATCCCATGGGTTATGCAATGACATAGGGTGCAGGTGCACTTCGGTTTCCGGCGAGACCTGACGGATGTCTTCGCGAACGCGCTCTGCCAAGCTGACATCTCGGGCGTCGACGCCATGGATCAGCTCCAGCCGATGGATCAACACATCCGGTTGCTGGCACAGGCCAACACTCGGTCGCCAATGACTCCAGCGATTGGCGCCTTTGCCGACACGATCAAGTGTAGAACCGATGAAACCGATGGCGACCGTGCGTTTGCCTTGCATTCTTATACCAAAAGATAAATAGCGATATGTAAGGATAGATAATCGTCTGTCTGTTTGTCTCGGAATGGATGGCTGAAATTAAAAAAATAAAAAATAATCGTTATAAATCAAATAGATGAAAATATTTTTTTCGAAAAAATATACCTGGCACGTCGGCTGCAATATCTCTGGCAACGAACAAGACAACAGAGCGAGACGCCACGATGGCTAACTTCAAGCTGTTCAACACCCAGCAGGCAGCGGTACCGGCATGCGGCACGCTGAATGCGGCTCAGGCGCCGGCTTATGCCTATACAGCCAAGCACAAGCTGGCCCAACTGGCGGTGACCGGTTGCCTGAACCAGACCTTTTACGCATCGGCCGAAAGCCAACTGGAAAACGTGTTGCAGCTGGTGGCCGAGCTGGACAGCCGCTACGTGGCCAAGGCCGCTCTTTACGCTCGTAAAAAAGGCCACATGAAAGATATGCCGGCCTTGATGCTTGCAGCCTTGACTGCACAGCGCTCGGTACTGGTACCGGAGCTGTTCGAGCAGGTGGTGGATAGTGGCAAGATGTTGCGCAATTTCGTCCAGATTCTGCGCAGCGGTGTGACGGGGCGTAAGTCGCTCGGTTCGCAGCCAAAACGGCTGGTGCAAAACTGGTTGAACAACGCCAGTGAACGTCAGCTGCTACAGGCATCAATCGGTAATCAGCCATCTTTGGCGGATGTGGTGAAGATGGTTCACCCTAAACCCCAGGAAGCCTGGCGTGCAGCATTCTTCGCTTGGTTGATCGGTAAGCCGGTGGATGTGCAGGCGCTGCCAGAACTGACGCGCTCGTTGCTGGCGTTTCGAAGCGGGGAGAGGGATGAGGTGCCACAAGTGCCGTTCCAGTTGCTCGGCAACGAAGCGCTGAGCAAAGAACAATGGGCGACTCAGGCACGGAACATGGGTTGGCAGGCGCTGCGTATGAACCTCAACACCCTGGCACGCCATGGCGCGTTCCAGGTGCCAGGATGCACCGAGTATGTAGCGGCCCGCTTGGCGGATGCCGAAGCAGTGACCAAGTCACGGGTTTATCCGTACCAGTTGCTCGCCGCCTATCGCATGAGCGGTGATGACGTACCGCAAATGGTTCGTGAAGCGTTACAGGATGCGCTGGAGATGTCGTTGGCTAACGTGCCTGCGCTGCAAGGTTCGGTGATTGTTTGCCCGGATGTCTCGGGCTCGATGCACAGCCCCGTGACTGGTTATCGTCAGGGAGCGACCACGGCAGTACGCTGCATTGATGTTGCTGCGCTGGTGGCTGCGGCGGTATTGCGCAAGCAGCCGGCCGCTCGGGTGATGCCGTTTGAAATGCAGGTGGTGGATATTCAGCTTAACCCTCGCGACAGTGTAATGAGCAATGCCGGAAAGCTGGCGGCCATTGGTGGTGGCGGGACTAACTGCTCGGCGCCGCTAGTGAAACTGGCAAACGTCAAGGCCAAGGTCGATACGCTGATCCTGGTTTCGGATAACGAATCCTGGATCGATGTGCGGCGCCACGGCGCCACAGAGACGATGCGGCAATGGGAGCGCATCAAGCAGATCAACCCGCAAGCGCGGCTGGTGTGCATCGATATGCAACCCGGCGCCACAACACAGGCGGCAGATCGTGAGGACATCCTGAATGTCGGCGGTTTCAGCGACGCGGTGTTCGATGTAATCGAACAGTTCACCATCGGTAACTATGGTGCGCAACATTGGGTAAAAGCGATCGAGGCAATGGAACCTTGATCGGATACGCAGAAAATTGATTTTGCACAGGCGCTGAATGCCGATGGGACTACATCCAAAGACGTCTCGTCAAACCCTTGTCAGTAAGTGTGAAAGGCACGAATGCCGGTTGGCTGTACATCTAAGACCGGTTAACCCCGGTGCGCGGTAACGCGCAACAGCCACTAATTTCTTGTCGTGCCACCTTTTTAAGATTTGCCCGGCGAATGCCGGTGGAACTACAGGACAACGTGGTCGCGGGTTCGAATCCCGCCAGCCGAAAGGCTGTAGCTCAGCGGTAGAGCACGATGCATGTTTCACCAAACCTTGTCGCCTCAGGTACCAGAACAACGCCGAACAATCGGCCAATAGAAAAGAACTGAAATCATGCAAGAACATACCTACCAGCTGCTGGAAGTCGCCAACGGTAAACCGATCAAGCTCTGGACCCAGGGCGTCCCGGTAGAAAACGAAGCCAAGCAGCAATTGATGAACACCGCAAAGATGCCGTTTATCTTCAAACACCTTGCGGTGATGCCTGACGTACATCTGGGCAAGGGCTCGACCATCGGCAGTGTCATTCCTACCGTTGGGGCGATCATTCCGGCCGCAGTCGGGGTGGATATCGGTTGCGGCATGATCGCCGCGTGCACATCGCTGACGGCCAGTGATTTGCCAGACAACCTGCACGGCTTGCGTTGCGCGATCGAGAAAGCGGTGCCTCACGGGCGTACATCGACGCGTTCTCGCCGAGACAAAGGGGCCTGGGACGATATCCCGCAACAAGCCGATCAGGCTTGGGCGGCACTGGATCCGCGGTTCAAGGCGATCACCGATAAGTACCCGAAACTCGCCAACACCAATAACCGCGGGCACTTGGGCACGCTGGGCAGCGGTAATCATTTCATCGAGGTATGTCTGGATGAAGCCAACCGGGTCTGGTTCATGCTGCACAGTGGTTCTCGTGGTGTTGGTAATGCCATTGGCAACCTGTTCATTCAGTTGGCCCAGGCGGATATGCGTCAGCACATCGCCAATCTGCCGGACCGCGACCTGGCCTACTTCGAGGAAGGCAGCCAGCACTTTGATGATTACGTCGAAGCAGTCGGCTGGGCGCAGGACTTTGCCAGGCAGAACCGTGCATTGATGATGCAAGCGGTGATCCAGGCGACACGGCAAGTGATCAGCAAACCCTTTGAGGTTGCGCTGGAAGCGGTGAACTGCCACCACAACTACGTGCAGAAAGAGCGGCACTTTGGTGAGGACATCCTGGTAACCCGCAAGGGCGCAGTCTCGGCGAAGAAGGGCGAGTTGGGGATTATTCCGGGATCGATGGGCGCAAAAAGCTTCATTGTCCGCGGGCTTGGTAACGAAGAGTCGTTCTGTTCCTGCAGCCATGGCGCTGGCCGCACCATGAGCCGTACCAAAGCGAAAAGCTTGTTCACCGTCGAAGATCAGATCCGTGCCACCGCCCATGTGGAGTGCCGCAAGGATGCTGCCGTCATCGATGAAATTCCGATGGCCTACAAGGACATCGACCTTGTCATGCACGCCCAGCGCGAGCTGGTGGAAGTGCTGCACACCTTGCGTCAGGTGGTGTGCGTAAAAGGATAGAAAAAATGGGATACATGAGGGAGCTGGAGCACCTGCAAAATGGACCCCACCAGCTGACGGACTACGAGTCAGGACGACTGCAACAGGTCCTGGAAACCCACAACGAAGATGATGCGTTGATCGCGTTAAGTCGCTTTGGCAGTGGCTTCGTCCGGGAAATCGCTGTACGTGCGCTCGCAGCGCATGCCTCGGTCGAAGTACTGGCAGCGCTGGTCGAGCGTCTCAATGATTGGGTGCCTCAGGTTAGGCAGCAGGCAATCAGCAGTATCAGGAAATACCTGGTGCTGGAGCACGCAGGCCTGTTGCTACAGGCACTTGTTCCGTTGATGGCGCTGGCTGACAAGGGGCGTGTGGATCATGACGCAACACTGTCCGAGATTCGTGTCGTTCTCAAAGCTGCGCAGGCTCGGATGGATGTTGAGGCGGCTTTCATGGTTTGCCGTGGCAGAGCCGCACGATTTCTTTTCGAGTTAATGCTTGAGGAGGCGACGGATCCTGCTGTGTTGTTGGAATTGGCGCTGACCCACGGCGAATTGACTGTGCGCCAGATCGCGGTCGATGCCTGCGCGGGACTGCCTGCGGCACAGGCGGTGCCGTTGCTTGAGCGCGCTATGGAAACACCGGGTGCCAGTGTGCGAGTAAAGGCTCTGCGGGGGTTGCTAACCTTTTCTGAAGATCCGCGTGCACACTTGCGAGCGGCCATGTTGGACGCTTCCGCAGCCATGCGTTGTCTGGCTCGTTGGGCAGCACCGCGGTGGGAGCTCGATTGCCGCGATGTCTTGCAGGCAAGGTTGGCCGAGGCTGCACCTCGTTCGAAACGCGAGTGGCTAGGGCTTGTCGGGCTCGCCAAGGAACTCAATGAGCCGCAAGCGGAATCGATGTTGGTGCAGGCACTGGCAACGACTTTTCCCTATGTCCGTTTGCAGGCGTTAGAGGCCCTTGGCGAGAGAGGCTTGGCACAACAGATCAACGCCTTGAATGACCCTCGGGACAAGATGTTCAACTGCGCTGCTGCCTTGCTCGAACAGCGCCCTTGGCAAGACTTTGACGGGGCTTTGGAGTTGCACCTGAACACGCGCTGGTATGAGCTGACCGACCATCGTCGTAACACGTTGTTGAGGCTCAAGCCGTGCTGGCGGCAGTTGGAATACTTGCTTCGGCGCCATGAACAGGCCCCTGCCGATTCGGCTTACTGGCTTGAACGGATTGGTCGCTGGTGCGCGGTGCAATACACCTTGGTCGATCCACAGACACCCAGGGTTGTTCGTGAAGCGTTGTTACAACGTTTACAAGCACTGGAAAGCACGGGTGAGTTACCTGCGGGCACAATGAGTCGCCTGCATTAAGGATGAAGGAACGATGGACATGACTTGTGAAGAGCGCCACCCGCTCAGTGGAGTAATGCGCGAGCGGGTACTTGAGGAATTGGCGCGCATAGAGCGCGAACGTAACGTCACTGTGCTTTACGCCTGTGAATCCGGCAGTCGGGCCTGGGGTTTCGCCTCGACTGACAGCGATTACGATGTACGTTTTGTGTATGTGGAGAAAACCGACTGGTTCGTCCAGGTTGATACGCCAAGGGACGTGATCGAGCGCCCGTTGGACGATGAGCTCGACATCAGCGGTTGGGAGTTGCGCAAGACCTTGGGGTTGTTGCGCAAATCCAACCCGACCTTGTTGGAGTGGCTCGATTCGCCGCTGGTGTATCGCAGCGAGTCTGCTGCGACCGGGCGTCTGCGAGAATTGGCGGAAGCGTTCTACAGTCCACCGGCAGCACGTAACCATTACCTGTCGATGGCGAAGAAGAACTTTCGTGGGTACCTGCAAGGCGACAGCGTGCGTTTCAAAAAGTACTTTTACGTACTGAGGCCGTTGCTGGCCGTTCGCTGGATCGATCAAGGGCTGGGCCGCCCGCCAATGACGTTCTCTGATCTGCTGAACACAGTAGATGACCAGCCGTTGCTTGATGAAGTCGCGGAACTGCTGGTCCTCAAACGCAACGCCGATGAAAGCGCATATGGCCCCAGGCGTCCCGCATTGCACGCGTTCATCGCCGCAGAGTTGGAGCGTGCCGTACCCAAACTGCCGCGCACTCAGGAAGACTCGCGATTGCTGGACGACTACTTGAGAGAGACCGTCAAGCACTACGCATAAGGATGAAGATGAAACAGGAAGTGATTGAACTGGACGGCGCCATTGGCGGAGGTCAAGTGTTGCGCAGCGCTTTAAGCCTGTCGATGGTGACTGGTCTCGCGCTGCATATTAAAAACATTAGAGCCAAACGCAGTCGACCCGGATTGTTGCGTCAGCACCTAACCGCAGTACTGGCGGCGGCTCAGGTCTGCGATGCGAAAGTGCAGGGCGCCGAGTTGGGCTCGCAAAGCGTGTCCTTCGAGCCGGGCCCGATTCGCGGCGGGGACTTCAGCTTTGCTATCGGCACCGCTGGAAGCTGCACGCTGGTGCTGCAGACGCTGTTGCCAGCCTTGTTGTTGGCGCCTGAAGCCAGTCGCGTACGTATATCCGGTGGCACTCATAACTCGATGGCTCCACCCTCCGACTTTCTGCAACTGGCCTGGTTGCCGCAAATGCGGCACATGGGCGCGAAGGTTGAGCTGCAACTGTTGCGCCACGGTTTTGTGCCGGCCGGGGGAGGAGAGGTCGAGGCGTTTATTCAGCCGTCGACACTGGTTCCGTTACACCTGCTGGAGCGGGGTGCCTTGCTCACACAACGCGCTTGTGCGCTGGTTGCGGGCATAGCGTCGAATGTTGCCGAGCGTGAACTGGATCGGGTCGCCAAACGGTTGGAAATGGCGCAAGACGAATTGCAATGTGTCGCTCTTGATCAGGAATGTGGGCCGGGTAACGTCCTGCTGCTGGAATACGCTTTTGAGCACGTCACAGAAGTGTTCAGCGCATTTGGCCAAGCGACGCTTCGCGCAGAAAAGGTGGCGGATGGCGCAATCAACCAGGCGGTGGATTGGTTGAGCGGAGGGGCTGCGGTGGCCGAACACCTTGCTGATCAATTGCTCTTGCCCATGGCGCTGGCGGGCGGAGGAAGCTTTACCACGCCGCGGATGACCGAGCATCTGCAAAGCAATATCGCGGTGATTGAACGCTTCCTGCCGATGACAATCGATTGCCAGGAGGATGGACCAAACAGGCTCAAGGTTGAGTGCAAGCGCTCTATCCAGTGATCCGCTTTACTGATACTTGATCACGAAGCCTTTGAGTTTCTGGCCCTGAATGGTTTTTATGTCGCGACCCCATAACGGTCCGCTGATATAGGCTGCCACTGCTTGGATGTGGTTATAGACCACTACATTGAGAAGCCAAAAATGAGCACATACCTTAGCGAGGAGGAAATGCGCTTGGCGCTATTTGGCGCCTCAATCCAAATCGAGCATCAGACGCCGCCGGAACAACCTGAGCCGAAGGTTGAATCAACGCCGCAACCTAGCCTCCAACTCCGTTAACAGATGGCTGGGTTGATGTTGACCCTCAACATGAAATGCCCCCAGTGACTGACGCACCGCAGTTTGCAGCTTATCCGGGTTCATCAGGTCGTGATCTGGAGGCGGCAGGAGGACGCTGATGCCCTGATAGTGTTCGAGATGAAGCGTGATGACCTGCCCCTCTACGGCCAAGTCCCAGTAACGTTGATCGATTCCGTCAGCTTTCTCAACCCATGTCCCCCCGAGCCCTTGTTCAAGAGCGCGAGCAACATTTTCGAAAAGCTGCCAGTCAGAGGACTCGGAAATTTTTATTTCTGTGGGGCGAATGGGTGGTTGGTCATTTTGCATTTCGAATGATATCTCTGGTCCGTAGGATGGGAGATTCGGAGTCCGCTTTCGACTCGCTATACTGTGAGGTTGAGACGGATTTGTGCACCGTCGGGCAAGTCGTCGATTTCCTTGGCGAGGTGGCCTGAAACTGCCACCAGCTCGTGTAGTGAGATCGTTGCCAGATTGCCCCCTTCATACTCCCCACCCAACACGGCAGGTATTTTCAGGCAGTACTTGTACCCAGGATGAAGCAGGCCAAGTCCATCGTATCTTTCAGCTCTTGGGCTGCCTTCTTGTAAACCACATCATTCGCGTAATAGTCCCTCGGCGTTTCCTAGTTTTTTTTCGAACGCCCTGACAGGTTCTTCTTTGGCCGTTAACCCCCACTCCCGGGCAATATTGAACACATGGGAGAGAGTGGCGACTTCTCGTACAGACCTGTACGGACCCTAATTTACACAACAGGACTTATGTAACCCGACAATACGCCGATACCGTGCAGCGGCACGGAAGCACGGAAGCAGCACTCACTCCATAGAAGGCAGGAACCTGAACAATGTTTGAACACATCTGGCGCAGCATCCATTCCCCAGGTTACTTCCCCAATGTACTGGAGTGGATGATCAATATTCTCCTCAACCCATTCATGGTGATTATGTGCCTGATGGTCGGAGCGCTGGCCGGTAAATGGTGGAGAGCCATCCCCTACGGCAGCCTCATTTGTTATGTGGTGTTCCTGAGCCGGTCGTCATTCTATCGGTGGGGAAGCATTTTCCCCGAAGCCGGCCTGCCTGCACTGTTCATTGATGGCGCACTGTTGGCCCTCCTTGGCTTCTATTTGAAAGGCGTACTCAGAACCCGCTCAGAAGCAAAAACCGAAGGCCATTGGTTGCGCTGGCTTTATCAAAGCCTGAAGGTCGTCATGCTGACAGTTATGGTGATGTTCTGGGTACTCGTCGTGCTGTTTGTCGTGACCTTCACCGTCTCGGTCGCTACCCAACCGTCATTGGTGCACTGACCCACCTCCTGCTTGCTAGGGTCTGTACGAAAAGTCGCCGAGTGGCGATCAGGCAAGGCAAAAAACAGGCGAGGAGGCGGAATTTACGGGTTTTAAATGAGCATTCCGAGCCTGGCCGGCGTCATCGTCGAAGGCGAATGGCATGTCGGCCGTGTTTAGTAAGGCTCATCACAGAGCGCACCTTAATAATGAAGGAAAAATCAGAATACTTCGTACAAAATTATCGAAAAAGCCTGTGTGGAAATTAATAATTAATTCATAAAAAAATGCACTTCCCCTAACCTTTAAGTATCAATTGCGGAGGTGTATTTATGTTGATTTTCATTAAGTCGATGATCATTGGGCTTTGTATTGCAGCCCCTGTGGGACCCATTGGGCTGTTGTGCATACAGAGGAGCCTTGCGCTTGGATGGAGAGCAGGTCTCGCGACAGGGCTAGGGGCGGCCACAGCCGATTCGATCTATGGATATGTCGGTGCGCTGGGGATCACAGTCATCATAGCGACACTCATTAGCTTTAAACCATGGTTGTGTATTTTGGGGGGGATGTTCCTTGCGTACATTGGTTATCAAACAATAAGATCGAAAGCGAGTTCAACAGCCCTGGCGGGTGAACGAGCCAACCTGTTAAAAGCCTACTTGAGTACACTGTTTTTAACACTGTCGAACCCAATGACCATCCTGTCGTTTATTGCGATATTTGCTGCCATGAGCGACGGCATGGCTAATGATCAAAGCGCTCAGCACTCAGTGCTGCCTATGGTGACAGGTATATTTCTAGGCTCGGCTGTCTGGTGGCTGGGTTTGAGCGGATTCTCCTCCATATTCAAGACCAGAATCTCCCAATCAACGCTCAGGTTGATCAACTATTTTTCCGGGTCAACCATAACCATTCTGGGTGCCTACCAAGTAGCCACTGGCGTTATGCTCGCCACAGGAGCTTAAGCGGGAAATGAGACAAGGCTTATTTCTCATTGACTGATGAGTAAGCCTTGGCATCAATCCCCTACGGTCTAACGGGAGGATGCTTTACTGCATTCTGGATTCAATGTACGCCCTGAGGCTGCCTATCGCTTGTTTGATTTCTGATTCTGTCGCATTGCTAAACGATAACCTGACCTGAGTGACAGCCTCATTCGTCAGCGAAAACAAGGAAGTGGGAAATACAATAACCTTGAAGTTCCTGGCGCACTCGCACATTTCAAAATATTCAAAGGTGAAAGGCAGCTGTACATTGATGAAAAAGCCTCCCTCTGGATGGTTCCAGGTGACACTTCTTCGAGAATCAGCCTTGATTGGGAATTCACGTTCAAGGCATTCAATCATATAGTTTCTTTTTTGTCTGTAAGACAACACTCTTGGTTGATTAAGCTCTTTTAAAGAGTAATTGTTCTCTATCAGCAAACCTCCGACAACTGCTTGGCACAGGGCAGGTGTATTGACGGTGATCAAGCTTTTGGATTTACATAATCTGGCGCTAAAGGAAATCACCCCAGTGCTCTCTGGGGCGACTATATAGCCCATACGCAATCCCGGAAAAATTGACTTTGCAAAAGAGCCAAGAAGGAATACTCGACTACTGTCGATCGACTTCATCAAGGGGATTTTATCTCCCTCGTACCTGAAGTAGCTGTAGGCATTATCCTCCAGGATAAAAAAATTCATTTCATTGGCCAAGGAGAGCATGGCCTTTCTGTCTTCATAGGAAAGGCTGTTAGCAGTAGGGTTACTAAAATCTGAAATCGCGTACAGCGCTTTTACCTTTTCCCCCCTGGACTCAAGATCTTCAGCTACCTTGCGCAGGGCAGATGGATCGAGGAAGGTGTCCTCGGGAACGGGTACAATTTTTATTCTTAATAATTTCGCGATACCCGTTATTCCGGAAAATACAGGGTCAGGCACTAATAAAACACCACTTCCTTCAAAAATTGATAGCAGTGTCAAGGTAGCAGCTTCCTGAAACCCCATACACACGACAATATTTTCAGGGTTGAAAATCTTTATGCCTTCATCCACCTGCAAGTGTTCGGCTATTATACCGTTGATAATTCCGGTGGTTTTTCCATATTGGCAAAGTAGTGTCGCGAGTGAGTGTTCCGTATCGACGGCGTATCGTGTATAGCTGGCCAGCCCTTTATCGATGAGGGACAGGTCGCATTGCTTGTCGTCAGGTCGACCGGAAGCGAGAGAGATTGCCTCTGGATTTTCACTGGAAATGGAATTTAGAAGATGGATAACGTTCAGAGTAGGGTCTTCGAATATCGTTTTTTCGAGTACGCTGGGCAATCTCGCTTCTCCATTAAAAAGCAACGAGCCGTTGAAGGCTCGTTGCTCATGATTAACATCTGTTACGCAGGGTTAAGTGCACTTTTTTGAGCGGCCATATTTTCCATGGCTACAAATGCCTGAAGCAGATCCTCTTTAAGATCCTCAAGGGCCTCCAAACCAAAACACAATCGAACCAAACCCTTTTCAATTCCCATATCCGCTTTTTCCTGCTCAGTCATCGAGGCATGGCTTCCACTAAAGGGTTGCGCAACCATTGACGTGACACAGGCCATTCCCGTACCCGTCCCAAACCATTTGAGGGCGCTGGTGAAGGTTTTGTAAAAGGGGACCAGATCGGGCCGAATATCAACAAACACAATGCCACCATAGCCGGTCAATTGTTTACCATCGACTCGTGGATAATAAACATGCTCAATAAAGGGCAGTTCCCGCAGATAGTTGAGCATGCTGGAGGTTGTGTTGCTGTGTTTCTCCATGCGCAGGTTAAATGTCTGCATGCTTCTGCGAAGCAACCATGCGCTATTAGGCGCTAATATTGAGCCTGAATAAAAGCGGCCTTCGAGGAGGCGCGTATAAATCATTTCGTTGTTGACGAGTACCAGGCCGCCCATGACATCGCTATGCCCGGAGAAATACTTCGTAGCGCTGTACAGAGAAATATCCGCGCCAAAGTTCAGAGGCTTTTGAAATGTCGGAGTGGCCCACGTGTTGTCAACGACCACCAGAGCGTGTGGGTTGTTTTGCTTAACCGCCTTGCTGACCGCATGAATATCAATATCTTTCAGAAAGGGATTGGTCGGTGTTTCGAAAATGACCATGTCCACGTTCAACGGCAACTCTTTCAATCCACTTTTCGTGGTGAGATCCAGAATCGTCAGTTTCGCACCGATACGTGCCGCATATCGCTGAAACAGCTTATAAGAACAGCCATAGATATATTTGTTGATCACCAGCGACCCACCGGGCTTCAGCAGCTCCAGAACCATGTAGATGGCGCTCATTCCGGTGCTGTAGGCCAAGGCGTATTCGCTTCCTTCCAGTGCAGCGACAACCTGTTCCAGCTCAGTCACATTGGGATTGGCTTTTCTCGAGTAGAAGAACGCCGAGTCAGCGCTAAAAGCGCTGCACTGATAAATAGGCGTCACGGATGGGTGGGCCTCTCGGTCATCGACCCTGATATGGAGTATTTCAGTAGACACGTTCATGATTTGCTCACCAGTTTGATAACCTGCTCATACATGTTCTGCTTGCCTTCATACCCAATGGTCGGCGTGATGTCGTTTTGCGAAATACCAATCTCTTCAATCGACTCGGTTGGGAAGTGAGCCCTGTCGAATACTTCATGAAGATTTGAGTTCACCCCCTTGGGAAGCCAGACTTCAGGGCCTGATTCATCAATTCGTGCCTTGGCAATAATAAATCGATAGCTTTCGTACGGCCGCAATGTCAGTGATTTCCAATCACTGTTGAACCCGTCGGTATAGTTGCGCCGCAGGTAGACGGTCTGTTCAAAGTCTTCAGTATTCAGTACTTGGGCGTGCAGCGATACGATATCCCCATGCCACTCGAACTTTCGCTTCTCGTAAGAGGTCAATGCAGCCTCTCGCAGTTCAATAGGCGTGTTCGCTTTGTGTTCACCCAGTAACTTGAAGTGTGCGTCGTGCCCACACTGGGCACAGCAGCCGTTGCTATCCAATCCGACTATTTCAGCATTCAAACCGTAGCGGGTAACGAGTAGAGCGTTACAATTATTGCAGCTGGTATTGGTGCCCTCGACATCATTGACGTTACCCAGATAAACATGCTCAACCCCCATGCTCCGGGCAATGTCCCGAGCCTTCAGGAGTCTATCCACGGGCGTCCTGATGCTATTGCTCATTTTATAATCAGGGTGAAACCTTACAAAGTGGAGCGGTACATTCGGGCCCAGTTCATCCAGTACCCACTGGCTAATTTTCCTGGCGGTATCCTCATCGTCACTGATATCGGTAACCATCAAGGTGCTGACTTCAACATATTTACCAGCATCGTATACTTTCTTGATGCCAGCCAGAACGGGCTCTACCCAGCCTGTTGTGACTTTTCGATAGTATTCGGGTGAGATGGATTTTAGTGAAATGGAGAATATGTCGATGACTGGCAATAGTTCATCAATGGCTTCTTCACTGATAAAAAAAGCTGATTTATATAAATTGATTAAGCCCGCTTCCTTTGCCAGCTTTGCCGTGTCGAGGATGAATTCATGCCAGACGACAGGGTCGTTATACGTCCAGGAGATAACGCGTATACCCTGCTTCAAGGCAGTTTCTACAACCTGTTCAGGCGTATAGTAGTAAACATCTTTATCTGTCACGTACTTGGCCTGGGAGGTCTTCCAATTGTGACAGTAGCCGCAGTTAAGCATGCAGCCGATATTGCCTAGGGAAAGGATTCGCTCTCCGGGAGCAAAGTGGAATACCGCCTCGGTTTCGATGGTCTCTTCGGTGCTGTGAACGCCTTTGCCATAATTCAATGTAACTAACCGGCCGCCTCTGTTTCCGCGCACCTTGCAAAAACCTACTTTACCCTCCTGAATGACACAGTTTCGGGGAGAAAGATGACACTTTACAACGCCGTTCGGGAGTATTTCTTCCAACTTTGCAGGCGTGCTTTCCAAGGTCCAGTTTTTATTTTTTGTAGTGTCCATCTCTCACTCCTCATCTCACGGAAGTTACTGTCAATATCATCGGTTGAAATAGTCGAGGCGAAACAATCCCGCTGCCACAGTGGCGGCAATCCCCTGGTAGTTATTGATAGGCGGAAGAAACGCGGGTCAATCCATAATTCTTAAGTGAAAAACGCCTGGCGTTTATATCCATGAATGGCTGTATAAGAGGGCCTATGACCAACAAGAATGCAATGGTTCCCACACCGAAGGGTCCGCCTAGAAGCCATCCGGTTGAAAAGATGCCAATTTCAATTATCATTTTGGCTTTGGTGAATGACCACGCCCATTTGGACACCATGGTGAGCACCACAAGGTCCATGATTCTGATACCAATACCGCTCATGATAATCAGTGCAGACGAATAAGCACACAGCATCAGACCCATCGCCAACATCGTGTACTCATTCACTCTGACAATCAAATACTCTCCAAGCCCCAGCACGGACCAGAGGTCAATCAACAGACCTGTAAGTGTGGTTGTAATAAATGGGCTTATCGGAGGGTATTTCTTGTTCCAGAGCATCCACCACAGCAGAAAGAATAGAGAAACAATACCCGAACAAACGCCCATTCCAAGCAAGAGTATTTTATTTATCGAGATGATCAGGACATCTAAGGGGTCAGTCCCCAGTTGACTGACTATGAAAAGCTTAGCCCCCACCGAGAAAAGGGCGACTCCAGCCAGGTACATAAAAATCTGATCCATCTTGAAATCACGAAAACTTAGGACTTGCGTTCCAATATAATTCGCGAATGATGAATAGGGCTTTTTTTCACACTTTGTTTTTTCATCTTCCATACGAGCACCATCCTTGGAGGAGAATATTTTATTATGCAGTGCGTAACGCTAAGGATTCAGAGCTATTGATTGCCGGGGTTCTTGTTAGGCTTTGCCGGGCTGCAAATAGACTAGCACTCTGCTTTATTTTGGTGCATTATTTTTTAATGAAAACCGCGTGCTTTTCATTAAAATTTATACTTTTTGCCGGGGGAACTTACATGGATCGTATAGACATCAAAATCTTGGGGAAGGTGCAGGACTTTGGTCGCATTTCCATCACGGAGTTGTCCAAGCATGCAGGTCTTTCTATTCCCGCCACCACTGATCGGTTGCGAAAGCTCGAAGACTCTGGGGTCATCAAGGGTTATAGCGCTCAGTTAGATCCAACCAAGCTAGGGTTTGGCATATCTGCTGTCGTCGGCATGACCACCCTCAAGCCTGCGAAATCCAAATTGATAGCGACGCTCAACGACATACCCGAAGTCGTTGAGTGCCTGCACGTCACGGGTAACGACTCCTATCTGATCAGGATCTATGCCAGGTCAATGGCCGATATCGAAAATATTATTGCGAAGATCAACGCGTACGGTGAGACACGTACAAGCATCGTCTTGTCTGTCCCTATCGAGAGAAGAAAGCTTGTCCCTTGAGCCTGTACATAGAACAGTCAGCTGTTGGCTACTTCAAGGGTGATCATTTTGTGTGCCCGGAACGGCACCAGCAGCGATTCATCTGCCCCTGAATCGGTAATCAACGTCCGCGGCCCTTTGAGGGGAGACCAATATTGCTGGAGGGCGTGCCCTAATTTTGGGGCGTCAGCCAGCACGAAGGTCTGTGCCGCTTGCCCGATCATGTTTTCTTTGAGGTAAGCCTGTTCGGCACTGGCTTCGCAGAGCCCTAACTCTGCAACAACGCCATCGGCGCTAAGAAAAATCTTGTCGGCACTCAAATGTTCCAATGTCGCCTGCGCGGCCGCCCTGAAGGTCGACATGCTGGAGGCCCGCAGTTCGCCACCAAGCAGTGTGATCCTGGCCTCCGGGAGCCGAGCAAGGGTAACCGTCCGGCCAATTCACCTTTCTGACCTCGACGCCAAAGGCAATGGTGTCCACCTAATTTGAACTGACCAAAAAGTTGGACGATTATCTGTCTATGCCTGAGCGGCCTGAGTTCTGTATTCAACAGGGCTCAGGCCGTTTAGCTTCAGTCTGATGCGTGAGTGATTGAAAGTTCTGGTGCTTGACGGCGTGGGTATCTGGCTTGCGGCGCGAAGGCTGAATCAGGGCAAGTTTCACTGGGCAGGTACTCGGTACGGCTCGGAAGTCGAACTCGACAGCGAGCAACTTCAGGCCTTGGTGTTGGGGGGGCCTTGGCAACGAGTTGGCGCAGGTGGCGGCGATCATGAGTCTGATCCAGTCGGCACGCATGAACGGACATGATCCGTATGCCTATCTGGAAGATGTGCTGACACGGCTGCCGACATAGCGGGTGAGTGATATCGGGCAACTGCTACCGCATCAGTCGGTGCCGGCCTGACTTACGCAAGGTGAGTTGGGCGTACGCTTACTCTGCGCTTCCTTCAGGTGTTGCTTCAGGAGCGCCAGAAAATATTCAAAAAACTAGCCGCGGGTCGAAAAGCCATGCCTCACCCAGTGTATGGGCTGGTAGGTTTTTCCAAACCCCAGAAACGAAAAAGCCCTGAATAATCAGGGCTCTAACGTACAAATATGGCGGAGGCGATGGGATTCGAACTCATGGACCTGTTACAGTCGACGGTTTTCAAGACCGTTGCCTTAAACCACTCGGCCACACCTCCGTATTGCGTTGCGGGCGCCATAATACCTGAATGAAACACACTGTCAAACTCTCTGCGTAGCTTGTTACAGAGCGTCTGTTATGATCTTTGCGACTGAACGTTTCAAACCAACAGGAGTGTCGCCATGCGCGAACAGGATTACGCAGTTAATAACAGCGTGCAGGCTGAGCAGCTAGAGGTTAGCCGCGTCCTGCGCAACACTTACGGCTTACTCGCCCTTACGCTCGCATTCAGCGGTGTGATGGCGTTCGTCGCTCAGCAGATGCGCGTCGGCTACCCGAACGTGTTTGTGGTGCTGATCGGCTTCTACGGGCTTTTCTTTCTGACCAACAAGCTTCGTGACTCGGCCTGGGGCCTGGTGTCGGCGTTTGCCCTGACCGGTTTCATGGGGTTCCTGCTGGGCCCGATTCTCAACCGTTACCTGGGCATGCAAGGCGGCGCTGAAGTGGTCAGCTCGGCTTTCGCGATGACCGCACTGGTATTCGGTGGTTTGTCGGCCTATGTGCTTATCACCCGCAAGGACATGAGCTTCCTCGGTGGTTTCATCACCGCTGGTTTCTTCGTCCTGCTGGGCGCGACGCTGGCGGGCATGTTCTTCAAGATCAGCGGTCTGCAACTGGCGATCAGCGCAGGTTTCGTGCTGTTTTCTTCGGTCTGCATTCTGTTCCAGACCAGCGCCATCATTCATGGCGGCGAGCGTAACTACATCATGGCGACCATCAGCCTGTATGTATCGATCTACAACCTGTTCGTCAGCTTGTTGCAGCTGTTCGGCATCATGGGCCGCGATGACTGATCGCCAGCCTTGAGCAAAAAACCCGCTACGGCGGGTTTTTTGTTGTCTGGTATTCGAGCTGGGCTCACTCGGTGACGATGATGCTGCCATCGGCCTGTTGTCGGTAAATGGTGTAGGGCAGCAACACAGTGTCGAGAGCACCGGAAATAACGGCGTCTATCAAGACGATAATCGTGGCGTTGTCGTATTTCTGCGCGTCGACGCCTGAGCGTAGGGGAGCATACAGCGTGCAGAAATCGTAGGTCACGCCGCTGTAGATTCGAGGGACGGCGCCGCAGTAGCTTTTCTGTTCCTTGAGGCTCTTTATGGCCGCATCGTCGTGGCGCACCACTGTCTGGATGGTGCCGCACCCCGCGAGCATCAGTGCTGCCAATAACATTGCCTGAGCTTTCATACCGCCAATCCTTCGCCGGAAAGTCCTCAATCTACGCGGTTCGAAACAAAACAGCACTCACGCCATCGGCGGCAACCGCCGTTTCACCGGGGTCTTCTTGACGATTGCAGTATTGGTTTCGGCATAGCTGTTGAGGCGGTCGAGCAGGGTGTCCAGCTGTTCCATCGAACGCACGTGCAGGCGCGCGATGAAGCAGTCATCGCCGGTGACCTTGTCGCATTCGGTGAACTCGGGAATGGCCTGGATCTGCCGTTCGACATTCTGCAACTGGCCGGGCAACGGGCGAATACGCACGATGGCCTGCAGTTGATAACCGAAGCATTTGGGATCGATGTCGACGGTGTAGCCCTTGAGCACGCCACGCTCTTCGAGTCTGCGCAGGCGCTCGGCGACGCTGGGTGATGACAGGCCGCTGATCTGTGCCAGGGCCTTGAGCGAGCGTCGGGAGTCTTCCATGAGGGCGGCGATCAGCAGTTGGTCAATGTCGTCAGTCATACAGCCCCCGATTAGGCAAATACTGGAATCTGCCTTGATAAAAAAGGTGAACTGGCAGTTTAGCCTGCATTTGACGCTGGAGTGGCACGGCGCTGGATTGGCATACTTTGGGCTCATATCGAGGAGCCTGATCATGGATAAAACACTGCGTCGTGGTTCGTTGGAAATGACCGCCGCTATGCTTATTTCCGGGACCATCGGATGGTTCGTGCTGGTTTCCGGCCAGTCTGTGCTGGACGTGGTGTTCTGGCGCTGCGTGTTCGGTGCTGCGACCTTGCTGCTGATTTGTGCAGTGTTCGGCTTTCTGCACCCGGGCATTCTGACCCGCACCACGTTCCTGTTGGCGGTGCTCAGCGGCGTCGCGATTGTCGGTAACTGGGTGCTGTTGTTTGCCTCCTACTCACGAGCGTCGATTGCCATCGGCACTGCGGTCTATAACGTGCAACCGTTCATGCTGGTCGGTCTGGCTGCGTTGTTTCTCGGCGAGAAGATCACCGCGCAAAAGCTGTTCTGGCTCGGGGTTTCATTTCTCGGGATGCTGGCAATCGTCAGTGCCCATGGCGAGCAGGGCGCGGGGGGCGGTGAATACTTGCTGGGGATTGCACTGGCCTTGGGCGCCGCGCTGCTTTATGCCTTTGCCGCGCTGATCATCAAACGCCTGACCGGCACACCGCCGCATTTGATCGCGCTGATTCAGGTCTGCACCGGCGTGCTGTTGCTTGCACCCTGGGCGAATTTTTCCGCGTTGCCGCAACAACCCAGCGCCTGGGCCAGTTTGCTGACATTGGGCATCGTGCACACCGGTGTGATGTATGTGCTGCTCTACGGCGCGATACAGAAACTGCCGACAGCACTGACCGGTGCACTGTCGTTTATCTACCCGATTGCGGCGATTTTCGTCGACTGGTTCGCCTTCGGCCATCACCTCGAACTGTTGCAGTGGATCGGTGTGGTCGCGATTCTGCTGGCCGCTGCCGGTATGCAACAGGGGTGGGGCAACGGCGTCCGTAAAGTCGCGACGCAGTGACCAGCGCTCAGATTTTCCAGCGCGGCGCAGTCTTCACCAAGCGCTGGCGCATGTCATTCAGGTTGGCAGTCAGCTGCCGGGTCAGTAATCGGTAACCGTCCAGCGCGCTGTAGACCGGGGTGCCCATGGCGGTCTGCGGTGCGGTTTCATCGGTCGCGCGCTCCAGGCGTTGTGTCGTACCGGATTGCAGCGCCCGGGCCATGCCAATCATTAACACGCGAACCTGCCGGTGCTCGGTTTTCAGTGCCAGTTGCATTTGTGCCATGGCCTGTTCGTCGCTGGCTTCGGGACGGGTGTTGGCGAGGATTTCCAGAGTGCTGATGCACATCCGCAAATTGCGCTGGAGGGCGTCGAGTTCGGTCATGGACATTCGCACTTCCTTGGACACCGACGGCATCAACGAGCGCAGTTGCACCATCATCCCGTTGAGACGGTTGAGCATCTTGAGGTAGTGGTCATCGGTGACCGATTGGCCACTGATGATCCGGCTGTAAATGCTCGCGCAGTCGCGCAAGGCACTGGCGAGTTTGTAGCGCCAGGAGTAGACCGCGTACAGCGGCAGTGCGAAGGAAAAGGCCAGTGCCAGGATAATACCGATGAGGATATCGACTGTGCGCCAGAGTCCGTCGGTCACCGGGTTATCGCCGTGTCCGGCGACGATGAATACAGTGATGGCCGACAACAGCGCGGTGTAACCACCCTTGCCAATTGCGTGGTAGGAGAAGAACCCGCAGACCACCGACATACCGAAGTAAGTCAGCCACGGCATGCCGAGCCACGCCTGCTGCGCCACCAGCAGCAAACCCACGCCAGCACCGATCAGAGTGCCATACGCGCGCTCGGCAGCTTTTTTGCCGATATTGCCGTGGTGCTGCAAACCACCGATCACCACCAACATGGTTACCGACGCCCATTCACCGTGGGGCAGATGGATCCCGGTGGTCAGCAGAATCGTCGCCAACAGCCCCAGCGACACCCGAACGGCGTGGATCAGTTTGGCGTTGCGATAGCGCCGGTACGGGTCCAGAAGCGGACGCAGCAACCGGCGCAGCAACGGCGGCAATCGAGATGATCGAAAGGCTGTCATCGGGTTCGCAGTGTGTCCTCGGTGTGCATTCTAGAAAATATAGTCGGTGGTGAGGAAACTCGACTCCCGTCCGCGGATGATGTCGCTGATCAGTTCCTTGTTGCTCTCCTGGAACTTGGTCGCCACCAGCGTGCGGATCGAGAAAGTCCGCAACGCGTCGTGCACCGACAGCGTTCCTTCGGCCGAATTCTTGCGCCCGTTGAACGGGAAGGTGTCCGGACCGCGCTGGCACTGGGCGTTGATGTTGATCCGCCCGACCTGATTGGCAAAGATATCCACCAGCCGCCCAACCTCGGCAGGATTGGTGCCGAACAGGCTCAATTGCTGTCCGAAGTCTGACTCAAGGACGTAGTCGATCACCGTGTCCAGGTCACGATAAGGCACGATAGGCACCACCGGGCCGAACTGCTCTTCATGATAGACGCGCATGTCGGTGGTCACCGGGAACAGCACCGCCGGATAGAAGAACGAACCGCGTGCCTGGCCGCCATTTTCGTTCACCACGTTGGCGCCTTTTCTCACGGCATCGTCCATCAGCCCATGCAGGTAATCGACCTTGCCTGACTCTGGCAGCGGCGTCAGAGACACACCGCTTTCCCACGGCATGCCGGGTTTGAGCGAGGCCAGCTTGTGGTTGAATTTCTCGATGAAACGGTCGACCACTTGCTCGTGAACGAAGAGGATTTTCAGCGCAGTGCAGCGCTGACCATTGAACGACAGCGAACCGGTGACGGCTTCGTTGACCGCATTGTCCAGATCCACCTCGGGCAGCACGATGCCGGGGTTTTTCGCGTCCAGCCCTAACGCTGCGCGCAAGCGGTGCGGTTTCGGGTGCAGTTTCTTCAGGTCACTGGCGGCCTTGTTGGTGCCGATGAAGGCAAAGATGTCGATCTTGCCGCTGGCCATCAGCGCGCTGACGGTCTCGCGGCCGCTGCCGTAGATCACGTTGATCACCCCGGCCGGGAAGCTGTCGCGGAACGCTTTCAGCAACGGGCGAATCAGCAGGACGCCGAGCTTGGCCGGTTTGAACACCACGGTGTTGCCCATGATCAGCGCCGGAATCAGCGTGGTGAAGGTCTCGTTCAGCGGGTAGTTGTAAGGTCCCATGCACAAGGCGACGCCAAGCGGCACGCGACGGATCTGGCCGAGCGTGTCCTGTTCCAGTTCAAATCGGCTGGAGCGACGGTCGAGTTCCTTGAGGGCGTTGATGGTGTCGACGATGTAGTCGCAGGTGCGGTCGAACTCTTTTTCCGAGTCCTTGAGGTTCTTGCCGATCTCCCACATCAGCAACTTGACCACCGCTTCACGCTGTTCGCGCATGCGGGCGAGGAATGCTTCGACATGTTGAATCCGCTCGGCCACCCGCATCGTTGGCCAGTTGCCCTGACCACGGTCATAGGCACGGACAGCAGCGTCGAGGGCGGTTAATGCGGTGTCGGCGTCGAGCAGTGGCGTGCTGCCGAGAATGACTTGCTCATCACCATTTTCGCCGGTCAGGTAGACCGGGCTGCGGACGATTGCCAGAGGGCCGTTCCAGATTTTCAGGACGCCATCGACGAGGTATTCACGTTGCTCGGTCTGCTCGTCGAGACGGTATTGCTCCGGGATGTCGCGGGCGGTCGGGAACAGGTTGCCAAGGATGTTTTCTGTGCTCATGTCGCTACCCCGTCTGGATTGGGTGATGCGGATAAGGTTTTTATCGCCAGACACTGCCGCGAGGTCAAGACCTGTCAGCCGTGTCTTTTTCTGGAATGACGGCGATGGCTACACATCATTCTGATGCCGCTTTTGGCTCGGCATGGGATGTGCACCATGATTAGCATTGCTGAATCGTTTTATCAGATTGCTTCGGCAACTGCTACGGAGGATTTGAGCGACATCAGCACAGTTTCGTGTCTGCACCGCTCTTGCACCTTTCAACACACACACAAACTGCCGCGTGCCGGGTAAACTTCATGCCTTTCCAGAGGAGTTCTCATGAGTTACTACCAGCCGGGCATCCTTGCCACCCCCGTTCCGCCTCAGGCGCGTCATTTGTTTTTCGCTCTCGAATCCGCCGAAGCTCTGCCGACTGCGCTCGACAACCTGATGAAACTGGTGGACGGCAAGTCGGCGGTGGTCGGTTTTGGCAAGTCGCTGGTCAATGCACTGGACGCGAAAGTAGCGGGGCTGCGACCGTTTCCGGCGATGATCGGCGTTGGCGTCGATAACCCTTCGACCCAGCACGCGCTGTGGTGCTGGCTGCACGGTGAGGATCGCGGCGAGTTGCTTAACCGCAGCCGTGCGCTGGAAGTCGCGCTGGCTCCAGCATTGCGCCTGGTGCAGATGAACGAAGCCTTCCGTCACATGAGTGGCCACGACCTGACGGGCTATGAAGACGGCACCGAAAACCCCCACGACGAAGCCGCCGTTGCCGCAGCGCTGGTGGCTGAGGGTGAGGACGGTCTGGTGGGTGGCAGCTTCGCCGCGATCCAGCAGTGGCAGCATGATCTGAACGGTTTTAATGCGATGCCGTCCCATGAACAGGACAACATCATTGGCCGCCGCAAGAGCGACAACGAAGAGCTCGACGACGCGCCGATCTCCGCTCACGTCAAACGCACCGCCCAGGAAAGCTTCACCCCTGAAGCCTTCATCGTGCGTCGCTCGATGCCTTGGATCGAAGGCGATCGTGCCGGCCTGATGTTCCTGGCCTTCGGCCATTCCTTCAATGCCTTCGAAGCTCAACTGCGCCGCATGAGTGGCCTGGAAGACGGTATCGTTGACGGTCTGTACCGCATGAGCCGGCCGATCACCGGTGGTTACTACTGGTGCCCGCCGCTCAAGGACGGTCAGCTGGATTTGCGTGCACTGAGCATCGGCTGAAGACTAACGCAGATCCCGTAGGAGCACGGCTTGCCGGCGATGGCGGTCTTGCGGGCGCTATCGCGGGCAAGCCTTGCTCCTACGGATTGGGGGGGCGCCCAGCTCTTGCCGGCGATGGCGGGTCTTACGGATGTCATCGCTGGCAATATGTCACTGTGCAACGGAGGCATAGACTTCGCGGCCGGCGAACCAGGTGCTCAGCACCCGAGTGTCGTGCAGGGCTTTTTCGTCGACCTTGAACACATCGCGGTCGACGATAATGAAGTCCGCCTGCTTGCCGGGCTCAAGCGAACCGATCCGCTGTTCCAGGCCAATGGTGCGGGCGGCGTTGACGGTGTAGGCGTAGAACATGCTCTCGCGGTCGATGCCCTCGGCGGCGTTCAACACGCCTTTGGGCCCCACACGGGTGATGGCCTGGGCCATCGCATTGAACGGGTTCGGCGATGACACCGGCCAGTCACTCGCACCGGCAATCGTTGCGCCTTGCTTGAGCAACGAGTGCGCCGGGTACTGATAGCGGAAGGCGAGCGCGCTGACGTACGGCTTGATCATGTCCAGGGTGTACTCGTCAGCCGAGGCCCAGAGCAGCTGCATCGAAGCGATCACATTGAGTGGCTTGAAGCGGGCGAACTCCTTGGGGTTGACCAGTTGCAGGTGGGTGATGGAGTGGGTCACGCCACTGCGCCGATCTTTGCGTGCTTGTTCGATGCCGTTCAACGACTCACGCACTGCACGGTCGCCAATGGCGTGAATGTGCACCAGCCAGCCGCGTTGGTCGGCGGCACTGACCAGCTCACCGAAATGCGCCGGATCGATCAGCAGCTCGCCCTGTTTGTGCGAGTTGTTGTAGGGATCGATCAGCGCCGCGCTCTGCGCTGGAAACTCAAGCACGCCATCGGCGAAGATCTTGATGCCGGGCAGGCTCAGGTTCGGGATGTCCTGGAACTGCTTGCGCACCGTGTCCAGCGTTTCCAGGTCGGCCGGGCGGCTTCGCGGGTTGGCCACCAGCAGCGCGGCGACGTGCGCGCTCATTGCCCCGGTTTCAGACAGCGCCTTGTACACCGGCAGAACGCCGACGGTTTTTTCCGTGGGCTTGAGGGCGAACACCGGTTCCCCCGGCGCGGCGTTGGCGGCCGGGTCCATCCAGGCGGTGATGCCCAAACTGTTGTTGGACTGCAACGCGGCCTGGGCTGCACGCAACAGGTCTGCCGGACTCGCTTTGGGCATGACCGAAGCGACCCGGTCCCAACCCGCATCCACCAGAAAACCGTTGGGCGCGCCATTCGCCAGGCGGCCGATGGTGCCGCGCTCGGCGGCGGGCAGGGTGTTGATCAGCGCGGCATTGATCCCGGCCCGCGTGAGCATCACGTTGTTGGCCCAGGCGGTGTGGTGATCGCTGCCGATGAATACGATCGGCACCTGCGCCCATTCACCCTGGTTGAAACGCTGGGCAAAGGCCTCGGCTTGCGCCCAATAGGCTGAACTCATGCCGGCCACGCTCAACACATCGCCGTGTTTTGCCTTGCCGTCTTCACGCCAGACGCGCAGACGTTTTTCCAGCTCATCGAGACTGACCTGTTCATCTTCCATGTTGGCCGAGGCCAGTTCGAGGCCGCCGAAGATCGCGTGTGAATGGCTGTCGATCAGGCCGGGCATCAGGGTTTTACCCGCCAGATCGATGACCCGGGTCGAGGGCTCGATCAATGCCTTGATCTGCGCGTCGCTGCCGACCTGCAACACTTTGCCGTCCTCCACTGCCAGGGCCTGGACCTTGGGTTGGGCGTGGTCGGCAGTGAAGATCTTGCCGTTGATCAATACCAAATCGGCGGCGGCCATGGCTTCCATCGAGGCAAAAGCCACGGCGCAGCTCAGGAGTGTCGGGATAACTCTATTCATGCGGGATGCCTTGTTTTTATTCGTCTGGCAGCGAGACTAGTGGCTTGGCACGCTGGGCAGAACACCTGAAACCAGCAAAACCCTTTTGCCTGAATGGAAAAACCATGGACACGCTCAGTGCCTTGAAAATGTTTGTTGCGACCGCAGAGCACGGCAGCTTCAGCCGTGCCGCGCAGCAACTGGGCAAAACCCCGTCGGCGCTGACCAAAGCGGTCAGTCATCTGGAAGCTGAACTGGGTGCGCGCTTGTTCGAGCGCAGCACGCGGCGCACTTTATTGACCGAGGTCGGGAGGCTTTATCTGGAGACCGCGCGTCAGGTGTTGCAACGCCTGCAAGAGGTCAGCGAAGAGATCCTGCAGGTGCAGCATGGTTTGCAGGGCACACTGAAAATCACTGCGCCGCTGGCCTTTGGTCGGGCCTTTCTCGACGAGGCGTGCGCAGGCTTTCTCGATGAGTACCCGCAAATCAGTTTGCACATCGACCTGTGCGATGAGTTCGTCGATCTGCTCGAAAGCGGCTACGACCTGGCGTTGCGTGAAGGTCATGACGACCTGCCCGGACAGATCGCCCGAGTCGTCGGTGAGAATCGCCTGGCCCTGTGTGCCAGCCCGGATTACCTGGCGCGCAACCCGGTTCCGGTGACGCCGCAGACCCTCGATCAGCATCACTGGCTGCTTTATCGCCATGCGGCCCTGAGCCGTGAATTCTGGTGGGTCGAGCGCGACGGTCAACGGCTCAGCTTGCCCCAGCCGTCGCGGCCGCGCCTGAAGAGCGACAATTATGACTTGCTGCTGGCCAGTGCGCTGGCGGGACGCGGGCTGCTGCACGCACCGCTGTGGAGTGCCGCGCCGTATCTGGCAGATGGCCGGCTGGTGCGGTTGATGGCCGACTACGAGATTGATCCGGACGCGTTCGGTTCGCACATCCTGGCGGTGTACCCCAGTCACCGTCGCGCCACTGCCAAGGTGGCGGCTTTCATCGATTTCATTTCGGTTTTTCTGCGCCAGCGCGGCTTGGGCTAAGCGTTACGACTGGCGGTTATTGTCAGGAAAACCCGATAGGAGTACAAATGTACTCCATGACGACTTTGACTCCCCGCCGTACCGCCATCCTGACCTTCATCCGCGACCGTATCGCGCAACAAGGCCAGTCACCGAGCCTCGCTGAAATCAGCGAGGCGTTCGGTTTTGCCTCACGCAGCGTGGCGCGCAAGCATGTGGTGGCACTGACCGAAGCCGGTTTTATCGAGGTCAATCCGCATCAGGCCCGCGGTATTCGCTTGCTCAATCAGCCGCGTCGCCCCGAGTTGCTGGACATCCCGGTACTCGGGCGGGTGGCCGCCGGTGTGCCGATGGGAGTCGATGCCGAGGTGCACAGCCGCTTGTGGCTGGATCCGGCAATGTTCTCGCGCACACCGGACTACCTGCTGCGGGTTCAGGGCGACTCGATGATCGGCGACGGCATTCTCGACGGTGATCTGGTGGGCGTGCGCCGCAGTGCCGAGGTGCGGAACGGCCAGATCGTCGTTGCGCGGCTTGAGGGCGAAGTCACCATCAAGCGCTTTGAGCGGGCAGGGGACAGCGTGCGGTTGCTGCCGCGCAACCCGGATTACAGCCCCATTGTGGTCGCCGCCGATCAGGACCTGGCGATTGAAGGGGTGTTCTGCGGTCTGGTGAGGCAAGGGTGATGGGCGCCGTCGTTGCGCTGGATACGCTGTTCAATGGCGGCCAGGTCTGGAAAGGCCGGCCCGCGCCGCCGAGCATCAGCCCGCAACCGACCGGGCATGCGGCACTGGACGCGGCGTTGCCCAGCGGCGGCTGGCCGGAAGCGGCACTGAGCGAAATCCTTGTCGCCGGGCAGGGCGTGGGCGAGTTGCAGCTGGTATGGCCAACCTTGGCCCGACTGACGACCGCCGGTGAGCGGGTGGTGCTGGTAGCGCCGCCGTATGTGCCGTATCCCCAAGCCTGGCAGAACGCCGGGGTGGATCTGCGGCAATTGTCGATCATCCAGGCCAGTGACCGCGAGGCACTGTGGGCGGCGGAACAATGCCTGCGCTCAGGCAGTTGCGGAGCGGTGCTGTGCTGGCCGCAACAGGCGGATGACCGCGCCTTGCGCCGTTTGCAGGTGGCGGCGGAAACCGGGCAGACCCTGGCGTTTGCCTATCGCTCGATCAAGGACGCCATCAATCCTTCGCCGGCAGCCCTGCGCATCGCCATCGATTCAAGGCCTGCGCAGTTAAGGGTGCTCAAGTGCCGTGGCGGGCTGGCCCGTTCGGCACCGATTGCCTTCGCCACCGGGCAGTGAGGTTGGCATGCGCTGGGTCTGTATCCTTTTCCCGCAACTGGCGCTGGACGCGGTGTTGCGTCAGCGCAGCGATCCTGACGAACCGCTGGTGTTGCTGAGCGGTCCGGCGCAGCGTCGGGTGTTGCAAGCGGTCAATGCGCCGGCGCGAGCATTGGGGCTGCGTCCAGGCCAGTCGATGACCGCCGCCCAGGCCTTGAGCAAGGCCTTTGTCAGCGCCGACTATGACGTGGCCGAAATCGAGCATTGGCAGCAGTTTCTCGCCGCCTGGGCCTACCGCTTCAGCTCCCAGGTCAGCGTGCATTACCCGCGTGCGGTACTGTTTGAAATCGAGTCGAGCCTGGGGCTGTTCGGGCCTTGGCCGCAGTTCGAGGCGCGGTTGCGCGCAGAACTCACGGCGCTGGGTTTTCGCCATCGACTGGTCGCGGCGCCCAACCCGCTGGCCGCACGGGTCCTGGCCAATGCCTACGACGGTCTGGCGGTGCCGGACAATGACGCGTTACGGCAATTGCTCGGGCAGATGCCGGTCGAGCGGATCGGGCTTGAGCAAACGGTCGCCACCGCACTGTCGCGCATGGGCTTGCGCACCTTGGGCCAGGTTCAGGCGCTGCCGCGTCAAACCCTGGCCCGACGCTTCGAGGCGCAAGTGCTCAAGCACCTCGATACCTTGTTGGGCGAACGGCCGCTGGCCCTGGGGTTTTATCTGCCGCCGGACCGTTTCGATGTGCGGATCGAGCTGAATTTCGATGTGCAATCCCATCAGGCATTGCTGTTCCCCTTGCGCCGGCTGACCGGTGATCTCTCGGCGTTCCTCTGTGGCCGGGACAGCGGCGTGCAGCGCTTTGACCTGCATCTGGAACACGCCGGGTTGCCGGACACGCTGATCAAGGTCGGCCTGCTGAGCGCCGAGCGCGACCCAGCGATGCTCTTCGAACTCGCGCGCGGTCGGCTGGAACAGGTGCAGGTCGAGGCGCCGGTGCGCGGTTTTCGGCTGTCGGCGCAGGACTTGCCGAGCTTCGTCCCGCAGCGCCGGGAGCTGTTCGACGAACGCCCGCAACAGTCCTTGCCCTGGGAGCAACTGCGCGAGCGCTTGCGTGCGCGGCTCGGGGATGAGGCGGTGCAGGGCCTGGGTTTTCAGTCCGATCATCGGCCGGAGTGTGCCTGGCTGCCGAATGCACAGCCTCAGGCCTGCCCGGCGCGGCCTGATGTACAGCGTCCCGGCTGGTTGCTGACCGAACCGTTACCCGTGCACGAAGGCACGGCGCGCATCCTCATGGGGCCGGAACGCATCGAGTCCGGCTGGTGGGATGGCGCCGACGTGCGCCGCGATTACTACCTGATCGAAACCCGCACAGGCTCCAAGGCCTGGGCCTATCGTACGGTGGGCGAGGCCGGGCCGCTGTGGCTGCAAGGCTGGTTCGCATGAGCGCCGGCTACGCCGAACTGCACTGCCTGTCGAACTTCAGTTTCCAGCGCGGTGCATCGAGTGCCCTTGAACTGTTCGAGCGGGCCAAACGTCAGGGTTACCAGGCGCTGGCGATCACCGACGAGTGCACCCTGGCCGGTATCGTCCGCGCCTGGCAAGCGGCCAAGGCGCTGGAATTGCCGTTGATCATCGGCAGTGAAATGCGCATCGAGAACGGCCCCAAGCTGGTGTTGCTGGTGGAAAACCTTGAGGGTTATCAGGCCCTGTGCCGGCTGATCACCCATGCCCGACGGCGTACGGAAAAGGGCCAGTACCGGGTGTTGCGCGAAGACTTCAACGGGCCATTGCCCGGACTGTTGGCGTTGTGGGTGCCAGATGCCGTTGACGCACTGGAACACGGCGCCTGGCTGAAAGGTATTTTCGGCGAGCGGCTGTGGCTGGCGGTCGAGCTGCATTGCGGGCAGAACGACGCCCGGCGTCTGGCTGATTGGCAGGCCCTGGCTGCCCGCTTGCAGATTCCGGTGGTGGCCAGCGGCGATGTGCACATGCATGCCCGTGGCCGGCGTGCATTGCAGGACACCATGACGGCGATTCGTCTGCATGTGCGGGTCGCCGACGCCGGGCAGCGCTTGCATCCCAATGGCGAACGGCACTTGCGCAGCCTTGAGGCGTTGCGTGAACTGTACCCAGCGTCGCTGCTTGAAGAAACGCTGATTATTGCCCGACGTTGTACTTTCGACCTCGGCCAGTTGCGCTACCAATACCCGCGTGAGCTGGTGCCTGAAGGGCAGACCCCGACTTCCTGGCTACGTCGGTTGACCGAACAGGGCCTGAGCAGACGTTGGCCTGAAGGGCCGGACAGCACGGTCATGGCGCTGATCGAAAAGGAACTGAAGCTGATCGCCGAGCTCGGTTACGAGAGTTACTTCCTCACCGTCGAAGACATCGTCAGCTTCGCCCGCAGCCAGCGCATTCTGTGTCAGGGGCGCGGTTCGGCCGCCAACTCGGCGGTGTGTTACGCGCTGGGAATCACTGAAATCGACCCGAGCCGGACGAGCATGCTGTTCGAGCGGTTCCTCTCCAAAGAGCGCAACGAGCCACCGGACATCGACGTCGATTTCGAGCACGAGCGCCGCGAAGAAGTCTTGCAGTACGTGTTCCAGCGTTACGGCAGGACGCGGGCCGCGCTGACGGCGGTGGTCAGCACTTACCACGGTGCCGGTGCGATCCGCGACGTGGCCAAGGCCCTTGGTTTACCGCCGGATCAGGTCAACGCGCTGGCCGATTGCTGCGGCCATTGGAGCGATGATGTACCACCGCTGGAGCGTTTGCGCGAAGGCGGCTTCGACCCGGACAGCCCGGTGCTGCGCCAGGTGCTGAGCCTGACCCGGCAGTTGATCGGCTTCCCCCGGCACCTGTCCCAGCATCCGGGCGGTTTCGTGATTTCCGAACAGCCGCTGGACAGCCTGGTGCCGGTGGAGAACGCGGCCATGGCCGAGCGCACGATCATCCAGTGGGACAAGGACGACCTGGACATGGTTGGCCTGCTCAAGGTCGACATTCTTGCCCTCGGCATGCTCAGTGCCATTCGCCGCTGTTTCGACTTGCTGCGCTACCACCGCGGGCGAGACCTGAGCCTGGCAACGATACCGTCCGAGGACCCGAAAACCTACGAGATGATCAGTCGCGCCGACACCATCGGGGTGTTCCAGATCGAGTCCCGGGCGCAGATGTCGATGTTGCCCCGGCTCAAACCCGAGAATTTCTATGACCTGGTGATCGAAGTGGCCATCGTCCGTCCGGGCCCGATCCAGGGCGGGATGGTGCACCCGTACCTGAGGCGACGTAACAAGGAAGAGCCTGAAACCTATCCCTCGGTACAGCTGGAGGCCGTGCTCAAACGCACTCTCGGCGTGCCGTTGTTTCAGGAGCAGGTCATGCAGATCGCGATTGTGGCCGCCGACTACAGCCCCGGCGAGGCCGATCAGTTACGCCGCTCCATGGCGGCCTGGAAGCGCCACGGTGGCCTTGAGCCGCACCAGAAGCGTCTTCGCGAAGGCATGCTGAAAAACGGCTACTCGGAGGAGTTCGCCGCGCAGATCTTCGAGCAGATCAAGGGCTTTGGCAGCTACGGTTTTCCCGAGTCCCACGCCGCCAGTTTTGCCTTGCTGACCTACGCCAGCTGCTGGTTGAAATGCCATGAGCCGGCGGCGTTCGCCTGTGCGCTGATCAACAGCTGGCCGATGGGTTTCTACAGCCCGGACCAGATTCTCCAGGATGCGCGCCGGCATCAGTTGCAGATCCGGCCGGTGGACGTAGCCGCCAGCAATTGGGATTGCAGCCTGGAGCCGACTGACGGTGAGCAACCGGCGATTCGCCTGGGATTGCGGATGATCAAGGGCTTTCGCGAGGACGATGCGCGCCGCATCGAAGCCGCGCGTTTGCAGGGTGAGTTCATCGACATCGCCGACCTGGGCGAGCGCGCCCGACTCGATGCTCGCGCGCAAGAACAACTGGCCGACGCCGGAGCGTTGCGTCGGCTGGCCGGTGATCGCCATCGCGCGCGCTGGGAAGTGGCGGGGGTGCAGAAACAGCTGGGGTTGTTCGCCGGGTTGCCGAGCCAGGAAGAGCCTTGCGTGGTGTTGCCCAAACCGACCGTGAGCGAAGACCTGCAAGCCGACTACAGCAGCGTCGGCACCACACTCGGCCCGCATCCGCTGGCGTTGTTGCGCGATGAGTTGCGTGCCCGACGTTGCCGCAGCTCACGGGAATTGCTGGAGGTCGAACATGGGCGCAACGTCAGCGTCGCCGGCCTGGTCACCGGCCGCCAACGCCCGGGCACGGCCAGTGGCGTGACCTTCGTGACCCTTGAAGACGAGTTTGGCAACATCAACGTCGTGGTCTGGCGCGACCTCGCCGAGCGTCAACGCAAAGCCCTGATCGGCTCGCAACTGCTCAAGATCGACGGCCGCTGGGAAAAGGTCGGCGAAGTCCGGCACCTGATCGCCGGACGCTTGAGCGACTTGAGCCCGCTGCTCAACGGCATCAGCGTGCACAGCCGGGATTTTCATTAGTCGCCATGATCATTCAAAAAGCTGGCGCCAGAAAATATAAATACTGTCATCAGTGGTGGCACTTTGGCATAATGCCGCCCGCTGACGTCCTGCACGTCGCTTATCGATTCGAATCCCCATCGCTTTTTCGCCACCACAATCCGCAGTGGCGGGTCGCTGTCATGCCGGGATAAACCGTTTTTCAGAAGGAGTGCACAGTGAGAATGATCTCTCGAATGGTGGTATCAGGGGCAGCGATTGCCGTATTAGGCGCGATGGCCGGGTGTGCGACCGAAAGCTCTCGCGCATTGCCGGTAGCCAAAGTCGAAAGCGCCAGTCAGGCCTTTGTCGGTGTCCGAGTGCCGATGGCTGTCGGCAAGTTCGACAACCGTTCGAGCTACATGCGCGGGATCTTCTCCGATGGTGTGGATCGCCTCGGCGGTCAGGCCAAGACCATCTTGATCACTCACTTGCAGCAGACCAACCGCTTCAGCGTGCTGGACCGCGACAACATGGGTGAGATCCAGCAGGAAGCGGCGATCAAGGGGCAGTCCCAGCGCCTCAAGGGTGCTGATTTCGTGGTGACCGGCGACGTTACCGAGTTCGGTCGCAAAGAGACCGGCGATCACCAGCTGTTCGGCATTCTTGGCCGTGGCAAGACCCAGGTGGCATACGCCAAGGTCAACTTGAATATCGTCAATATCAGCACCTCCGAAGTCGTTTATTCGACCCAGGGCGCAGGTGAATACGCCTTGTCCAACCGTGAAGTCATCGGCTTCGGCGGTACTGCTGCCTACGATTCGACCCTCAACGGCAAGGTGCTCGACCTGGCCATGCGCGAGGCGATCAACCGCCTGGTGGACGGCATGAATTCAGGTGCATGGAAACCGGGCAACTGATCAAGGTCGATGACAAGGAGCGGTACAAGCATGTTCAAGCGTTATATGTCGTGGGCGCCGATGGCGTCGATGTTGCTGGTGAGTGGCCTGCTGGCCGGATGCAACAGTCCGAAAACCCTTTACCAGTGGGAAGGCTACCAGCCACAGGTTTATGAGTATTTCAAAGGCGAAGAGCCCAAGGAAGCCCAGGCCGAAGCGCTGGAGCGCGATCTGCAAAAGATCAAGTCCACCGGCAAGACACCGCCGCCTGGCTACCACGCCCACCTGGGGCTGTTGTACCTGAGCCTGGGCAAGGACGATCAGATGGTGCAGCAGTTCAGAACCGAGAAGACCCTGTTTCCCGAGTCGACGCCGTACATGAACTTTCTGCTTAAAAACGCCAAGACCGGAGATGCCCAATGATCGCGCGCTCATTGAAACTGATGGCAGGTTTGCTGGCCCTGGCCGTCCTCGGCGGTTGCGTCAGCCCCAAGACCGTAGACTACTCGGCTTACAAGCAAAGCCGTCCAAAAACCATTCTGGTGCTGCCGCCGCTGAACAACTCTCCGGACGTCAAGGCGTCCTACAGCATGCTCTCGCAGGTTACATACCCGCTGGCTGAAGCCGGTTACTACGTGCTGCCGATCGCGCTGGTCGACGAGACGTTCCACCAGAACGGCCTGACCACGCCAGCGGACATCCACCAGGCGCCGGCCAACAAGCTGCAAGAAATCTTCGGTGCCGATGCCGCGCTCTACATTACCGTGACTGACTACGGCACTCGCTACATGGTGATCTCCAGTGCAACTGTGGTTACCGCCAGTGCGAAACTGGTGGACCTCAAGACGGGCACGACCTTGTGGACCGGCTCGGCCAGCGCATCGAGCGAAGAGGGTAACAACAACAGCGGAGGCGGTTTACTGGGTGCGCTGATCACCGCAGCGGTCAAGCAGGTCATCAACAGCTCCACCGACGCTGGTCACCCGATTGCCGGTATCACCAGCGCACGACTGCTGTCAGCGGGACACCCGGCGGGCTTGCTGTACGGGCCGCGGTCGCCGATGTACGGCACCGACTGATATTCCGGTTGCCGACACACGGTGCTCAACACAACGGCGGGCACGAGACTATTCTGGTGGGTGAGGGCGCCGACACAGTGCGGTGACGATAGCGACACGTCCGACCAACGGTCGCCGCTGGTCTGATTGATAGTCGACAGCGACCACCGAGCGAGGCCATTCTGATAACTGGCGAGCGCACGCAATGGCGTTCGCCACCGATCAACAAACGGAGGTGTTCCATGCCGGTTAATCATGACCTGTATCAGGACCTGAGCTGCTCAAAGGAAGTCATTCAGCAAAAGCGTGCAAATGATCCTCACCTGAACGCGCTGCTGGACAAATATTCGGATATCGACAAGCGTGTCCTGGAGGCAGAAGCCCAGGCTCTGGCAGATGACGAATTGAGGAAGCTCAAGGCAAAGCGCCTTTCAATCAAAGACGAAATATCCCGGAGTTTGAACGGTTCTGTCAGAACGTGACCACCGTGGGGGGCGCGGTGTCGCCCCCTTGTTTGGCAGCCCGCCTGCAAGCGTTGATTCAACATTGAGTGTTGCGTATCAGGCGATTGCCCCTGTCTGGGCCGGGATCGTCTGTTGCGCCATGTCGCGCAAGGCCAGCATCGAGGCTGCCGATTCGTGCTCGATACGCCGCTTGAGCAGCAGTCGATTGGCCAGGCGCATCAGTCGTCCGCTGAAGCGGTATTCCAGGGTGCGAACGAAGCGCGTGCTGCCACCCTCGCTGGCGCATTCATAAGTCAGCAGCAGCTCCAGACCATGATCACCCTGAGCGCGAGCGCTCCAGCGTCGCCCCGGCAAATACTCCTCGACCTCCCAGCTCAGATGCCCGGCTCGTCCACCCGCATGAATGTCCTCTTCAAAACGTGCCCCCGCGTGCAGCGGTCCTGGCGGGCCGTCGACTTTCAGCGATGACGGGTGCCACTCAGGCCAACGCGTCGCGGTGCTGGCGTAAGCAAGCACCGAGATCGGGTCACGCCCGATGTCGATCCGGTGTTGCAGGCGGGTCATGGGCGCTCGTCTTGTTTGAAGGTGCGAATGATCGGGTTCAGCCTCCCAATACAGCGTGCCAAACAGGTAGTCCATTAGCGGGAAAACGATATTGAAATTGCGCTCCTGCATCAGCTCGCGACGGTGATGCAGTGCGTGCAGGCGGCGCATCTGGCGAATCCACGGCAGGCGGGTGACGGGATTGCCCGGCGGCAGATGTTCGCAGGCGTGAAACACCTCGTAGGCCAGATAGCCAAGGATCATGCAGCCTGCGAACAGTCCGGCGATGTTGCCATTGAGATGTTTGAGCAGCCACCAGGCGGGCAGGGTGATCGCCAGGCTGTGCAGCACAATCAGCCACGCCGGAAACAGAATCACCCGCCAGTCGCGCGCAGAATCGTAGGTCATGTAGCCGGGGGCGAAAAAACTGTGGTGATCGCCCGCGTGTCGGGCATAGAACAACCGCGCAAAGGCCTTTTTGTGATGGCCCAGGTGGCGGTGTACCACGTAGACCGCGAAATTGAAAAACAACAGCGTCAGCGGTACCGCCAGCCACTCCAGCGGTTGCACCTGGTGCACGGTGCTCCAGAACAGCGTGATGCCCAGCACACCGAAGGCCAACACAAAACCGCCGTGCAGCCACGGGTTGTAGAACCGATGAATATCGGCCCGGTAACGGGCACGAAACGCCTGCGTGGTTTGCCTCACCGCGATCACCTGTTGTCGTTGTTATTAACAAAAGACTAGTCGCGGAGAAATTATTCAGCCAATGGATGTCGGGAATGAGTGGGTATTCACGCCGAACGGGTGTGGATGTTGCTCAGATCAACGGATCCCAGCGCTGCGACCAGTCGCTGTCGGTCTTGACCAGTTCGCGCAACAACCCGAAGGCCTGTTGCAGCACCGCCGAGTCGCGATCCCGCGAATACACCAGATAGGTCGGGTAACTGAATTCCGGGGCTTTGGGCACCCGTTCCAGCACGCCGCTGTCGAGGTAGCTCTGAACCACCCGAGTGCGGAAATAACCAGTGCCGCCGTTTTGCAGGATGTATTGCAGGGCCAGCGGGCCGAGATTGAAACTCACCGCGGCTTTGGCCTTGTCCGGTAGCGCCGCGTCGTGCTGGCGCCGGAACTCTTTGCCCCAGTCGATATAGACGTAGGGCTCGGGTCTGGACGGCAGGCGCACCAGGATGAGTTTCTCCTCCAGCAGTTGCTCCACTTGCAGCTGTGGCCAGTACTCGGGTTGAAACACCAGCGCGGCATCCAGCACGCCCAATTCCAGCTGGCGCAGCAGGTTTTCGCCGTCGCGGATTTCTGTGCGCAAGGCGTGGCTGGGGATCTTCTCACGCAGTTCGCGGGCCCAACTGAGCATCAACGGGTTGCACAAACTGACCTCGCCGCCGATGTGCAGCACATTGCGGTAGCCTTCCGGCAACGGCAAATCCCGGCGCGCGGCTTCCCACGTCTGTACCAGCTGATTGGCGTACACCACGAAGGCTTCACCGTCTGCGGTCAGGCGAGCGCCAGCGCGGTTGCGCACGAACAAGGTGCTGGCGAGCTGGCTTTCGAGCTTCTGTACCCGAGCGGTGATCGCGGTCTGGGTGACGTGCAGCTTATCGGCGGCGGCCGCAAGACTGCCGTAGCGAACGATTTCCAGAAAGGTACGGGCGAGATCGATGTCCATAAGCAGTCGCTGAGGTGAAGAGCCCCGCAGTGTAGAGCAAGCGTGCGCCTGAACTCGAGTTGAATGAACAGGAAGCCGCGTGCACCGGGGTGAATCCACGCTCTACACTGCAAACCATCCCGGACAACAACGGACGTTCCCATGACAGCACAGTCGGCCACGAACATTCTCGACACCGTCGAAGGCCAGCGTCTGGTTGGTGATGAGGCGGAGTGCTGGCGTGAGTGGGGCCCGTATTTGAGTGAACGGCAATGGGGCACCGTGCGCGAGGACTACAGCGCCGATGGCGATGCCTGGACCTATTTCCCGCATGAGCACGCCCGTAGCCGGGCCTATCGTTGGGGCGAGGACGGGTTGGCCGGGTTCTGCGACCGGGCCCAGCACTGGTGCATCGGATTGGGGCTTTGGAACGAGCGCGACCCGATTCTCAAGGAGCGTCTGTTTGGCCTGAACAATGCCGAAGGCAATCACGGCGAGGACGTCAAAGAGCTGTATTTTTATGTCGATGGGGTGCCGAGCCATGCCTACATGCGCATGCTCTACAAATACCCGCAGGCTACGTTTCCCTATGCCGATCTGGTGGCCGAGAACGCTCGTCGAGGCCTTTGCGATACCGAGTATGAAATCCTCGATACCGGGGTGTTCGAGGACGACCGCTACTTCGACGTAACGGTGGAATACGCCAAGAACAGCCCGGACGATCTGTTGATGCGGGTCACCGTGCACAACCGTTCGGATCTGCCGGCGCGCCTGCGAGTCTTGCCTCAGGTGTGGGCGCGCAACACCTGGAGTTGGGGCGGTGACCGGCACATGCCTAGCCTGACGCTGACCGGTGACTCGGTCCTGGCACAGCACCCGATGCTCACGGACCGGCAACTCAGTGCCTGGGGCGAGGAGGGGTGTGAGTGGCTGTTCTGCGACAACCATACCAATCATCCGAAACTTGACGGTGTGCCCGCCAACGGCCCGTTCAAGGATGGCATCAACGATTATCTGGTCGACGGTGTGGCGGGGGCGATTCGGCGTGACGCCGGTACTCGGGTCGCGGCGCATTTTGTTCTCGAACTGGACGGGCTGGCGCACAAATGCATCTACCTGCGCTTTGCGCCGACCGTCGCGCCCAAGGTCAACGCCAAGGCGCTGTTCGAACGCCGCCGCTTGGAGGCCGATGACTATTACGCGGTGCTGCAAGCACAGATGACGGACCCGGACGCACGTAATGTTCAGCGTCAGGCGCTGGCCGGGTTGCTCTGGTCCAAGCAACTGTATTACTTCGACGTCAATCGCTGGCTCGACGGGGACCCCGGACAACCCTCGCCACCGCCTGGGCGGCTGAACATCCGCAACACCCATTGGCGGCATTTGTCGAACTCCGACATCGTTTCCATGCCCGATACCTGGGAATATCCGTGGTACGCCTCGTGGGACCTGGGCTTTCAGGCCGTTGCTTACGCGTTGATCGATCCGGGTTTTGCCAAGCATCAACTGCTGCTGTTGGTCAAAGACCGCTTCATGCACCCCAACGGCCAACTGCCGGCTTACGAATGGCGTTTCGACGATGCCAACCCGCCGGTGCATGCCTGGGCCAGTTGGCGGGTGTATCAGCGTGACAAGACCTTGACCGGCGTCGGCGATATGGATTTTCTCGAGCGGATTTTCCACAAGCTGCTGCTGAATTTTTCCTGGTGGGTCAACCGCAAGGATGCCGAAGGTCGCAACCTGTTCCAGGGCGGGTTTCTCGGGCTGGACAACATTGCGCTGTTTGACCGTTCGGCCGCGTTACCACCCGGTTTTCACCTGGATCAGGCCGACGGCACGGCATGGGTGGCGGCGTATGCGCTGGACTTGATGCGGATTGCCCTGGAACTGGCCAAGCGCAATCCGGTGTACGTCGATATCGCGGTGAAGTTCTTCGAGCACTTCCTCTATATCGCCGGCGCCATCAACCGCGTGGACGATGCCGCTGAAGGGTTGTGGGATGAGCAGGATCAGTTTTTCTACGATGTGCTGCACCGCCCGGATGGCGTCAACGAACCGCTGCGCCTGCGCTCCATCGTTGGCTTGATGCCGCTGTTTGCAGTGCAGGTGCTGGAACAGCACGAGCACGAAGGGTTGCCCGGCTTGCGTGAGCGTTTATTGGGGTTCCTGCATCATCGGCCGGACCTGGCGAGTCTGATTTCACGCTGGACCGAGCCTGGAAAAGGCAATCGGATCCTGCTCGCGCTGTTGCGCGGCGAGCGCACCAAAAACCTGCTCAAGCGCATGCTCGATGAGGCCGAGTTCCTCTCCGAATTCGGCGTTCGCTCCTTGTCCAAAGCCTTCGCCGAGCATCCGTTTGGCATGCAGATCAATGGCAACAAACTGTGTGCCGACTATGAACCGGCGGAATCCGGTTCGCGCTTGTACGGCGGTAATTCCAACTGGCGCGGGCCGTTGTGGATGCCGATCAACTACCTGCTGATCGAGTCGTTGCGTGAGTTCCATCGCTACTACGGCGAAAATTTTTCGGTCGAATACCCCAGCGGTTCAGGCTATCTGGCATCGCTTGCCCAGGTAGCCGACAGTTTGAGTCAGCGTCTGACCCGACTGTTCTTGCGGGATGAGAACGGTAGCCGACCGTCGATGGTCGGCTACGCGCAACTCCAGGCCGACCCGTTGAGCTGCGACCTGGTGCTATTTCACGAGTATTTCCACGGCGAAACCGGCCGCGGCCTGGGTGCCAGCCATCAAACCGGCTGGAGCGCGCTGGTGGCGTTGCTGCTCTAGCGAGATCGTTCCCACGCTCTGCGTGGGAATACCTCTAGGGACGCTCCGCGTCCAGTGACGCGGAGCGTCACGGGCTGCATTCCCACGCAGAGCGTGGGAACGATCACGTGGCCTATCAAGCGATCAGCGTCACGTCGCGCTCCAATGCCCACGGCGCGATCAAGCGCTGCGGGGTCTGGCAGGTTTTGCGCTTGAACACGAAGTTGCGGCACTTCTCGGCGAACTGCTGGCGGTTGTGCACCATGTCCAGTTGCATCTGGGCCAACTCGACCTCGCGACAGTGTTCTATCTGCTGAAGGTCCATGCTGGTTTTGCGCGCGCGAAATGCCGCGTACTTTTCATTGGTCAAAGCGCCTTTGGCCTGTTGCAACAGCCATTGGCTGAACTCGCGGGGGCAGCGCGGGCCAATGTCCTGAATCATCCCCAACTGCCAGGCCTGGAACGCGCTGACCGGCAGGCATTCTTCGGTCAGCTTGTGCGCGATTTCGCTGCCCACTGCGCGGGGCAGGCTGTAGGTCCAGTATTCGGAGCCATACAGGCCCATGGTTTTGTAATGCGGATTGAGCACAACACCCGCCCGGGCGAAAACGATGTCGGCGGCCAGCGCCAGCATCACGCCGCCAGCTCCGGCACCGCCGGTCAGGCCGCTGACCACCAGTTGTCGGGCCGTCAACATTTCCTTGCAGACATCGTCGATCGCCTGAATATTGGCCCAGGCTTCCAGCCCCGGCACCTTGGCAGCCTGAATGACATTGAGGTGCACACCGTTGGAAAAGCTTCCACGACCGCCCTTGATCAGCAGCACCTGGGTGTCCCGAGCCTTGGCCCACTGCAGCGCTGCAACCAACCGCTGGCACTGTTCGGTGCTCATGGCGCCGTTATAGAACTCGAAGGTCAGTTCACCGACGTGCCCCGACTCCCGATAACGAATCGGTTGATAGGTCACCTCGTTGAACGGTTGGTTGGCGATCGATCCGTCCAGTACCGGTATTGCATCGAGTTGCCCGGCCAGCACATGCCGCGCCGGCAATTTGAAGGTTTCTTCTCCTGGCTGAGCCTTGCGTTTGAGCGAGCCGATCCACAGGCTGTGATCGCCGGTCGCGACCAGTACGGCATCGTCTTGCACGGCAAGGATTTCCCCCGGCGTGCCGGTACGTGAATCCAGGTGGGCGTCGTACAGGTAATACTGCCCGCCGGCCAGGCTCGCCAGCACTCCGGGTTGACCGTCGGCGGCATCGAGGGTGCGTTTGATGAACTGCGCGCAATCGTGCCAGCTGAAGGTTCGGTCGGCCTGTTTCATGTTTGGCTTCAGGCGCCCGATGACGTTCGGTTGCGTGTAATCGAGGGGTGTCGGGACGAAGTCGCTGGCGAATTTTTCCACCACGTCACGGATGCAATAGATCGCGGCGTCGCTCACCGGGCCGTTGTACAGCTCGGATTTGCGCACGTCGGCGGGCATATTGAATTCATAGGTCGACCAGATCGGCCCGGCGTCCATTTCTTCGGCCGCTTGCAAGGCCGTAACGCCCCAGCGGCTGACCTGCTGGGTGATGGCCCAGTCGAGCGCACTGGCGCCGCGGTCGCCGACGATGCCTGGGTGAATGATCACCACTGGGCGATCCGGGTTGCTCCAGAGCCGTTGCGGAACGCGATCCTTGAGAAACGGGCAGATCACCAGATCGGCCGCCGATTCTTCGATCTGCCGGCACACCGAGGCTTCGTCGGTGAACAGCACCACACTGGGCTCGTGACCCGACTGGCGCAAGTCCAGCCAGGCCCGTTGGGTCAAACCGTTGAACGCCGATGACAACAAAATGATCTTCAATGATCGCATGAGTGACTCTTCCCTGAGGATGCGCGGCCGGAGGCTCCCATTGAGCCGTCCCTGGCCTTTGATGGAGGCGCAAGGGTAGAGAGTGTGTGGCGAGGGTTAGCTGACCGAGATCAATCTGAAACGACAAAACCCGCAGCCTTGTGAAAAGGCGGCGGGTTTTCGTTATTCGCAGACACGACCGAGAACCTGTGGCGAGGGGGCTTGCCCCCGTTGGGGCGCGAAGCGACCCTAAAACCGGTGTCCGCGGTGTATCTGGAAGTTTCCGTTGGCCGGGGTGACGACTGCTGCGCAGCCGAACGGGGCGGTGCGGCGTTCCGACAAGCCCCCTCGCCACAAGTGCCCCACGGTGTTGCTTTCTACTCCAGTGAATCCGGTGGATCGAGTTGGTCCAGGGCGCGATTCACCACCAATTCGGCCAGCGAAATCATCTGCTGAATCGCCAGCGCGGTATTGCGTTTGGGGCCTTCGAGGTCGAATGCCAGATCGCTGGCCATGACATTCACTGAGGCGAGGGTTTCGCAGGCGTGGGCCAGCAGGGTTTCGCTGTCGACGTCGGGGGCAATGACGAAAATGCAGCCGGGGCGTCGGTCGGCTAACAATGCCTTGGTTTCGGGCAGCACCAGGTAGTGATCGAGCGCACGGTGTGCAGCGGCGTGGAGCTCTTTTGAATCGAGGGAGGCGTAGGGAGAGACGGGATCGGTTTCGGGAGGGTTGGGCGTTGGTTTGAACATGGTGATGCTCCTGATTGTTTCAAAGGAGCTGCCAATATCACTTGCAGATGATGGGTGGCAGCTAAGCGCGGGTCTGCAAGACCGGGAAACCAGGAACCCGGCAGACCCTAAGGTCTCCCGCGCAAAGCCGCCATAAAGCGGACACAAAAAATCGTCCTTTGCTTATGGTGTTGCTGTGCGACTGGTTATTTCCGGCGGGCTTGCAGACCCGATCACTGATGAGCAGTGACACGGAAACAATAAGAGCAAGGCCAAAAGCGCACAAGCCGGCGGATTCTGGCGTAGGTGTAGGCCGTGACGCAAGACGTTGTAGCCTCTGATGAGCACTGCGTAGGCAAGCTTAAACACCCGTCGTAGCAGCTGCCGAGCCCGCGAGGCTGCGTTCGGCCGCGAAGCGGTCGTAAAATCAAGCAACACCTTCTTTCAGGTAAATCGCGTACGCAGGGTTGGCGAGGACTCTGTCCTCGAACGCAGCCTCGCGAGCTCGGCAGCTGCTACGGGTGCAGGCTCTACACCTTGGTTATCTATGTAGGGTTTCACGTGGAGGACCAAGGCATAAAGTGACCCTCGATTGGAAGTGGCCGAGGGCGACACTGACGAGTTCATCCGTGCGGTTGGATACGTCGCCAAAGCGCGCGGTATGGCCCAGATTGCGAATGACTCAGGCCTTGGTCGGGCAAGCTTGTACAAAGCATTTGCGCCAGGCGCCAAGCCACGCTTCGACACGGTGATTAAAGTGATGCGTGCGATGGGCATTAAGCTCCACGCCACCGTTGGGCGTGCTTGAAATCCTTGAACAACAAGCCCGCCAATGGCGCAATGCTGTTCACTTAAGCCGATGTTTCAGGCACAACCGCAGTTGTGGCGAGGGAGCTTGCTCCCGCTGGGGCG